>JAZDJA010000065.1:0-28703 GCA_043804415.1 Candidatus Latescibacterota bacterium | reverse complement strand
TTCGGACGGGTCGTTGTCGAGCGCGATGGAAAGATAGGTTCGGTGCCGATCGTGGAGGTGTCGGGCAAGTTTCGCACCGTGCCCGTCGACCATATCCTGATCCGTGCAGCCCGGTCCGTAGGAACCGGTTTCGGGGATTGAGGCCGGGATTTCGGTGCGCCCATCAGCAAAGCCGGAGAAGCTGCCCCATCCGGTGGTGTTTTTCTGCGGCTAGCTGGTAGATGATGACAAGAGCGCGACCGCGCAGGTGGACAAGCGATGCACCCACTTCTTGTTCGCTGAAAACGTAAGGAGGACAAGCCATGCTCATCCGATGCTGGGGGGCTAGAGGATCTATCCCTGTTTCAGGAAAAGAGTACCTGAAATACGGTGGAGATACCACCTGTATTGAGATCAGAACGGAGGAGGATGAGATCATCATCATCGATGCCGGTACGGGCATCCGAAGATTGGGGAACCAACTTCTCCAGGAGAATCGGCGCAACTACAGTATGATATTTACGCATGCTCACTGGGATCACCTTTTGGGATTCCCGTTCTTCAAGCCGATCTATGTGGACGGAACGGCCATAGAGATGTTTGGCTGTCCGTTTGCCCAGGAATCGGTAAAGAAGATGATTTCGACCATCATGAGTCCACCCAACTTCCCCGTTGATTTCAGGGACATCAAAGCGGAACTTACCTACCACCAGGACGCATGTGAACATCCTTTCTCCATAAAGTCGCTGGAAGTGATCCCCATTTTGCTCAATCATCCCAATCAGGGCATAGGATACAAATTCGTTGAAAAGGGCAAAACCTTTGTCTTCCTAACCGATAATGAACTGACTTTCGAGCATCCCGGCGGACTCGGTTTTTCGGATTATCGGGCCTTTTGCTCCGGAGCGGATCTTTTGATACACGATGCGGAGTATAGAGAAGAGGAATACAAGCTGACTGCGGGATGGGGGCACAGTGCGTATAAAGACGCGCTCAGGCTGGCGATCGATTCGAACGTAAGGAGATTCGGATTGTTTCATCACAATCAGGACCGCACCGATCAGGGGGTGGACGAAATGGTTCGGGACTGCCGGCGCCTCACGCAGGGAAAGGACGCAAGCCCGGAGTGTTTTGCGGTCTGTCAAGGAATGGAGATCACGGTGTGAGCCGTTCCCCGTCGGATGGCGTAGAAGTCGCTGTGTGTCCCGAAACAATTGAGAAGAGGAAAGCAGATAGTACTTGACAACGCAGAGGGCGTAGACTATCTTAACTGTGTTCGCTGTCCGCTGTCGTTTGTCCGGTGTTGGGCGTTTTCGTCACTCGGAAAGGAGCACGCTATGGGAATCCTGTTTTCTGGAAGCGAGGTCGCGGACCTCTGCATCGAGATCGAGAAGAACGGGGCGGCTTTCTATCACGCGTTGGGGGAATCCACCAAGGAGGAGGCGGTGCGGAAGCTGTCCCACTACCTGGAAGGGGAGGAGAAGAGGCATCAGGGGATCTTTGAGAAGCTGCGTAACGCCCTGAAGGGCTATCTGCCGGTGGAGAGCTATCCCGGGGAATACGATCTGTATATGAAGGCCCTGGCCGATGAGCGGGTGTTTACCACCGATGCGGTGGTCCGGAAGATGGCCGGAAAGGTGGAAAACGACCTGGAGGCCTTGACCGTGGCCATCGGCTTCGAGAAGGACTCCATTCTCTTCCTGTATGAGATGAAGAATCTGGTTCCGGACTCGGAGTATGAGACGATCGACACGCTGGTGCAGGAGGAGAAATCCCACTTGCGTCAGCTTTCTCAGTTCAAGAAAGAGCGGCTGGGTGCGGCTTGAATGGATGGGAACGGCCCAGGAGGATAGAGACCGCCCAACCAAAGTAAAATGTGGAATGCAAAACGCAAAATGCAGGAGATAACATGCCTGGCGACGGGGTCCGTTTTTCATTTTTCGCTTTGCGTTCTTCATTTTAACTTTTCGAAGCATTTCCTGGTGTGCTGCGGTCAAACAGGAGGTCAGATGAAGCCCGTTCAAATCAAGCCCGGTGTTTACTGGGTGGGTGCCGTGGACTGGAATCTGAGAAACTTCCATGGATTTCGCACGCCATCGGGTTCGACGTATAACGCCTATCTCGTTGTGGACGAGAAGATCGCGCTTGTGGATACGGTGAAGCGCCCGTTTGCGGAGGAGTTGATCGAACGCATACGATGCGTGGTGGATCCCGCGAAGATAGACTATCTGATCTCCAACCATGTGGAGATGGATCATTCGGGTGCGCTGCCCGAGCTTGTCAAGGCTGCGCCGAAGGCCACGATCGTGGCCACGGAAAAAGGCCGGAAGGGACTGACCCGGTATTACCAGTCCGAGTGGCCCTTCCGCATCGTGAAGACCGGAGAGTCACTGGATCTTGGATGCCGGCAGGTGTCGTTCGTGGAGGTGCCGATGGTCCATTGGCCGGACTCGATGGTGACGCATTCGCCTCACGATCGGATCCTGTTCTCCAACGATGCGTTCGGCCAGCATCTGGCCTCCTCCGCGCGCTTCGACGACGAGGTCGGGTGGGAAGTCGTCTATCCGGAGGCTGCCAAATACTACGCCAACATCGTGATGCCCTTTGGCAATCCGGTTGACAAAGCCCTGGATGCGCTGGCGGGGCTGGAGATCGAGGTGATTGCGCCAAGTCATGGGATCATTTGGCGGACGCACCTGGATCGCATCATCCCCTGCTACCGGTCGTGGTCCAGCGGCGAAGCAAAGCCGAAGGCGGTGGTGGCTTATGATACCATGTGGGGCAGCACGGAGAGGATGGCCCGAGCCATCTCGGAAGGGATCGGGGAGGAAGGCGTCGAGGTCCGGCTCTATAACTTGTCGCTTTCCGATCGGAGCGAGATCATCCGCCACGTGCTCGATGCCAAGGCGATCGTGGTGGGTTCTCCCACACTCAACAACGGGATGTTTCCCACGGTTGCGGCCTTTCTGACCTATCTGAAGGGCCTCAGACCCAAAAAGAAGATCGGGGCCGTCTTTGGATCCTACGGATGGGCGGGAGGCGCCACCCAAGCCGTCGCGGCGGAATTGGAGGCTGCCCGAATAGAGCTTGTCCAACCGGAGCTCAACATCAGCTACGCTCCGGACCAGAGCGATCTGCAGCAGTGCACCGAATTTGGGAAAACGATCGCGCAGAAGATAAGAACGGGGTAATCGCCCGCATGTCTCACAAGAGGGTTCCAAGAACGCTTCGGGAGCGGGAAGAGAAGCAGTGCGGGTCTCCCCCTCGGGGTCCAGTCGTTCCTCCCCGTTTTTGCCCACCCCATTTCGATGCCATCATTCTGGGAGAAAAAAATGGAATTTGCAAACATCGAAGCGATCCTCGCCTTCGCCATCGAGAAGGAGCAGGAAACGGCCGAATTCTATGTGTGGGCGAGTGGTCTTTCGGACAGGGCGAACCTGCGCACCATGTTCCTCGATCTGGCCGGGGAGGAACGCAAGCACGAGGCGATGCTCAAAGGGCTGGACCCGCGGCATCTGCAAACCCATCTCCTCGCTCCGGTGCGCGATCTGAAGATCAGCGATTACCTGGTTGATGTGGCATTCAGTCCCGACATGGACTACCAGGATGCGCTGATCCTGGCGACGAAGCGCGAGGGAAGGGCCCAGCAGTTCTATCTGGATTTGGCAACCCACACCGACGAAAGCGCACTGAAGAATTTGTTTGCGGTGTTGGCTCAGGAGGAAGCCAGACACAAACTCCGCTTGGAAACCGAATACGACGAAAACGTGCTGTCCGATAATTGATATGATCCGAATGATGCGTCCCGGCACGCCCGGGCGGCAAGCTCAGGATTGCCTTTTAGGCGGTCTTTTCGAGAAACCCTAAACGCCATAGGAGGAGAAAAATGGGACTGAAAGGCAGCCAGACGGAGAAGAATCTGCTCACCGCGTTTGCTGGGGAGTCTCAGGCCCGGAACCGGTATACCTACTTTGCCAAGGTGGCCCGTAAGGAGGGATACGAGCAGATTGCGGCGATATTCGAGGAGTCTGCGGACAACGAGAAGGCCCACGCGAAGCGGGAATTCGAGTTCCTGGAGGGCGGGGAAGTGGAGATCGTGGCCTCGTATCCGGCGGGCGTGATCGGGAATACCGAGGCCAATCTCAAGGCATCTGCAGAGGGAGAACACTTCGAGTGGACGCAGATGTATCAGGACTTTGAGAAGATCGCCCGGGAGGAGGGATTCCCCGATATCGCGGGCGTGTTCAAAGAGACGGGTGAGGTGGAGGAGGAGCACGAAAAGCGCTATCTGGCGTTGTTGAAAAATGTGCAGCAGGGCAAAGTTTTCAAGAGGGATAAGTCTGTCCGGTGGCGCTGCCGCAATTGCGGATACGTGCACGAAGGGACCGAAGCGCCCAGGATCTGTCCCGCGTGCGCGCATCCCCAGGCCCACTACGAGATCGCGGCGGACAACTACTGAGCACAGGGTTTGAGGGCAAGCCGGGATAAGGGGCACGAAGGAGACGGAAAGGACAAGCGGGGAGCTTTGATCCCCAAGCTTCTCTCCGGCTACTTTCTGTCCCTTTTTTGTGGTTTTGAAGTCCCTCTTCCTGGAATATACGGGCTTTTCACTTCCCGGGTAACTCGTTCTGGAAAAACCTCTTTACATTTCCTCCTTTTTTCCTTATTATTAGGAGAAGCACGCGCCAGGGACATTGGCACGGGGGCACCAAGAATCCCTTCGTCATCTCGCTTCTGCGCCTCTGCGTCGGAATGCCGATCCGTGCGCTGCGGTACTCAGGATGTCAAAATGGGGACGGTTGAGGCAGAGCCTGCCAAGATCGCAGGGAGAAATCCCGGGATGAAGACTCGGGGTAGGCCATGCGGCTCTTGTGGCTGATAATTGGAGTCCTCCCTAAGCATCAAACTCGAGGGAAACCTTTTCCCTCCCGGGAATTCAGGCTTCAGCCTTTCACACAGCATAGGAACGGGAATTCTCAGGACCTGAGACATGAAGGTGGATGAAGGCCCCTTGTGCTTTTGTGGAGGCCCTGCATTTCTCGGAAGGACATCATGGCTAAATTGTGGGACAAAGGAACCGATCTGGATGCCCAGATCGAGCAGTTTACAGTAGGGGAGGATTACCTTCTGGACCGGGCGCTGATCGAGGCGGATGTATTGGGAAGCATCGCGCACGCTGAGATGATCTCCGATATCGGGGTGCTCACGAAAGAGGAATTCCGGGCGCTCCGGGAGGCGCTTCTGCAAATTCTTCGGGAGAGCCAAATCGGGGATTTCGAGATCAAACGGGAGGACGAGGATGTGCACACGGCCGTCGAGAACGCGCTGACCCGCAAACTCGGGGATCTCGGCAAGAAGATCCACGCGGCCCGGTCGCGGAACGATCAGGTGCTGGTGGACACCCGGATCTATACCAGAGCGCGCATGCTCTCGGTGGAGACGGAGATCATCAACCTGGCGGATACGCTGACGGATTTTGCCCAGATCCACCAACATGTCCCGATGCCCGGACGCACCCACACCCAGCGGGCCATGCCTTCTTCGGTCGGTCTGTGGGCCGGCGCTTTTGCCGAGTCGCTGTTGGACGACCTGGCGCTTATGTGTGCCGTGTATGATCTGAACAATCAATGTCCCCTCGGTTCGGCGGCGAGCTACGGCGTGCCGCTTCCCATCGACCGGCAGCTTACCAGTGATCTGTTGGGTTTTGACCGGGTGCAGAACAACGTGCTTTACGCCAACAACAGCCGGGGCAAGATCGAGACGATGGTCCTCTTTGCCCTGTCGCAGCTGACGGAGGATCTCTCCAAACTCTCCAACGATCTGATCCTGTTCAGCATCCCGGAGTTCGGATATTTCACCTTGCCGGAGGAAACCTGCCCCGGTTCGAGCATCATGCCCCAGAAGCGGAATCCGGATCCGCTCGAGCTCGTGCGGGCCAAATCCGCGGGCGTGGTCTCCCGGCTCTTTCAGATGATTATGATCCTCCGCAATCTGCCGTCTGGATACAACCGGGATTTCCAGGACACGAAAAAACCGCTGATGGAAGCGTTGGATACCACGGAGTCCTGCCTGAAGGTGGTGCGGCTGATCTTCGATCGGCTTCAGGTGAACCCGGAGGTGCTGGCAGAGTCGTTCACCCCGGAATTGTTTGCCGCAGACGAAGCGCTTCGTCTCGTTGCGGACGGGATGCCCTTCCGCGATGCCTACCGGGAGGTGGCCCATCGTCTGGATGGGCTTGAGAACCAGGATCCGGTGGCAAATATTCGCTCTCGGACGCATCTGGGCGCGGCGGGAAATCTTGGTTTGGATCTCATGCGGACGAGGATCGGATTCGAAACTGCCCGGATCGAGCAGGAAGTGCTTCGACTGGACACAGTCAAGGCGCGCCTGATGCGAGGGGGAGGCTGAAGGAAACGGGGATCAGAGAAATCCTGGCCCGAAAGCGGAAAGCGACAACCTGGTCTCTCCATCGCTGATCACCGCGCCGTTTCTTTGGAGAGGATGGAATGCCGAAGAAGAAAAGAAAGAAGAAGAATCCAAGCCAATCAACAAACGTGAATTATCGTCTGCTCGTGAGAAGCAAACTGAACACACTTCTCGACCACGTTGAACATGGACAACGGACCGATGACGATGCGGATGAAGAATTGGATGCCCTCTTGGATCAGTATCCAAAAGAGGTGAAGGCGGAGCTTTTCAGTCGCCTGGATAAATGGTCTTCGGGCTGCGAGGGCGCCATCCTCTGGGCCTTGGGTGTTATCGTTGAAGAGGAAGACAAAAGCAGACTATGGGCGATCGTCCATTCGCCGGAGAAGGCACTCGGAGCGAAAATGGTCGCACTTTCGCTTCTCGAAGGATTGGGCGAGGAGATTGATATGAAGCATCCGCTCATTGCTCTTGGCCCCGGGGACCAAGACGCTGCGGATGCGATTCTGGAGCGGACGCTTGATCGAATCATCGAGGACGTGAAAGCAGTTGGCGGCGCGGATGAACTTCAGGAGCTAATGCTGCTGGTGGACGAGATTCGCGAGCAAACGGTTGATGGAGTCGGCGTATTTCTTCATTTTATCCAATCCTGCACAGAAAGGGCGACATCGGGCGTCGCGGACTTTCTGTTGGCATTTTCGGAGATGGCTTCGGACAAACAAGTGCGCGCAGAAGCGGCGCGCGCGTTGGAGGAGTTGAAGCGGAAGGGCGTCGAACCCCAAAACCGGTTTGCAAAAGCGATCCAACAGAACGTCTTCCACAAAGCCTATGCATCCGATCTCAATGTGCTAGGAGCGCAGCAGCAGCTCTTTATGACGTGGGAGTTGGAACGCGGAAAGATACAGGCGTTTTCGTTCTTGATAGACCTGTATGAGATGCAAGGGGCCATCAAAAATTTCGCTGCTTTGCATGGCATGGGAAAACGGGAGTTCTTGGGCCTCATAAAGGAGTCGAAAGAGATGGGTGTGCCCATTTGGAGGAAGTTTCTTTTCTCGCGGCCCGAGCGATCGTCGAGGATGCGACAGAGGTGAACCAGCAAGAGGAAGCGTCCTTGCCCGAGGATTTCGTGAGATACCGTCCCTTGGTGGAAAAACGGATCCTGGAGGTGGCGGTGGACCCGGAGTCCCTGAAGGCGGAGCGAGAGAAACGGGCGGCGCTTAGAGCTCATGTTGCGGAAGAAATCCCGGCTTTGTTTTCGGAAATGGGCACTGAGCAGGAGGACGGATGTGCGGAGTTCCTTGAAGAGGAGCCTCATTTCCTCTTTGGCTCCCTGTCGGCGTTGAGACCGGATGAGGAGCGCCGCGTGACGTCGCGCTATCCTCACGGAGAGTTTCGGAACGGCGGATTTGTGCTCGAGAAGGTGGGTACATCGGATGTGGATGCGCTCCTGGGAGATTGCTTCGATCTTTTCGTTGTGGAGATTCTCGGCACCTTCTATTGTTGGATGCACTTTGGATACACCAGCGCGCTGCTCAAGCGCATCTTGGCCTACAGACTGGAAGACGATCGCGACGTCGTGATCGGGGCGGATCACGAAGGGAAAAAAGGCATGCGCGTCCGGTTTCGCTTCTATGTGAACGAGGGAACAGAAGACAGATATGGGGACGAGGTGCCGGCTGCGCTTGTGGATCTCTTCCTTTTGGCGAAGCAGGAAATCTTCAATGGCTGCGAGGACATGCTCAAGATTTTTCACAACGTATATGGAGAAGGCCGGTATGAGGGCCTCAAAAGCAAAGCATACAAAATGCTTCAGCAGATCCTGGAGAAGCCACATTGACCCTCCAACCCAGCTACGTGAAGGCTGAAACGTGAAACAGAGGACAATTCCTTGTCACACTTCAGGTTTTGCGTTTTTCGCTACAGGAGAACCGGATGGCCTGCGAACACTTGAGACTAGATGAATGGCTCGATGAGATGACCGCCATGTGCGAGCCGGACAACGTAGTATGGATAGACGGCTCACAGGAACAAAAAACACAACTCGAACAGGAAGCCTTTTCCACCGGGGAACTCATTCAGCTTGATCAGGAGAAATGGCCTGGCTGTTCCTACCACCGGACAGCGCTCAACGACGTGGCGCGAACCGAGAATCTGACCTATATCTGTACGCGAAAGGAAGAGGACGCCGGCCCGATCAATCACTGGATGAGTCCGGTGGATGGCTATCGGAAGGCGGGAAAGATATTCAGCGGGTCGATGAAGGGACGCACCATGTATGTGATTCCCTTCTCGATGGGCCCCGTGGGATCGCCATTCAGCAAAATAGGCGTCGAGCTGACGGACAGCATTTACGTGGTGCTCAACATGCTGATTATGACGCGCGTCGGAACGGAGGTACTCGAGCAGCTTGGGGAGGATGGGGAGTTCACCCGATGTCTCCACGGTAAGGCGGAACGCGAGCTCGACAAGCGCCTGATCCTCCATTTCCCGGAGTACAACACGATCTGGAGCGTGGGTTCGGGGTACGGGGGGAACGTGCTGCTCGGAAAAAAATGTCTCGCGCTCCGCATCGCCTCCTTTCTGGCCTGGAAAGAGGGATGGCTTGCCGAGCATATGTTGATCCTCGGTGTGGAGAACACCGAAGGCATTGTGGATTATGTGGCTGCCGCTTTTCCAAGCGCATGTGGCAAGACGAACCTGGCCATGCTGATTCCGCCGGAGGGACTCAAGGTGAAGGGATACCGGATCTGGACCGTGGGAGACGACATTGCCTGGATGCGGGTCGACACGGACGGTGCCTTGTGGGCGATCAACCCGGAGGCGGGCTTCTTCGGAGTCGCTCCGGGAACCAACATGAAGACCAATCCCAATGCCTTCCGGACCGTGAGAAAAAACACGATCTTCACCAACGTCTTGCACACGAAGGACAACGGGGTCTGGTGGGAGGACGGGGAAGGCGCACCTCCCGCAGAGGGAACGGACTGGAAGGGGAATCCCTGGAAACCTGGAACCAAAGACGCAGATGGAAAACCGGTTTTGGGGGCGAATCCGAACGCCCGCTTTACCACCCCAGCCGCCCAGTGTCCTTCGATATCCCGACGGTGGGAACATCACCACGGGGTCAAGATCTCCGCGCTGATCTTCGGGGGGCGTCGCGCGCATCTGGCGCCCCTGGTCTACGAAGCGTTCAGTTGGCGGCATGGGGTGTATGTGGGCGCCACGATGGCATCCGAGCGTACGGCCGCACAATACGGCAAACAGGGCGAGGTGCGCCGTGATCCGATGGCGATGCGTCCATTCTGCGGGTATAATATGGCCGACTATCTCCGGCACTGGTTGGATATGGGAAAAAAGATGAAAAAGGCGCCGAAGATCTTTCACGTAAACTGGTTCCGCCAGGATGCGCAAGGGAACTTCTTGTGGCCGGGATTTGGCGATAATCTGCGGGTGATCGAGTGGATTTTAGAGCGGTGTGAGCGAAAGGCCGATGCGGCATGGACGCCTGCAGGCTGGATCCCCAGGCCGGACAGTCTGGACATGACGGGACTGGATCTGTCCCCGGAGACGATAGGGGAACTCCTTTCCGTGGTTCCGTCCGAATGGAAAGAGGAACTTGCGGATATCGAGAAGTTTTTCAAACTGTTCGGCAACCGATTTCCCAGAGAGCTGTGGGAGGAATACGAAGCCTCGAAGGGAAGGTTTGGGGCTTGAGGGATCGATGAGCGGGAAATGGCACGATGGCGCTGAGTTGGGCTATCGTGGTTCCCAATCCGAAATCATTCGAAATCGCGATCAGATGGAGACCTGTATGCGAGCGGTGAGCGAGTTCCAGTGCAGTCCATCGGGTTGTCTTGCTGTTGTGTGTTCGTGTTCTGGAGTTTGAGAGCGCTTTTTTGACACTGAGAGAGGAGATGCATTGATGGCAGAAAAGGAAACGGGCATGAAGCTTATGGACGGGGAGTTCTGGCGTAATCAAGTCCTTGTGGATCTGATGCCGCATTGGTATGATCACGTAAGGGACGAGGAGCACGGGGGATTCTACATGAATCTGTCCCGTCAGTGGCAGCCCGTGCCGCCCTGGGACAAACTGCCGCCGATGATCAGCCGCCAGATTTTCAGTTTCTCCTCGGCCTATCTGCTCTCCGGGGAAGACAGGTATATCGACGTGGCTCGCAAAGCAGTGGACTATCTCTTGGAATACGGCTGGGACAAGGAATACGGCGGATGGTTCAGCAGCATCAGTCAGACCGGGGAGCCGATAGGAACGACCAAAGACGCGCCCACGCAGCTCTATTCCAACGTAGGACTCACCCAATACTATCTGGCAACCGGGGATGAGCGGGCGCTCTCCCACGTGCTCCGGTCCGTGGAGATATTCAAAACGAAAGCCCACGATGAAGAGTTCGATGGGTATTACATGGGCCTGGACCGGGATTTGAGCGTCCGGGATTGGCTCAAAGCCAAGCACTCGCACTACGGTCAGGGCTCGCTGATGCCCAATCTCATTCTGGCGACCCAGGACCCGGAGGTGCTGCGGTTCTCGGAACACCTTGCCGATCTGAGCATAGATAAGATGATGGATCCGGTGGAGGGCTGGATTCTCGGGTATCCGACCGGATTCGATCGACAATGGAACTATACGCCCTATATGGAGAACGGGATAGAAACGATCTATCTTGGGGCCAACTCAACGGCCGCGCTCTTTTTTCTGCGTCTTTATCATCAGAGCGGAGACGAGCGCTATCGGGACGCGGGCAAGGCAGTGGGCGATAAGCTGTGTCAATTCGGATGGGATTCCGAGCGCGGGGGATGGCTCAACCTCGTGGAGAAAGCGTTACCGCATCGTCCGCTGGCCCACCAGGATGTCTCGTGGTGGATCCAGATTTACGGGTGCTTCCTGCAGCTTCAGCTATACAATCTGACTGGAGAGGAGCAGTATCTGGAGCGTTTCAGAAAGAGCGAACTGTTCTTCGACCGTTATTTCGTAGATCACGAATACGGCGGCGTGTATATCGGGGTTACTCCCGATGGAACGTTGATCGGAGAGGGCCAGAAAGCTTCCTCGTGGCAGACCTCCTATCACGAGATCGAGCATGGATTCCTGAACTATCTCCATCTCAATCTCTATGTGAACAAACAACCGGTTGTGCTCCATTTCAAATTGGACGGGCCGGGGAACCATTTTATCTCCCCAGCGGACGATCCCTCGGTGCGGATCTCCAGCGTGCGGATCAATGGTAAGGACTGGACGGATTTCGATGCGCACAAACGAAATGTCTCCTTGCCCGATGGGAAGGGGCTGAAGGTGGAAGTAACGCTGGCGCCGTAGTTGTTCCCTCGGTTCCAACCAGGACGGCAGGAACGGGGGGAAAAACGTCACGATGGAAATTCGCGGAAAACAGTTTCCAGCTCTTCTCGTGTTATTCAGTGGGTTTCCGTCGTGAATGAAGGTGTTCTCGTCTTTGTGGAATGGTAGTCACTTTGTATCCCTGCTCGGGCCCGGGCAAGCATCTTCGCTAATCCTCGGGTGAAGCAATAGATAAGACACAACTTACTGAAGTGCGGGACAAACAGAATGCCGATCCGAAAGGAGGTGAAGAGCGAACTGGATCGCTCCTGTTTCAAATTGGTCCGAAGCAGGCATAGGACGTCCACCCCGAAAGGAGGAAAAGGCGCATGAAAACGCGTATGTCAAGTGGAGCGATGGGGGTTTTCCTGATCCTCGGAGCACTCATTTTGGCGGGATGCAACATCTTCGATTGGACCCATGGAGATGATGACGCGTCCGACTATATTTCCGAGGGCAGAGCGTTTATGAACGATGCGAATTACGAGGACGCCGCTGACCAGTTCCAGATGGCCATTGATGCGAATCCCACCGATGCGGAGGCGCGTTACCTTCACTCGAAGGCCATGGTTTTGGGGTCCGGGATCAGCATTACCCAGTTGTCCGCCCAGATGACCAGCAGCAATAAAGGGGATCTTCCGCTCTTTTCGCCGGATCCGACGCTCTCCATCCAGGAGGACAATGCCGGGAAGACCCGACTTTACCAGGCCAACTATCATGCGGCGCTGGATCTGAAGGAGATTTACGAGGGCAGGGCCATTGGAAAATACGGCCCCGAGGACATTGACGTGGCCTATGCCATAGCCTCCGGAGTCAGCGGGGTTCTCGGGCTCAGGGACACCAATCGGGACCTGGTGATAGACGAGAACGACTTCGTATTGGATATCTCCCGGCTTGCCGCCGGTGGGGATCTATCCATCGAGGGGTTCGAGGATCTTGTGGCTTCTTTCTTTGAGGGAGGAACTGGCAAGTTGCTCGCCAGGACCGCTCAGGACACCCTCGTCGGCGCGGACAAGATCAATCCCTTGCTCTCTTTTGTCATCCGTTCCATACTGGACAGCCGGGATGCTCTTGAGGCCATTGTAGAGCGGATCGTGTCCGGGGGGGAAGAGGAGGGGTTGGACACGCAGAGTATCAAGAATTACGTGGACGATTTCCTCAAGATAGTCAATATGTACTGGTACGACGACGGCAGGGATAACGACGGAGACGGCGAATTTGATGAGGAGACCATAAACGGGATAGACGACGACAGCGACGGGCGGATCGATGAGGACACGAATTTCTACGATGGTACCCCCATCAAAGGCACGACCCATCCCGCGGATGCCACGCCGAACTACCGTCAGAATGTCCTGGATGAGGTTGGCAATCCGCTGCCGGACGGGCCGACCGCCCAATAACCTTTGACGGAGGGAAAAATGAAACGCTACAACATAGGAATGTGTGCGTCTCTGCTGCTCCTCTTCGCACTGCTGGCTCCCGTCAAGGGAACGGAGGCGGCTCCCCGGGCCGCGTTCAGGCACAGCGTGCGGGCGCTTTCGATGGGAGGGGCGTTTATCACCAACTCCGATGATCTGGCGGCGATCGGGTACAATCCTGCCTCGCTGAGTCGGTTTGAGGGTTTCGACCTCATCATTCCGGGGTTCTCCTTCGGCATCAACGACAAGATCCTGGATGTCGTGGAATTTGTGGAGAACAATCAGGAGAATCTCGAGAATTTCGACGATCTGCAAAAAGAAGAGGAGACGCAGTTCCGGAAGGACTTCGCTCCGATAGACGGCCAGCTTTCGAAGATCGCGTTTTCCCCTTTGGTGGGGATCGCCTTCAAACACTTCGGAGTTAGTGTCTACGGGACCTCGGAAATCGGGTTGATCGTGGATCAGCGTATCTATGAGCCCAGAGTATCGGGGTTTGCGACGTCGGATGTGGTCACCACAGTCGGGTACGGCCAGCCACTTTTCCTTGAAAATCTGGACGTAGGCGTGGCCCTCAAGCACATCACCCGCAGGGAGGCCGACCTGGTCTTGAGGGCATCCGAGGCCGGGAACGCCGGAGAAGTCGTGGAGACGATGCTCGATGAACAGAAGAAGGGCGTGACGGGGTACGGACTGGATGTCGGAGTCCTCTACCGGTTTTCTTCGAGGATGGTCTTCGCCGGGGTCATCCAGGATTTTCTGGGCAGCATTGACGGCGAAGGAACCCCCTTCAATTTGAAAGTCGGGGGTTCTTATCGGATACAGCCGCGGTTGATGGGCACAGCGGAAGTGCACGATTTCCTCAACGACGACGGGACGAACCTCTTCACCCGGATTCACATGGGTGTGGAATACAGTTTGCCGATCCTGGCTCTCAGGGCCGGATTCAATCAGGGCTATCCCTGCTTGGGTTTTGGGATCAACCTGAAGTTCATCAGCCTGGATTACGCCTACTTCGGAGAGGAGTTGGGGGAGTATCCCGGTCAGGATCCGCAGAACAACCACCTCCTTGCCATGCGCCTTGGGTGGAGGTGAGGAGGCTTGAACACAGCCCGAAGGGGGGGTGTAGCATCCCAGCCCTGATTTGGTCGTAGAAAGATGAAAATCTGCCACGGAGGCACGGAGAAAGGCAACCATGTAAGTGTCTGAGCAATCGGACTTATGCCTTTTCTGTTTGTTCTCTGTGTCTCCGGGGTGAGATCAGGTGTAGAGCCTTTCTGCGAATCAATCAATCCGGTGAATAATCCAGGGAGCCTCCTGAAAGAGTTCGAAAGACGAGAGGAGACCACGTCGCTTACCATGACAAAATGCAGTTGTTCTCGTGCAGAAAATTGAAAACGTTGCCCTACGTCGCCGATTCAATCCTAACAGACAAACCTCTTGCCCATTTGACAGCGCCCTAAATGAAATAGTATTTTTGGAGGAAAAGGATTCAGCACGCCTAAAAGCCAGGAAAATATCTCATCGGAAAACCAAGAGGATGCGTTTATCGAGCAGGCGCAGACGAGTATTGGAGAACAGCAAACTCAACCCTCTTTCCGAAAACGAGAGACTTGCCGCGCGGTGTCACCAAGGGACCCGCGAGCGGGGGAGTGAATCCCTGTCATCCGCGCTATGATCAGTGCTATCTGTGACCCGAATGGTTATAGAGGGTCCCTCTGCACGATATCCATTGCCACGAACGAAAGGA
Source organism: Candidatus Latescibacterota bacterium (assembly GCA_043804415.1). Classification (GTDB taxonomy): domain Bacteria; phylum Latescibacterota; class 4484-107; order 4484-107; family 4484-107; genus 4484-107. The sequence goes on along the minus strand of JAZDJA010000065.1, from coordinate 13,783 downwards.
GCATCTGATGTCCAGGAAATACGCCATCGGCATTGACTACGGCACCGAATCGGGTCGTGCCCTTCTGGTGGACGTAGCCACCGGCGAGGAGGTGGCCACCTCGGTCTGTCCCTACCGGGACGGCGTGATCGACGATCTCCTCCCGGATGGGAAGACGAAACTGGGGCCGGACTGGGCATTGCAGAATCCGGCGGACTACGTCGAAGTTCTGAAGGCGACCATTCCCGAGGTGTTGAGGCAGGCGGGTGTCGCTGCGGAAGATGTGATCGGTGTGGGCACGGATTTTACGGCCTGCACGATGCTTCCCATCGACCCGCAGGGAACCCCTCTGTGCATGCTGGATCGCTTCCGGAGCCGTCCGCACGCATGGGTCAAACTGTGGAAGCACCATGCGGCGCAGCCGGAGGCGGACAGGATCAACGAGATCGCACGGGGGCGCGGGGAGGATTTTCTCCAGCGGTACGGCGGAAAATACTCCTCGGAATGGTTCTTCTCGAAACTCTGGCAGATATTAGACGAAGATCCGGAGATCTATGAGGCAGCCGATCGCTTCATCGAGGCCGCGGACTGGATCGTGCTGCAACTGACGGGCAAGGAATCGAGGAACGCCTGTACGACCGGGTATAAGGCGATGTGGAGCAAACGGCTGGGGTTTCCTTCCAAGGAATTCTTCAAAGCGCTGGATCCTCGTCTGGAAAACGTGATCGACGAGAAGATGTCCCGAAATATTCATCCCATCGGAGCGCTCGCAGGGAGACTGACCGCCGAGATGGCGCAGCTTACCGGTCTTTTGGAAGGGACTCCGGTGGCGATCGGAAATGTGGATGCGCATGTGTCTGTTCCGGCTGCCACGATCACGGATGTGGGAAAGCTCCTGATGGTAATGGGCACGTCCATTTGCCATATGGTGCTCGGGCGCGAGGAGCGCGTGGTGGAGGGGATGTGTGGCGTGGTGGAGGACGGCATACTCCCGGGATTATTCGGATACGAAGCCGGGCAGTCCGGAGTGGGGGATATTTTTGCGTGGTTTGTGGAAAACGGCGTGCCCGAGGCGTATGAGCAGGAGGCTCGGGGAAAGGGGATGGACATACACGCGTTTCTCGAGGAAAGAGCTTCACTGCTTAAGGTCGGCCAGAGCGGCCTGTTGGCCTTGGACTGGTGGAACGGAAACCGCTCCATTCTGGTCGATGTGGATTTGACCGGACTGCTGCTCGGCGCGACCCTCGCCACCAAACCGGAGGAGATCTACCGCGCGCTCATCGAGGCGACCGCGTTTGGCACGAACAAGATCATTCAGTCCTTCGAGGAGAGCGGCGTGGCGATCGAGGAGATCTATGCGTGCGGAGGTCTTCCGGAGCGCAACAAGCTGCTGATGCAGATCTATGCGGACGTGACCGGGCGCAGGATCCAAGTGGCGGCATCCCCTCAGACCGGCGCATTGGGATCGGCCATGTTCGGAGCGGTGGCCGCCGGAAAAGCGCATGGCGGATACGACGATATCGTTGACGCGGCACAGAAGATGGCGCACCTCAAGCCCGATGTATACACTCCTATCCCGGAGCACACGGCCGTTTATCGAGAATTGTATGCAGAATACGAGCGCCTGCACGACTATTTTGGGCGGGGCGCAAATCCGGTGATGAAGATCCTCAAGCGGATCAAGGCAGAAGTTGGGTAACAGATGAAAAAGGCTGAGAGTAAAATGCAAAATGGAAAATGCAAAACGCTTCATGAAAAAGGCGAGAGCTCCCCACCATCCCACCATTCACGACTCACCAATCACCCGTTCCCAGTTGCCAGTCGCGCTCGCGCACAGGCGTTGCTGTGCAGGGGGGATGAGCGTTGAACCCAGGAGAGATCGAAGCGTCCCTCTCCCGCATTCGAGCCACGCTTCCGGAAGAGGTGCTTTTGGTCGCAGCGGCCAAATCCCGCACGGTAGATGAGGTGGAGGAGGCACTGCGCGTCGGGGTGACGACGTTGGGTCACAATTATGTGCAGGAAGCGGAGCCGATGATCGCGGCGCTTGGGGAACGGGCAAAGTGGCACCTGATCGGACATTTGCAGAAGAACAAGGTGAAAAAGGCGGTCGCACTCTTTGATTTGATCGAAACGGTGGATTCGTGGGTGCTGGCCGAGCAGATCGAGTGGCGATGCGCGGTCCTCGATAAGACGATGGAGGTGCTGGTGGAGATCAACAGCGGCCGCGAAGCCGGAAAGACCGGCGTGCTTCCGGAGGAGGCGGAGGATCTTATTCGACGGATGGCCGATCTGCCGCACGTTCGTGTGCAGGGATTGATGACCATGGGTCCGAGTTTTGGCGATCCCGAGGAGGCTCGGCCCTATTTTCGCGCGACCAAAAAGGTGTTCGATCGCATTGCTGAGAAAGGGATCCCCGGTGTGGACATGCGCACCCTCTCCATGGGGATGAGCAACAGCTACGAGGTGGCCATCGAGGAGGGAGCCAACCTCGTTCGCATCGGCACCAAACTGTTTGGCTCGAGGGCAGTCGGGAAGGCTTCGGACGAAACCCGATGAACCGGAAAGGCAGCCAATGAAGTCGGATGCCAACGTGGGATGCTTTGATTCAGGATTGGAGCGGGGGTTGGTAACCGCCATTCGACTGTGGGCGGGAAGATCGCCCTGGCGACTGGGCCAGCTGTGGCGATGGCGCAGGGCCTTTCGAAAAACATGTCGTCGGAGGGCGGATCTATTCCAGCGGGAAGGACTCCTGGTTCCGCCTATGCTGATGCTCAGTCCTACTATGCACTGCAACCTCTCCTCCTCCGGATGTTACAGCCGGAATTATCCACGGGACGGGGAGATGACTCTGAGTGAAATCGGCGATCTATTTGGACAGGCAGAGGAATTGGGGGTCTTCTTCTTGGTGCTTACCGGTGGCGAGCCCTTGTTGCGGGACGGGCTGATGGATCTCGTGAAAGGCCACGGGAACCTGGTTTTTCTCCTGTTCATCAACGGCAGCATGGTGGATGCAAAGTGGGCCAGTGCGGTGGCGCGTTTGGGGAACGTGGTGCCGGTGCTCAGTATAGAGGGAAACCAGGAGGAGACGGACGCGCGGCGGGGACCGGGAACCTACAAGCAGGTGGCCAAAGCCATGGCTGTTCTGGGGGAGGCCAGCGCCTTTTTTGGGTTCTCGACGATGGTGACACGGCAGAATCTACACACTGTGGGACAAGGGGACTTCATCGATGAGATGGGTGCGCGCGGATGCCGGGTGGGTTTCCTGACGGACTATGTGCCTCTGGGGAGTCGCGTGGAGCTGGATCGCGTGCCCACGGAGGAAGAACAAATCTGGCTGCGCGCGCGGTTGACGGAAATCAAGCAACGTGCGCCCGTCTTTCTGGTGCGCCTGCCGGATGATGAGTATGCGGCCACGGGTTCGTGCATGGCGGCCGGCCGAGGCTTTCTTCATGTCAATGCCCAGGGATACGTGGAACCGTGTCCGTTCTCCCATCTGGCATCGGATACGATTCGGGAGAAGCCATTCAGGGAGATCCTCAATGCGCCTCTTTTCTCCCACATCCGTGCGCATCCGGATGTGTTGACGAAGCCCCACGAGGGGTGTGCGTTGTTCACCTATCGGGAGGAATTGGAGGGAATGGCTGGAGCACTTGGTGCTTTTGGGGCGGAGGGATGTTTCTGATCAGAACGATTCTCCAGACCCATGAAAAATCGGCCTGGGGACAGGATTTTCAGAAACAGGCTGGAGCGTGCGTCGCACAAACGAAAGACCTCTCGGAGGAGGGATGATCGTATGGCCAAGATCGGTGTAGGCGTAATCGGAAGCGGCGGCATCGCACAGGGTGCGCATTTGCCGGGATATGCGGCACTTTCCGATGAGGTGGAGATTATCGCGTGCTGCGATGTGGACGAAAAGGTCGCCGAAACGGCGGCAGAGCGATTCGGAGCGAAGCGCGTATTTTCGGACTATCGCGATATGCTTGCCCTGAAGGAGATTCAGGCCGTGAGTGTGTGCACCCCGAATTTCATGCACAAGGCGCCCACCATCGCCGCGCTCGAGGCAGGGAAGCACGTGCTGTGCGAAAAGCCGATCGCGATGAATGCCAAGGAGGGCGCTCTGATGTGCATGGCGGCCCGGAAGGCCGGAAAGAAACTGATGGTGGGATTGAACAACCGCTGCCGATCGGATGTGCAGGCACTCAAGCGGCAGATAGATGCGGGGAAGTTCGGAGAGATCTATTATGCCCGGGCCCAGGCGCTCCGGCGACGGGGCATCCCCGGCTGGGGCGTATTTGGGGATAAGGAAAAGCAGGGCGGGGGACCGCTGGTCGACATCGGCGTGCATGCGCTGGATCTCACTTGGTATTTGATGGGCATGCCTAAACCCGTAGCCGCCTCCGGGAAGACCTATACGAAGTTTGGCACGCGGAACAATGTGGTGGGATTGATGGGGCAATGGGATCCGAAGACCTTCACCGTGGAGGATTTTGCCGTGGGATTCATCCGCTTTGAAAATGGCGCCACGGCCATGGTCGAGTCCAGCTTTTGCGCGAACATCGGTGAGGACATTTTTACCACCGCCCTCTTCGGCGCCTCCGGAGGCGGACAGCTTGACCCCATTCGAATTTTCACGGAGGAAGACGGCACCCTTCTGGATGTGACGCCCGTACACCTTCCGCAAGTGAAAACCCATCATCGCGAGATTGAACTGTTTATCGAGGCGATACGAAACGACAGCGAAGTGCCTGTACCCGGAGAACAGGGGCTTGAAGTCATGAAGATGTTGGATGCCATCTACGAATCGTCGGAGAAGAACCGGGAAGTCAAGATCAAGTAGGGACACGACGTCTTCTTCGGGAACGTCCCCGGGCAGAATGGGAAGCGAACGAGCCTCCCGCACACAATCTGCGGGCCATTGACTGGAGACCACTTGAGCCCAAACGCCAAATTTCGGATGAAGGAAGACGCGGCGCGCGTCCTTGCGCACCTGCTGAACCCCGTCCTTACCACTTTCTTCGCGATTTTTCTGCTGTCGCTCTCCGCGGCGTCCTGGCAGATCTGTGCGCCGTGGGTGGTCACAGGCGGTGTCTTCGTCGTCCTTTTGCCGTGTTCGTATTTCTGGTGGCTCAGGCGAGAAGGGATTATCTCCGAATTCTATATCCCGGAGCGGGCCGAGCGAACCGGTCCCTTTTTGTCGCTGATCGTTTTCTACTCGCTGGGGATCTTTGTACTCCGGTGGCTTGACGCCTCGTCCTCTGTAAGGGCCGCCTTGGTCGTGCATATCGTAAACGTGGCGCTTATCGCGGGAGTGACGCGTTTGTGCAAATGGAGCTTCCACGTCCTCAGCGCCGCTACAACGGCGGGCATCCTGTTCCACTTTTTCGGACCACCGGGCCTGATCTCTCTGGCGTTTGTTGCAGCCCTTTTCTGGTCGCGCGTGCATACCCGAGCACACAGCGTTTCCCAGGTGCTCGGAGGCGGACTTCTGGGTTTCTTCTCGGCGCTCCTGCAATTGGAGCTGTTCTTTTGAGGCCGATACTTAATGTCTCTATTTGTGGTTTGTGGCGCTCGTCTCACTGTGAAAGTAGGTTCATGGATTTTCAGCCCACGAAGTGCCTGATCTGCGATTCTGAGAAACACGAGCCTTACCTTCACGCTCCCAATAGATTCAACACACAGGAAAGATTCCATTTGGTGCGCTGTGTTCGGTGCGGCTTCGTATATCTCTCTCCGCGTCCCACCGAGGAATCTGTCGGACGGTATTACGAAGAGGAACGCTATCAGCCGCATCAGCAAAACGGGATCTCGCTGACCGACCGAGTCTACCGACTGTTTCGCCGCTGGAACTTGCGAAATAAGCGGCGACGCATTGAGCAATACTGTGCCAAAGGTTCTATTCTTGACGTGGGCTGCGGTACAGGAGAATTCCTCAAGGAGATGCAAGGAGCAGGTTGGCGGGTTTTGGGGATAGAACCATCCTCTCAGGCCCGGGGCTTTGTAGAGAAAACCGGCTTACCTGTGCTGGACGTTATTGAAAAGTGCGATGATTCGTTTGATGTAATCACCCTGTGGCACGTATTGGAGCATATTCACGAGGCGCATGAAGTACTTCGTCAACTCTGCAGGCTTCTCTCTCCGGGAGGATGGCTTTTTATAGCCGCTCCCAATCTCGAGAGCTTCGATGCCAGAAGCTACGGTCCCCATTGGGTTGCATTAGATGCTCCCCGCCACCTGTATCACTTTCGACCTCAGGATATGCGTCGATTCCTTCAAAAGCATGTCCTGAAAGTGATCCGCCATGGCGCCCTATTTCTCGATCCCTGGTACAATGCTCTTCTCTCCCGGTCCCTAGAATCTGAGACAAAGGGAAAGAAGACCGGAATCTGTGGATTCGTTGCATGCGCAGCCGTAGCTTCTTACGCGTCCATCATGGGAACGTTCAATCACTTATGCAGCTCCAGCCCAATCTACATCGTCCGTCACGGTGATCGATGGTTAGGAGGAGAATGAGGAGAGCGAGGATGTCCATAGAAAGGAGGAAACATGTTGCTCAAGAGCACCCAAGGCGTAAAAGCCGTCCCGGTTGGAGAAGACGCGAAGAATACAAAGGTGCGGTGGCTGATCTCGGATCCGGACGGCGCGCCGAATTTTGCCATGCGCCTGTTTGAGATAGGTCCTCACGGAGCCACACCGCTTCATGCCCATGCCTGGGAGCACGAAGTGTTCGTATTGGAAGGCGAGGGTATCGTTGTGGGAGCGGAAGGAGACCGAGAGATGGTCCCGGGGGATGCGATTTTCATCCCCGGCGAGGAACTCCACCAGTTCAGGAGTTCTGGAACGGGGATGCTGAAGATGTTGTGCATGATACCGATATGAGGCGCAAAACGTGATGCGTAAACCGGGGAGCGGAAGGTTGGGGGCTGTGTCTTGAACGAAATCTCTTTCGAACAGGAGACGGTGTGAGGATGTGGAGACAAGGGACACAAAAACTTCTTGGTATGCCCATCTGCTTGCCTTCTCATGCTCCCATTTTCTTTCCCGCTCCAAGAGAGAAAGCCTGAAACTCGCAGGAAGGCCAACATGATCAGAACTTATCGGGAATCGGACCGGGCGGCCCTGAGGAAGATCACCACGATCTGCTTTGAAAAGGTCTGCATTGATCGAAACATCGAAGACCACTTCGGTGCCGTGGGCGGGACGGACTGGACGGACCGGAAAAGACGCCACATCGATGCGGATATAGCCGACTGCCCGGAGGGGATTCTGATCGTCGAGCAGGAGGGGAAGGTCGCGGGATATATCTCGTGTCGGCTGGATACAGAGACCCGGATCGGACACATAGCCAACCTGGCGGTGCTGCCCGCCTGTCAGGGACGCGGCTTGGGCAGGCAACTGATGCTTGCAGCCTTGGAGCTGATGAAAGCCAGGGGCATGGAACTGGCCCGAATCGAAACCCTGGAGCAGAACGACGTGGGATCTAACTTCTACCCCAAGATGGGTTTTGTGGAGGTCGCCCGGCAGATCCATTACGCCATGCCACTGGTCTGAAAAGACCCGTGATCGGTGACGGGCATTCGTCGTTTTTGATTTTTTGCGTCCATTCGCCGCTCACTACTCACCCATCACCAGAAGGCGCAGCGGAGGACCCTGTGGATCGCCTTGTTTTCGGAGTAGCCGGTGTGCCCTCGGATTCTGAAAAGCCGACGAGTGAGGCGGGAATCGAGCGGGTCAGAGCATTGGGGTTGGGAAGTATGGAGATGGCGTGGGTGCACGGGGTGAAACTCGGGGAGGAAGCCGCACTTGGGATCCGGGCCACAGCCGAGGAGAATGGCATTCGGCTCAGTGCGCACGGCGCTTATTATATCAATCTGAATGCGGATGATCCGGCGATCCGGGCGCGCAGCAAGGAACGCATCCTCAAGGGCGCCCGAATGGGGAACCTATGCGGGATATCGAGCCTGGTGTTCCACGCGGCCTCCTATATGCGGCGGGATCCGGAGGAGGTCTACGGGTTGGTCAAGGAGGCTTTGGAGGAGATCTCGGAGACGCTTGGGCTGGAGGGGAACTCGGTCATCCTCCGGCCCGAGATTACGGGAAAACCCTCGTATTTTGGAAACCTGGACGAACTGCTGCGCCTGTCCTCGGAGGTGGATCGGGTGGCTCCGTGTATTGATTTTGCCCATTTGCACGCGCGAAGCGGCGGCGCCTCCAATTCCCTTGCGGACTTTGCCTCCGTGCTGGAGCAGATCGGAACGGAACTGGGCCCCAAAGCGCTGGAGAACATGCACATCCACGTGGCAGGCATCCAATATACGGACAAGGGCGAGCAGAAACACCGGATGCTGGATGACTCCGATCTGAAGTATAGGGAATTGCTTGCAGCGCTGGCCGATTATGGGGCGAAGGGACTGGTGATCTGCGAGAGCCCCGATCCCGTGCCGGATGCCCTGCTCCTACAGCGGGAATACGCAGCGGGATGAGGAAGCAGGCCGGTGTTCTATCCCAGCGCTCGTGGGCCGACTTACGGCATCGCGGGGGCAAAAGGAGAGGGGGGAGAACCGGAACAATGGAGCGGGATCAGGAGTCCTGCGTGGCCGCATTTCTTTCCAGCCCCTCCCACTCCTCAAAGAGTGCTTCCAACTTCGTCGTAACCTCCTCCCGCTCCCGAAGCAGCGCGTCGAGCCGGTTCCAGTCCGACGCCACCTCCTGGTCCGCTAAAGCCGCCTCAATCTCGGCTGTTTTTTTTTCCGCACTGTGAATCGCCTGTTCGATCTGGGCCACTCGTCTTTTCGTGCGCGCTCGGGATCGCTCAGCCCCCCGCTTTTGCTCGAAGGCCTCCCGACCTTCCTTTGGAATTTCTGCGGCAACTCGGTTTCCGCCCGTTGCCCTTTCCTCGCGGCGTTTGCGTTCGAAATAGGCGTAGTCCCCTTCATACAGCCGACTTTCTCCCAACCCCATATAAAGAATCCGGTTCACCAGCCGGTTTAGGAAATACCGGTCGTGAGACACCGTGAGAATGGTGCCTTCGTAGTGCATCAAAGCCGCCTCCAACGCCATCCGGGACGGAATATCGAGATGGTTGGTCGGCTCGTCCAATATCAACAGATTGGCATTGGAAAGAATCAGCTTGCACAGGGACACCCGGCTCTGTTCGCCGCCGCTGAGGTTCGCGATGGGTTTATACACGTCGTCCCCGGAGAACAGAAACGACCCGAGAAAGGTGCGCATCGCTCCCTCTGGGCGCCGTGGGTCCACCGCCCAAACCTCCTCCAGAACCGAATTCCCCCCATTTAGATCCAATCGTTCCTGATCGTAATATCCCACTTGGATCTGGCTCCCGAACCGGATGGTGCCCGCATCCGCGCGCTCGCTTTCCAGAAGCATCTTGAGTAGCGTGGTCTTTCCCGTTCCGTTTGGCCCCACGATCCCGATGCGCTCCCTTCTGCGCACGGTACACGACAGGTCCTCGAACAAAGTCCGGTTCCCGTAAGCTTTGGCCAGTCCCTCACACACCAACACCTCGTTCCCGCCTCTCTGTTCCGGCGCAAAGTGCAGGCGCACGTCTTTCTTCCCCGAAGGGGGGGCGAGTCGTTCCATCTTGGCAAGCTGTTTCCTGCGGCTCTGAGCTTGCTTCGTCTTTTGTCCCGCCAGGTTTCTCTGGATGTAATCCTCGGTTCGCGCGATAAGGGTCTGCTGTTCTTCGTAGTGCTTTTGCTGCTGTTCCTTGCGCCGCTCCCGCTCCGGTGCATACTCGGAATAGGTTCCCTTATAGTGTTCCAAACGAAGATCCTCGAGCTCCACAATTTCGGTGACCACCCGATCGAGAAAATAGCGGTCGTGAGAGACCACCACGACACTCCCGGGATATTTCGATAGAAAGCCCTCCAGCCACTCCGTGGTCTGGATGTCGAGGTGATTGGTCGGCTCATCCAACAAGAGCAGATCGGGTCTTCCGAGCAACAACCTGGCCAGTGCCACCCGGGTCTTCTCCCCGCCGCTGAGCACCCCCACGGTTTTGTGTTGACTTTCCTCATCCAGCCCCAACCCCGAAAGCACTGACCTCGCCTCCGTCTCGATGTCGTACCCGCCTTGCGCCTCATACCGCTCCCGCAACGCTCCGTATTCGTGCAGCAGCGCTTCGCTGTGCCGGTTGGACGCCATCGCCTCCTCCAAATGCACCAATTCCACCTGCATTGCGAGCACCGGCTCAAAAGCCGTCATGGTTTCCTGCAGCACCGTGCGCGTTCCGTCCAGCGCGGGCTCCTGAGACAGATAGCCGATACGCAGGTCCCGCTTGCGAATTACCGTACCTTCGGTCGGCAACAGATCTTCGGTTATCAACCGAAACAGGGTGGTTTTTCCGCATCCATTGGGTCCGATCAGTCCGATGCGGTCGTTCTCCTCCACCTGCCAAGATACGTCTTCTAAGACCCCATGTGCTCCGTAGAATTTGGATACTTTGTCCAAATGAACCAATGTCATAATGCCTCTTTCAGAGAAAGGCCCTGCAAAGAAAGTCAAGGCGCAAAAACCGGTCTGGACCAACGCCTCGAAAATGCCCGGCGCGGCAGAGCCACAAGCTCACAAAGAATATCGTGCGGGATGCTGCACGCTCATTTCCGGACGGAAAGAGGGGCCAATCTATCATGCTCGCACTCAGACACGAGCCCCTGACCCGAGGGGGGATAAAAGGGATAAAGATATGCAAAACGTCGCATTAAATCAAGACTTTTCTGGAAATCCCGCGTGCGATCTTTGAAGTGCACGCGTCCTGAGAAGGGGAAAGTGGGCAAAAACAAAGGAGAGATCGCATGCCATCGGCGATCTCTCCCTCTTTCTTTTTCAGCTCTTTGTTTCTCTCGTGCCTCTATGACTGCGCGATCATACGGTCAATCTCACCGGTGAGATCGTAGGCCCCCTCAAGCTGCTTTCCGTCCGAGACCACCTTTTTATCCGCAATGGCGATTCTTCCCTCCGAAAAGGCCTTGACTGTTCCAACAATCAGAGGCAGCTCGCGAATCACCCCGTGTTGCCGGATTGCGGCAAACAGCGGTTCCGAAACGCCCTCCTCGTCGGCGATCTGTGCCAGCGATTTGTCCCGGAGTTTTGCCGCCATCTGAGCCCACAGGGCGTCGAAAAGGCCGCCCCGAATGGGGAAGGTGCAATAGGTGATCGGGGGCCCTTCGTCCAGTATCTCCGTGACCAGGTGCATCATCACGCCCGTTCTCCCAGCGCGCTTTTCGATAAGCTCCCAGATCACCTCGCCCACATGCCCTTGGGGCCGCCCGGCTCGGCGGGATGCAGATTGATGATGGTGTTCCGGCGACAGAGCTCCACTCCGGTTACCAGCAGATACCCCGCCAAGACGGTGATGTCCGCCCCCATGCCCTCGAGGCGTCTCATCACCTCCCGATCGTAGGCGATCCGCCACGCCTGCAGTGCCTCCGAATCCTGTCCGAGCTCTTTGGATGCATGCAGTCCCTCCCTGCGTTTTTGCGGTTCGAACTGCCTCGACGAGAACGAAACGAGTGGGATCCCATATTGGTGCACGAGGTCGAGAAACTGGTCGCTTCCTTCCGCTTCGCCTCGCTCCCGGCTGCAGAATACGTAGGCGATTTCACCGGGGATCGTGCCGTCCTGGATAGCGTTATTGACGGCAGTGAGCAGCTTTCTGGAGCCCTCTCCTCGGCCTGTGGAAAACCATCCGATCCGATAGGACATCGTGCGTCTCCTTTTCCCCCTGGTCGGCACTTCGCAGCAAGAGGGTTTCTATGGGTTTTTGTGGGTGTTATTCTGAGAGAGCCTCCTGCAAAGGTCATAGAGCTGAACAGACAGGAATGTCTGTTCCACCAAACTTTCACACAAACATTGTCTGCCAAGATTGCCTCGGCTCACGGCAATAATGGAACCATTTTGCCGTGGTGAACGAAGCGGTCCCGAGTCATTTTCGGGCCTTTCCAGGGGCCGACCACCGGTTGAAAACGGATGTTGCGAACGACCTCAACTCGTGGGTTGCGTGTTGTCTCAATAGACATCCGTGGCACATGTCGTTCTTCTGTCCTTTTCGCTCTGTCCGACGAACTGGGTTTATGTGTCAATGATCCGCCGCCCGTCCAGCCGGTCGAGAATCTCCAACAGCCGCCGTTTGCGCCGATGCGTTTTGCGAACCCATGCAAGGTATTCTTTCCAAGCATCCTCTTGTCCCAGCCGCTGGAAAACAGTCTGCGCCTTACGGAGATAACCGGCTGCCAGTTCATACGAACTCGGCTTCACCTGGGCAATCTGCGATTCTGCCAGCTTCTTCCATATTTCCAGCGCGCGCTCGGGATGGGTCTTGAGCACGGCCTGTGCCAGGCGGTCATGGTCGTACCCAATCCATCCCATCCGGTCCTGATGAGCCAGATCATGCCAGCGCAGGGCCTCCTCCGGGTTCTTCTCCGAGAGGGCGATGTCTATCAGCACCGAGGTCATCGGAACCTGCGCCTTCCAGATACGTCCTATGGCGGAAACACCGGTCTGTGGCAAGGGCCATTCCGGCGCCTCGTTGGCTTTCGGTCCGGTCTGTTCTGGCCGCATCCCGGTTTCCAGAAAGCGCATCGCACACGTCCGAACCGCAGGTCCCACCTTTGCCTTCCGAGCCGCTTGTGTCAATTCCAGAAAACCCCCAAGGTTTGGATGCTCGAAGAATTCATCCGCCCGAAACGCCGCCGCCCGATACACATCGCCCGACATTTCGCTGAGTTTGCGCAGACGGTCGCGCAGGTCTGTGGCGATCCCTGGCAGAGAGGCACTCGTGGCTTCAATTCCCCTCAGTGCCCACTGGGCTGCCTCCTCCCATCGCTTGGCCTCCATCAGCGCGTCCACCAGCCGGTTGTAACTCCCCGTGAGGGGGGCCTCTCGTTCGCAGAGCGGAATCACCTCATCGTCGCGTCCGGCCTGAGAGAGTGCGTGAATCATCCTGTCGCTCAGACCGTCCCGGAGATAGCTGCAATCGAAATCCTCGCATTCCTGCCCTTCTGATTCCAGGCCCGAAAGACGTCGCGCCAGCCCATCGGCCACGGTGCTCCAGGTTTCCCGGTTCCGTCTCTTCTTCCAAAAGATCGCTGTGTCTCCGCAGAAGTCGTAGTCGTCGGACAGCTCCGCATCAATGGCCCAAAGCATCTGATCCGCCGCGGACATCGAAGATTGCGGCAAGGCGCGGAAGACCACCTCCATGCACTTCGCAATTTCGTAGGCTGATTCTCCCCCATCGTGCGACCTCTCCGCCTGTTCGGTGCCGGCTTCCAACAGCTTCTTTCCCAGGGAAAGGATTTCATCCGCATGGCCGGTGGAAAGCAATCTCTCCAGGCGTTTCCGCAGACCGGAATAGTCCGGGCCGTCCTCTGCCGCGGCCCATCCGTCGCTCCATTCCGGTTCACAAGACACGCGGTCGATTTCTGATAGGACCCCCCTTACCAGATGCGCCGTATCGCCGCTTGCCAGATCGCGACGATCCTGGAGCGCTTTGCGCACATCAGGATGCTGTTGTGCCAGTTCTTCGAGAACCCCGATCAGTTCGGTTTTTGTATGTGCTGTCAGATACGAGCGCAGGGACTCGCCGGATTTCGATGGCCGGCAAACACGTGGAATTCCTTCTTTTTGTTCCTCCGCTTCCTCATTTTCTTCGTTCCAATCTGCCTCGTTCGCATCCTCCCAGTCGGTTTCTTCGCCGTTCTCCCAACCCGTGTCCCCAGCCGATAGCTCTGCGAATCGAAGGTCATCGGTCTTTGCCTGATGGACAGCCTCTTCTCGCTTCACGTGTTCC
>JAZDJA010000064.1:0-4006 GCA_043804415.1 Candidatus Latescibacterota bacterium | reverse complement strand
CTGAAAGTTCAAGGGCGCCCTCACCAATTATTTCATCGTTATGGAGGGCGATGATGCGGATGACATTTCCGGTCTCAATCCGTTTGATCCTCTGGGAAACGATATCTCTCTTAGTGACATCAATCCTTAGATACTTTCTGTCTTCGAGAGGAAGCGCCTCGTAGAAAGCCATCAGCTTGTCCAAGTCATCGATGTGCAATCTTCTGAGCGTAACCTGTGTCCCGTCTTTAAATGTTTCAATTTTGTCCATTTTCTCCCCCCCCTACCTTGTGCGTGTGTCCGATATGGCAGCTATTTGTGCACGCGACTATAGTAGCAACCAGGTGAAAAGTCAAGCAAGGAAGCCCTACCCTAATCCCGCGCTAAGGCGCCGAGGGCCGCTTCAGGCACTCTGATGATCTCCGTGGGGAGACAAATCTTAACCTCTGGAGAACTCCGAACTGCTTAGGACTCACGCGAGGGGCAATTTTCTGGAATAACTGGAGATCAGACGGAGTTTTTTGTGGGATTGAAGCCGATGCGGAATGCTTTTAGACGAGCCTCTCCTGTGGCAACGTGGTGCTTTCAGCTTTTGTCAGTTCCAGGACGAGTCTGAGTCCTCAAGTCGGGGTTGCGAATACAGGCAGCGTGGCCAAGCGCACTCGTGCTTCCTTCAGCTTCACGATACGCTCAATTTCCGCAGCGATCCGGAGAATCAGTTTCCCGCCTCTGGAAACAATTCGTCCCGCGATGTTGAACAACGAAAAGCGCAATCGCTTGGGGCGCGCGTTGCTCATCTCCGCAGGCAAGGCCACCGATTTCATCGCACTCAGCACGTTGTAAGTCAGCAGGCTCAGCCGATACCACGCGGCGTCCGCCCCGAAACGGCCACACGGGGGAACCCTCGCGGCCAATTCGTTCTTGGTCACGTCGTGCACCGACTCAATCGTGCCGGCCTTCTGCCAGTGCCAGCGCAACAGGTCCACTGGTTCACCGGATCGATTCGTCACTACCGCCAGGTACTTCATGCTGCTGCCATTGCCAAACAACTCTCCCTGCCGCGCGCGGAACCGCACGGCCAGGTAACGCAGCGGCTTGGCATTCTTCGGCCAGTCGCCGGGTGTAAACTCCACCTCGGCGCACCACACGGTTTCGTGAACTCGTTCTTCCACCAACTGCCAGCGCTGCTCGGGCAGCGCCTTACATGTGTCGTGCAGCTGCGGGCTCATGTCCGCACTAATGGTGAAACCGATCTCCCCCTTCGGTCCTCCTTCCCGCTCATGATCGGCAAACCACTTCAGGATTTGCTCTACGTAACACGCGCTGTCGGCCCGAAAGTAACGTTCCGTTACCCAATCAGGCAAACTTGCGAAACCCCGCCGGATCAGGCGCAAATTCTCCATCCCCGCCGGTACGTTGCCATCGCGATACTCGTCTGCGAGCACCATGTCTTGCTCTGCCCAGTAGATCACCGATGGCTGATACCCACGGCCCCCCTTGTAATGCGGCTGAGCCTCGCGTTTATGGCTTTCTTGGATCGTCGCATCATGATCCAGTGTCGCTCGCGTGCACTTTCCCTGCGCCGCCACCCGATGCACAAATCCCACGTTCACGCGCGCCAGACCCTGCAACGCTTCGTTCTCCTCCGGAATGTAGGCTACCCGATCTCCCGTCAGCTGAGCTCGCGCTCGCTCGATCAGAGCCTCGTCGTGAAAGGCGTACAAGAAACCGAGTAACCGGTCGGCGCTGGGAAACTGTCCAACGAGGCGGCAAAGCCCGGCATCCGCCTTCAGCATCTCGATGTCATCCACGCACTCCCCGCCAGCGGCCATCAGAAGCACAAAATCCTCGACCTTCCTCGCTTCGCTATAGCCGCGTTTCCGCTTCCGTATTTTGATCTCTTCCTGAATCAGATCATTCAGACCGAAGGCCCTCATGGTGTCCAACACCGACGGCAGTCCCGCCCACGCCGTTATCCCCTCAGGTTTCTCCATTACCTCCACTACGTACGGCAGTATCCGCTGATCCTTCATCCCCGTTTCTTCCTCCGTCGTCCACCCGGGTGATCCCCGCGTATCAGTTCCAGATTTACCTCCGTCAGCTGTTCGATGATGTGCCAAGCACGCTGGTACTCGCGGATCAGGCTCCCGACCGATTCTTCACGGCCGCCCACGTAGCATCCTTTCGACTGTCCGTGGAGTTTCACAGATAAATGAAGCTTCACGTGCTTCTCTCCCGATTCGCAGATGCACCCCTTGCGTCCGCATCGAACCTTGGTCTTGACTAGAGTCCCGCGCATCAGATTGCCCACGCCATGCAGTTGTTCGATGAGGGCATCGCGCTGATTTTCCATTTGGATTCGACTTAACGCGTCCATGGATTGGGTATATACCCAATCCATGGATAAAAGTCAAGCTTTTTCACCGAAAAAGTTTTATGGATCGCTTGTCAGATGCGCCTATCGGCGCCTTAGCGCGGGATTAGGGAATCAGCAACGACTTTGGCCGAAACGGCAAAAATTCGGTAAGAACACCCACAGTATAGGCGCACCAGGTTTCTGTTTTGAAGCAGATTATCTTCAGTTCTCTTCGGATGTACTTGAACCTCGCATGAGGGGACTAACCAGATTATGAACGCTCTTCCACGGCTTCTATCGGCGCAGCATCCCAGTGCACCGCAGAGCATCCGTGCGGTGCGCCAGGATCGGGATTCGACGAATGCCAATGCCAATCGGTGCCGAGTCGAAATTCCGTGAAATCCGGGTAATCCGTGGCTGCTCTTGGCAGTTCCTCGGCCGACATACTTGGCACGTCTTCCGACGATGACCTATGACATACAACATGTGGTATGGAGTGGAGCAAACCGGATAAGCATTAGAGACGATTATTTCACCGACGGGAGCAGATGTTGTCAGGTATAGTAAATGCCGGGGAGCATTGCATGCATGCGGGCCGTGTGCACTTCTTGCGGCGTGAGGGAATGTAGTGTAATGGCAGAGATCTTTGTCAGCTATCGGCGGGAGGATAGCGCAGGCTATTCGGGGCGGCTCTATGACCAGCTCAGTGCGCACTTTGGGAAAGAAAACACGTTTATGGATATCGATGCCATCACGCCTGGGGAGGATTTTGTCACGGTCCTTGAGCAAAAGGTCGCATCCTGCAACGCGTTGATCGCCGTGATCGGAAAATCTTGGCTGACATGTACGGATGGTCAAGGTCGTCGTCGCTTGGACGATCCTCAGGATTTCGTTCGGCTTGAAATTGCTGCGGCACTGAATCGGCAGATTCCTGTGATTCCCACATTGGTTGGTGGCGCGAATATGCCCCGTCAGCAGGATTTACCGGAGGCACTGACCATGCTTGCCAGACGGCAAGCGATAGAGATCAGCGATACACGTTTCCATCAAGATGCCATTCTGCTGATCGAGGCGTTGGAACGCATTGTTGGCGCTCCAGATGAACAAATACAGACATCTGCAACGGCTCAAGTCGCCTCGCCTAAGGCCGTTGATATCAGTGGCAAGTGGAAGGCCGACAATCCTGGTCTCTCGTTCGACAACAAAAACTATCCCATGTACTTCACGTTCAGAGTCTTCGGCAACAAGCTGCTCGGAACGATGTCGTACAATATTACTGGCGAGACCAAGATTGTGGACGGCACAATCGACGGCGACACGATCTCGTTCCGCACGAAGCATGCCTATGTCTTAGGTTTTGACTCTGTAGAGCACCCCTACACGTTTGACTTCATGGGAAAAGCCTCAGGAGATGAAATCTCCTTTGTACGCCAAGGCGAAAGGCCGGGTCTCACGTTCAAGAATGCGCTCGATGAATTCACTGCCAAGAGGGACACACCATGAGAAGGGGATGGCAATGGACACACAGTTGAAGGCGAGCTCTGAAAACAGGTCGCCCAATCTTTCCGATCGCGCCTATCTGAAGCAAGACCTGAAGGGGCTGATTGAAGGGCTCAGCTTGTCCGACTTGCAGAAGCATGCTCTCCGTTCCCGCTGGCTCGACCAACTATT
>JAZDJA010000063.1:0-17721 GCA_043804415.1 Candidatus Latescibacterota bacterium | reverse complement strand
AGGTACGTCCGGAAACCTGCACAGAGATCGTCTGATCGCCAATCAGGGGCCAGACCACCTGATCTGACAGCACCCCCAATGGAATGGACGCGACGGCCGAGGACTTTTCAGAGGATGTCGTCGAGAGTCCCATGGGCGGAGCGGAACGATAGGGCAGCTCTTCCGAAAACGCTGCAGCCCGCTCCCCGGCTTCCAGAGCCGGTACGGATACCGAGCCGATGCGTTGGCCGCCGCTGTTTGGGTCGCCCAGGAAGAAAACGGCCTCCTGTGTCTCGGAAGGCGCGTCTCCGAGGTTCGCGATGCGTGCAGAAAGGAGTACTTCCTGTTCGCCCGCGAGAAACACCTCCCGAACGCGCAATTCCCCGCCTCTGCGTATGCGGAATCGAAAGGTGGGTGTCGCGTGAATCCGGTCATCCGCATCGCGCGCCAAGAGATGAAATCGAACATCCTCTCCCGGAGATGCCCCCAACAAAGGCCGCTCTGTGCGCCACAGCCCCTCCGTGGAATGCATCGCGATGGAATCTCCCTTGGATGAAAAGACACACCACATGGCCTTTACCGCCTGCTGGTCCCACGCCTCTGCCTGAACCCACACGCTGTCGGTAGCAAGCGGCGACTCCGGGACAACCTGGACCTCGGTCACCAACAGCGTGTCCACGGCCAGCTTGGCCTGTCCGATCCAATCAGCTCCCTCGGCCTCGTCGCTCTGGGCATACACTTTGACACGACCGATTCCCTGCGCCGCATTCTGAGGAACGGTAAGCGTCGCTGAAAACTGGCCTCCTGAGATGGAAACGTTCTGGCCTCCGGAGGATGCGCCATCAGCATCGATGAGCGAAATCTCTGCGGTGCCGGAAAGTGGGGTGGGCAAGGCTCCTTCGATCTGAACGGGGGATCCCTTTGTGCCCGCCTTGGAGTCCAGGGCCACCTCGATGTCGCCGGACGGAAAGGTCAGCCGAGTGGCCGGATCGCCCAGAAGCGAGTAGATATGTACGATGTCATTTGCGATGACGCCACTGTGTTTACTCAGAAAATCGATCTTTCCCGCAGCTATGATGGAACCTAGTGTCCCATGGTTCTCCTGAAAAAGCCTGGTCATCAGGGATTGCATAAACCAGTAGTCGTGCCAGACCCAGCCCACGCCGGAGGAACCCAGAAAACCGATGGCTCCTTTGCCCGCCACTGCGAGGAATTCCTCGCCCAAAGAACCTCTCGTCTCATCGAAAGCGCCGGTAAAGCATGTGAGACTGATGATGAAGGGAAGTTTCTTTCCGTTATGGAGTCGTTTGACATCTGCGAAACGCATCAGGCTGGCGTCCGACCAGATCCCGCCACCCCCGTGTCCGAAGAAGGTGATCAGCGATACGCCCTCATCCACCGTATCGATCAAGTCCTGCGTGCCCCCGAAATAGGCCTTCGGGGCCTCTGCGTCGAGATAGAGGCGGGCCACGTCAAATTCGGGTGGCACAAAATCCGAAATGAGCGCCTCACACTGTTCCCTGAACTGCGCTCCCCCGCCTCCGATAAAGAGGGCCTTCCCCCGCCAGCGTCCCCTTTGAGGCTGGCTGTCGGCCTGGATGATCTTGTCCAGGATGGGTTCCAATTGCGTGTTGGTGGATACCGGCAGGCGGCCCACCAAAAGATCGGGCAGGAGGTCGTCTCCGCTTACCAGCGCGTACACATGATCGGTAGCCGAACTACCCCACTTGTAGGTCTGAACTACCGGCACGGGGATGAAATTATGTCCGCGATCGATCTTATTTTTGTAATCCCACGTCCCATCTCCGACCAGAACTACGTAGGTGGGCGCCGGATTCCAATGCGCATAAGCATATTTGAGGAAATCGTGGATGGCCTCCGGGCTGGTTATCCCGTCGCCAAACTCGTCGTAGAGATCCTGCACATCCACCATCTCCACTTGCAGTCCCTGGCTTCGGCGAAACTCGGCCAGACGCTCCGCGGTCTCAAAAAACTGCTCGTGCGTGATCAAGAGGTAATCGGCCCCCCATTCGGGAGATCGCCATCCGGAAGGGGTATCCATGGAGATCGACAGGGGCGGCTTTTTCCGGTCCGGCACCAGCGCGATGTATTCCGTGTCCTCATGATAGATCGCATCCTGGAAGCTGATCTGATAGTAGCCGCCTTTTTGCCCTTTCACCTCTACAAATTGGATGGCCGTCCCGGTGATCTTGCTGATGCCTTTTTTATAGACCTCGATATTCGGCCTTGTGAACCCTCCGACAATAAAATGGAACAATCCATCGGGGTCCGACTTCGGCTTGGTGAATTCAATATAATCATCCTTGGCCCAATACAGACGGGGATATTCCACCTCAAACCAGTTGAGATACACCGCATCACCGGAGCCGGCAGAGGAGACTTCATCCCCGGGCAGCACCACCCCCAGCCGATTCACGCCGTCCACCAACTTGGCGCTGGAGAGCCGAAAAGGGCTTTCCCGGTCGGATACGGATTTGGCCAAAGCCTGATCGTCCCAGACCTGATCTCCGATCAGGATATCGTTTAGGTAGAGGAGAGCATGGTGATCGGGCGATCCGCTGGGATACGTTTTGCCCCGAAGCATCACCGTGACCACTGGAGTTAGAAAGGAGTTGCGATCCGGACTCGGCAGATCCACCTCATAGTCGCGGCGACGCCCGCCGTCCACGCCGCTGTCCCAGAACCAGCGGTCTCCATCCTCCTCGGGCAGACGGGCCAGCCGATCCCGATAGCCGTCTTGTTCCGCGTGTACGGTATACTCGTAGGAGAAGGGGCGATTATATTTCCGGGCGTCCACTTCGACCACCGCTCCGGACTCGCTGGCCAGACGCATCCCACGTTGGGCTCCATAGGAAAGCCAGTATACGTTCTCGTCGCTATACGGATCCTTGTACATATCCTCGAAGCGGCTTAGAAACGTCTCGCGATTGTAGTTGCCGTAAAACTCGACCCAGTCCTCCCTATCGAATACCCCGTCGTTTTCCCCCGCAACGAGGATTGGAATCTCCCGCCCGCGATGGGTGATCCGAAGCCTTCTGGGATCCCCCTTGGACAGATCGATCTCCGCCTCCTTCAAAAGGTCCGAGTCAATCTTGTAGAGCCCGTCCTCCGCCACCACGATCCGGACTTTGAGGGAATCCTCAACTGCCGCGGGTTTCGAAAGCACGTTACCCGGCAGACGCCCCCTGCGGAAACTTTCGGCCTGATTACAGTTTAGGGTCTTCTCTGAGAGTATGCGTTCAAAGGGGGGCGAGAGAGAAACCGGAAGGCCGGGAAGCGTCTTGGCAGCGAAATCACCTGGCGCGAAATCCACCCGGATGGTCATATCCGAATGCACCCGAAGCGTTCCCCCCCCAGCTTCCAGTTGGTAGGGAAAGATACTCAGCGCTGCCAGCCGGTTTTCGCGCATGAAGCCCAGCAACCGGACCGAGACCATGTGAGCCGGATAAAGATCAGGAGGAGTGGGAGCAATTCTGACGGGAGAAGGATCAAGGGGGGAACCGTCCAGCAATTCTTCTCGGTGCGGAGGAAGAAATCCGACGGAACGGGTTTTGGAGGTAACGTCTACGACAACGGCGGTGACTTCGCCTTGTGGGGGGACCACGATGATGCGCACGAGGGAGGGGATGAGAGGTCGCCCTTCCTCCGACGTGGAGGTCAGCCCTTCCGCGCCTAGGACCGTGGTGCTTTGGTCCTCAGCGACCGTCTCTTCTATACGAAGCTCCGGCGCACGCACCCTCAGCGTCATCCCGGTCCGATCGGACTCAAGGATTTCGACATACGGGGAGTCGGCTGCCCGGGGCGCTTCCAGGAAGGCGATATTGACAAAGGAGATCGCTGCAAGCATAAACAGCGCGTTGTTCTTCATAGGGGGGAATCCTCAGGCTGAATCATTGACTTGGGCAGGAAGATGTTTTGGCACCAGGTCTTATGGAATAACCGAATCGGGACAATTTACTCTCGAGCCATTCCGAACAGGTAGCCCGATAAACACCCAAGCGCCTCCGGCATCCGAAAGCCAAGTGAATCAGCGAAAACAGGATTGCGCCTGCAAGCGGGCTCTCACACTTCCATAATTTCCGTTTCTTTGTGCTCCAACACCCCGTCAATCTGTTTGATGAAGGCATTCGTCAATTCCTGCATCTCATCCTGCGCCCGACGCCGTTCGTCCTCTGAGAGTTCTCCCTGTTTCTCTTCCTTCTTAAGATGCTCGTTGGCATCTCTACGAATATTCCGGATGGCAACCCGGGCTTCCTCGACCATTTTCCGAACCACGTGAACCAGTTCCTTGCGTCGCTCCCCGGTCAGCTGCGGAATGGGGAGGCGAATCGTGTGCCCGTCGTTGGCAGGGGTAAGCCCCAGGTCCGAGCTCATAATGGCCCGTTCGATTATGGGAACCACCTTCTTGTCCCACGGTTGAATGGTAAGTAGTTTGGGCTCCGGAGCGGCGATGTTCGCGACCTGGTTCAGGGGAAGCAGAGAACCATAGTATTCCACCCGGATGCCGTCCAAAAGCGCGGTGCTGGCTGTTCCCGTCCGAATGGTCGTCATCTCGTGGCGAACGGCGGCTAAGGTCTTTTCCATCTTGGATTTGGCCTCCGCTTTTATGTTCATCATAGCCTTCCTCCTCGTCCGTGCGTTTCCGAACTGAAAAACCATTCAATCCGTCACCACCGTACCGATGTTCTCCCCCATAACGATCCGCGCCAACGCGCCTTTGTGCCTGATGTTAAAGACCAGGATGGGAAGCTTGTTATCCATACAGAGCGAAACGGCCGTTGCATCCATCACCTTAAGGCCCTGTCCGAGAATATCCATATAGCGCAGGCAGTCGTATTTCTTGGCCGCTTTGTCCTTCATGGGATCGCCATCGTATACCCCGTCAACCTTCGTGCCTTTGACGATGATCTCGGCTTCCATCTCGACTGCTCTGAGCGCGGCCGCCGTATCCGTTGTAAAGAAAGGGCTACCCGTGCCCGCAGCGAAAAGGACCACCCGGCCTTTCTCCAGATGACGCAGGGCGCGACGACGAATAAACGGCTCGGCCACCTGCTCCATACGAATGGCGGTCTGCGTTCGGGTGACAATACCACGCTGCTCCAGAGCATCCTGCAAAGCCAGCGCATTGATCACCGTGGCCAGCATCCCCATGTAGTCCGAAGTCGCCCGGTCCATGTTATGCAGGTTCGCAGCCTGACTTCCCCGGAAGATGTTGCCTCCTCCGATGACAACTCCAAGCTCTGCCCCGGCCTTTACCACTGAGGATACTTCCTCAGCGAGATAGGCCACCGACCCCGGATCGATCCCAACTCCCCGATCTCCGGCCATCACCTCACCGCTTAGTTTCAGCAAAATTCTGCGATACTTTGGTGGCATAGTCTCCCATCTCGTCTTTGGGTGTTATATCGCGGACTGAAAACTCGCCATCTGAAAAACTATGCCTACTCACCCAAACGGAACCGCACAAAACGCTTGATCGCTATATGTTCTCCGAGGCTGGTGCCGATCTCGGTGAGCACATCCTGAACCGTTTTATCGCCATCTTTTACAAAAGGTTGCTCCAGAAGGCAGACTTCCTGATAGTATTTCTGGACACGCCCTTCCACAATCCGATCGAGAATGGCCTCCGGCTTGCCCTCGTTTCGCGCGCTCTCCCGATAAATGTCCTTCTCCCTTTCCAGCGTCTCCTGGGAAATCTCATCCCTCTGGACCACAATTGGATCGGAGGCTGCCACCTGCATGGCGATGTTCCTGGCAAACTCTCGGAATAGTTCCGTACGCGCCACAAAGTCGGTCTCGGAATTCACCTCCACCAACACCCCTAATTTATCTCCAGGATGGATGTAGGAAGCAATCACGCCTTCCTTAGCCGCCCGACCCGCACGTTTGGCCACAGACGAGACGCCCGTTTTTCTCAGTTCCTCAATGGCCTTCTCAACGTCCCCGTCGCACGCGACCAGGGCCTTCTTGCAATCCATCATGCCCGCACCCGTTCGGGTGCGCAACTCTTTTACCGTCGAAGCCGTAATCATAGGCTTTTCCAATGTCCCTTTCTCTGTTCATTGGGGAAGGCAGATACGAACAGATTTCATAATGCCCTGTTTTATATCTCCATAGAAGCTTATTGTTGGAATGATCCGTACTTCACAAGTGTAAGTGTGCAGGCTCGTTCTATCGGAGCGCATGAACAAAACCCATGCCCAGCATACCCGGTACCCGAAGATCTCACGTCAGCTGGCGGTTTGTGGTCGCTGCATGGGCAGGAAGAGGAGTCGCGACACCGTGACAGGATGGCAAGCGACAAATCACGGACAACACGAATGGCAGCTTACTTTACTCGTCCTCTGCGACATCATCTGCTTTTGAAGCTCGTTACGCACCCAACCGGCCTTACGGAGACGGGGCAACCCATATAGGATCGAAATGCTCCAGTTTGTCAGTTTGCCATTTGGGGGACTATTCCGGTTCCTCTGCTTCCGCGTAGGATTCCGCCTTGGGTTTCCGGCGGGTAGGGGTCCGCTTTCGAGGGGACGGCGTCTCCTCACCGGAAGGAGTTTCCTTTTCCGCTTCGATCTGTTCCACCTCCATGCCCTCGCGTCCCTCCAGAACAGCATCACAGATCAATCGGGTGATCAATGTGATCGAGCGAATCGCATCGTCGTTGCCGGGTATGGGGTAATCGATCACATCGGGATTGCAGTTGGTGTCCAGAATGGCCACAACCGGAATGCCCAGTCGGTTGGCCTCGGCCACAGCGATATGCTCTTTTTTGGTGTCCACCACAAAAAGAAGGCCTGGCAGTCGGGGCATGGCCCGGATACCTCCCAAAATCCTCTGGAGCTTGGATCGCCGTTTTTCGAGCGTGAGCACCTCTTTCTTCATCAACAGATCATACGTGCCGTCCGCGCTCATCTTGTCCAGATCGTCCAGCCGCTTGATGCTCTGACGAATGGTCTGGTAATTGGTGAGCGTCCCGCCCAGCCAGCGTTCTACGACGTAAAACAGCCCCCCCCGTTCCGCCTGCTCCCGGACCACTTCCTTGGCCTGCTTTTTCGTCCCCACAAACAAAATGGGCGCGCCCGTCCTGGCCACTTCTCCCACGGCCTGGCAGGCTCGCTCTATCTCCTTGGCGGTTTTCTGAAGATCGATGATATAGATCCCATTCCGCTCCATAAAGATGAATTTCTTCATCTTGGGATCCCATCGCCGGGTCTGATGCCCGAAGTGTACCCCTGCTTCAAGAAGCTCCCGTATCGATACAATAGCCACTTCATTCCTCCTCAAACGTCAGTTGATTGCCGCCGCCCCCGTCTCGTCCTGGGAGGGACCCTTACCCGGTGCCGGTGGAAAGGCACCAAGCCGACTCCGATAGGCCAGAGATCGGGCACTTCCTCCGAGAATCGGGGGGCGTGTGATTTGGACAATGACCGATGCAGCAAATCCCCCAACGAGAGCGGAACGGTTGGGAGTATGCTCGTGGCTCATTATCCATTGAGAAACCGAACTATCTCTTGGAGAACTGGTAGCGCTTCCGGGCGCCGGCCAATCCGTATTTCTTTCGCTCTACCATTCGGGAGTCCCGCGTCAAGAACCCCGCCTTCTTCAGCGTTTTTCTCAGCGAGGCATCGGTGAGGAGGAGCGCCCGCGCGATGCCAAGGCGCACGGCCCCAGCTTGTCCGGACAAACCGCCCCCCTTTACACGGACGTCAATATCGTACTGCCCGGAGATACCCGTGATGTCCAGCGGCTGCTCGATAAGCATGACCGAAGTGGGGCGCGCGAAATAAGCCGCAAGATCGCGACCGTTGACCGTCATTTTGCCCGATCCCCGTTTCAACCACACCCGGGCCACTGCATGTTTCCGGCTTCCTGTTGCTGCAAATGTATCTGCCACGAAGGATTTTCCTCCTTTCGTAAATAACACGACTCACCGTCCATCCAGCCGTCAGCCAGCCGTATTCGTACCACATGGCATTCCGGCAGGAATAGAGGTGGAAAAGTGCCTCTTGGGGAGGCTACAGTTCAATCGCTTCCGGAGACTGAGCCTGATGAACATGCTCGCCCCCGCCATACACTTTGAGCTTCTTGATCATCTTTCTGCCGAGGCGATTGTGGGGAAGCATGCCCCACACGGCCTTTTGGACCACCCGTTCCGGTTTTCTCGCAAGCAGCTCCTTAAACGGGGTTCCCCTCAATCCGCCCGGATGGCCGGTGTGCCGCCAATAGATCTTCTGGTCCGCCTTTCTCCCGGTCAACTGAATGTGGGAGGCATTGATCACAATCACGTGATCCCCCACGTCCAGATGCGGGGAATAGATGGGTTTGTGTTTCCCACGAAGAATCTGGGCGATCTCGCTGGCAAACCGCCCCAGTATCTTTCCCTCCGCGTCCGCAACGAACCACTTCCTCTGAATCTCAGAAGGTTTCGCCAAGTAGGTTTTCATAGCGCTCTAACTCCCCTCCGTAAATTGCCCCATACGCCAAAAATAGGTGTGATAAATGCCCAAATATAACAAACTATGCCCAGTCTGTCAAGAAAAATAAACGCTCCGAGGGAGGAAGGATTCTTCCCGGCGAATCCGTCCCGCTCCCGCCCACCTGCTTTCCTCAGATCGGTTTGGAACCTTCCATGGACCAAAAAGACTCGTCCGTCCGGCAAGTCTCCTTTTTCTATTGACATTTTGGAGCAGATGCCTTATTTTTTATCCCCTTGTGGGAAGCTCATCTCGGCGGAGTCCCGGTCCGCATCCAAAACCCTCCGATTGTGCAGGTTTGGCGGATCTTAGGACAAGAGATCCCCGTCAAGAAACAAGGTTGAAGGGATTCCCCCCGGAACCGTTCTCCCGAACCCCCGCACTGGAAAACAACTTGTTGGCGTCAGAAGACCCATTCCCAGTATCATAGGAGATCCTCATGCGAACCACACCCATCGGCATCGCGATGCTCAACGACGAGCGGGAACACGTATACCAGAAGAACAATCCGAAGAACATGGCTGTAGTCCAAAAGTGGGCCGAGTTGATCCGACATCACGTGGTCAATGCAGATGGCTCCGGACCCGAGGTCGTCTGCGGATCCGAGATCATCACGTCGGTTCGCAGCGCACAAAAGGTCGGCGAGGAGCTTTCCCGCGCGCACTGCAAGCAGATCATTATGTGCTACAATGTCTGGAATTTCCCATTCCTCTGTTGGCCCTTCCTCAATTCGCTCGGGGCGAATATCCCCATCCTGAGCCTGTCCAACAACAACGGAACCTATCCCGGGAATGTGGGCCTGTTGGCCACCGACGGTGCGTTGCGTCAGGCCGGACGTCGAACCCATCGCATCGTGGGTGGGCTCGATGACGCCGGTACCCAGGCCGAGGTCTTCGACTGGATCCGGGCAAGCCAGGCCGTGACCACCATCCGAAACGAAGTGTTCGGCTGTTACGGGGGCCATTCGATGGGGATGGAGACGGGCTTCTTTCATCTCACCTCGACGATCAAAACGCTCGGCACTACGACCAGACAGATTGATCAGCTCTGGCTGCTCGAGGCGATGAAGAAGGTGAAGGCAAAAGAGGTGACCGCA
Source organism: Candidatus Latescibacterota bacterium (assembly GCA_043804415.1). GTDB lineage: Bacteria > Latescibacterota > 4484-107 > 4484-107 > 4484-107 > 4484-107. The sequence continues at coordinate 8,151 of JAZDJA010000063.1, read as the reverse complement.
GGATTCCGATGGTTTACCGAATTGCTCTCGGATCGAATCCGATATGACGGAGACATGTTGACGCCGGATACCCTCAAGACCCAGATCCGTCTGTATCTGGCCATCCAGGCCGTCAACGAGGAAAAGGGCTTCGACTATTGCGGCCTCAAGGGACAGCGGGAGCTGACGGAGTACGTGTGCCTTGGGGACGTGCCCGAAATGCTCCTGAACGATCCGTATGATTGGAACGGTCCCAAAGAGCCTACGGTGTGCGCCACCGAAGCGGATGCGTATGCCGCGGTCACGATGCAGCTGCTCAAATACATCAGCGGAGGGCTTCCCTCGCTGTTTATGGACGTGCGTCTCTACCATCCGGAGAGTGATCTTTGGGATTGGTGCAACTCCGGAAACCACGCCAGCTACTACGCGGCGCAGAGCATGGACCCGAAGGACAATTTCGCGAAAGTCACGTTTCATCCCGCGCTCAAGTTCTATTTCAAGGCTGGCGGCGCATCCGTAGAATTCGATGCCGCTCCGGGACCGATGACGTTCTGCCGTCTCGGGCTCTGGGATGAGAAGCCCTATATGGTGATCGTTTCCGGTCAAAATGCCGAGCTCTCCGCGGGAGAACGCAAGCGCATCAACGATCAGACCAATCCCACCTGGCCACATGTGCATGCCCGTTTAGATTGCTCTTTCGAGGAATTCCTGAGCGTCTTCCCATGCAACCACGTGCTTGGCATCACCGGCGATCGGGTCAGGGCCCTCAACAATCTCTGCGAAATTGCCGGGATTACACCCATTCTTCTTGGACCCCGAAACGCCACGCGCATCCCGCCGATCTGGGAGCGCGTGTAAACCGAGGAACCCACATAGGCCTCTTTGTCTTCCTCCGCAGAACCGAAGAGGCCCCGATTCCTGGAAGCATGGAAGGAAATGGGCATTTGGAATCCTTTTTTTTCAAAACGTTCCCCAAGATGCAAGGCATTTGAGGGGGGAGGTATGAAAAAGAAAATCCTGGTAATAGATGACGACGAATCCATGCGGTACCTGCTTGTCGATGCGCTCGAACTCTTCGGGTACTCCGTTTCCACGGCAACGGATGGGCGTCATGCGTTGGATTTGCTGGGCGAAGCCGACTTTGACCTGGCGATTTGCGACCTGAAGATGCCCCGCATGAACGGTCGGGAGTTCCTCATAGAAGCCAAGGGGCAAACCCCCGCTCTCCCTGTCATGATCATAACCGGTTATGGTACCGCCCGGGCGGAGAAGGAATTGAGGGAGCTCGGGGCGGCGGAATACCTTTCCAAGCCCTTCACGATCATGCAGATCAAGACGACCGTGGAAAAGATCTTGAGCGACTAACCCAAGCGGGGGGGGGTTATGAAAACCGTGCGTCTGCTCTGGGGCATTCATAATCATCAGCCCGTCGGCAATTTCGAGGGCGTATTCGAGGAGGCGTGCGACCGGGCGTATGCGCCTTTTCTGGAGGTGCTGAGACGGCATTCCCAGATGAAGATCGGGCTGCACGTGTCGGGTGTGCTCCTCAAATGGATTGAGAAACATCGTCCCAAATTGATTGACTCGATCGGCGCATTGGTGGAAAAAGGGCAGATCGAGATGTGGACGGGCGGCTTTTACGAGCCGATTCTGCCCGCCATCCCCGACCGGGACAAGATCGGCCAGATCCGGAAATTGACCCGGTACTTGGAGGACCTTTTTGGCCAGACCCCCAAGGGCATGTGGGTGGCCGAGCGGGTGTGGGAGCCGCATCTGCCCAAAGCCATCTCCGAAGCCGGAGTGGAATACGCGCTATTGGACGGCATGCACTTCCGTTACGCGGGCCTGAACGAGGAAGATTTATTCGGGTACTATGTCACGGAGGAGCAAGGCGTTACCCTTAAACTCTTCCCCATCAACGAAATTATTCGCCATGCTGTGCCCTTCTCACCCGTGGCGGACACGATTTCGTACCTTCATGATGTGTCCTCGGAGGACGGCAGGCGCGCTGCGGTCTTTGCGGACGACGGGGAGAAATTCGGGATCTGGTCCAAGACATTCCACTCCGTCTATGAAGAAGGCTGGCTCGATGAGCTGTTCACCGAGATCGAGGAGAAAAGCTCCTGGATCAAAAGCATCCATTTCTCGGAACATCTGGCGTCCGTCGGCCCCCTTGGACGCGTGTATCTCCCCACCGCCTCGTATGTCGAGATGATGGAGTGGGCGCAGCCCGCCCGGACGATCCTCGAATACAAAGAGGCGGAACGGTTCCTCGAGAGACACGGGAAGCTCGAACCCTGCCGAAAATTCTTCAAAGGGGGATTCTGGCGCAATTTTCTGGTCAAATATCCTGAAAGCAACCACATGCACCAGAAGATGGTGCGCCTGAGCGACCGGATCGAACGGCTGGCCGCTTATGGGGCCGATCCGGTGCTGCTGGATGAGGCCAGGGACCAACTGTGGCAGGGGCAATGCAATTGCCCTTATTGGCACGGGGTATTCGGTGGACTCTATCTGAATTTCCTGCGTCACACCACCTACGAACATCTGATCCTCGGAGAAAACGCGGCGGATCGGGCCGAAGGCAGGCGAAAACCATGGATCGCCTGCGAAAGGACGGATTTCGACAAGGACGGCGATCCGGAGATCCTCGTAGAGAGCGACCGGTATGCCCTGGTTTTCAGACCCTCGGAGGGCGGGGCGCTGATTGAGTGGGACTACCGGCCCAAATCCTTCAATCTGTTGGACACGATGACCCGCAGGGAAGAAGCGTATCACAGCGAAGTGGCTGCGGCCAGGAAAAGGGGCGGCGCAAATATCCATGGCCCACTCGGTGCCAAAGAAGCGGGATTGGAGCAGTTTCTCCACTATGACACCTACCGCCGGAGTGCGCTGATCGATCACTTCCTCCGGCCCGATGCGCGCCTGGCGGATTTTGCGGCATGCCGGTATGACGAACAGGGGGATTTTGTCGCCTCCCGGTATGAAGACAAAATCATTGAGCATAAGAGGAAACTGAGGCTCGTTCTTTCTCGCCACGGATCCGTACAGGTGGGTGCCGACCGCTTTCCGCTCTGGCTCGAAAAAAGTATTGACCTCAAAGCCGGTCAGCGGAAGATCGTCGTCCAGTATGCCCTCCACCACGAAGGCGCGCAGGAAGCGATCCTTTGTTTCGGCGTGGAGTTCGGTCTGTCCCTTTTGGCAGGAGATGCCCCGGACCGTTATTATCATTCGCCCGATGCGGATTTTGCAGATCCGAGGCTGGGGAGCACGGGAGCCAGCCCGGGCGTATCCTCGATCGCGCTGGCGGACGAATGGTCCGGCATCGAGGTGCGCGTCTCTTTTGACCGAAAAGCTGAGCTATGGCGATTCCCCATTGAGACGGTCTCCCGATCCGAGGACGGCTTCGAGCTTTCCTATCAAAGCTCGGTCATTTTTCCACATTGGATCGTGCCCTTAAGTCCCAAAGAAGACTGGCGCGTGGGCATGGTCCTGGAGGTGGTTGATTTGAAGTAGGGAATGGCGAAAGGGGAAAAAGAGAAAAAGCCCCGGCTCGGCAGCGAGTTGGGGCTTTTTTTGTGGGCGTTCCCAGGCAGGGCGTGGGAACGAGATACAGGGCTTTTGCTTTTGGCGGGCCGGATCGCCAAGGTTCGGAGGCTTTTGCAGTCGGCATCCTGCTGCTCTGGATCCAGGTCGCCACGGTACTGACCTCTGTCTATCCAAATGGATCCCATCCCATTTCCAAACGCCTCAAAACTACACGGCCGCACGCTCAAACCGCCATCTCCACAATCGTTACGCCGCTTCCCCCCTCATTCCAATCGCCCGGACGCTGAGACTGGACCCTAGGATCCTGTCTTAATAGCGTCCCCACATGCTCCCGCAAAACGCCCGTGCCTTTGCCGTGGATGATGACCACTTGTTTCATACTGGCCAGAAACGCATCGTCGAGATATTGTTCCACGATCGGAAGTGCTTCATCCAGCGTCATCCCCCGCACGCTGACAGAAGGGCCCACCGACCGACCCCAGTTTCCCCCCACGTAAGTGCTCCCTGGCCGCTGATCTCTGACCTCAGATCCCTGATCCCCGTCTCTCACCACCTTCGTGATATCCGAGGGGCGAATCCACACCTTCGCATGCCCGGCCTGAAGCTGTATCCTCCCCGAAGCTTTCCCCAACGCGAGGACCCGCGCCCGGCCGCCGAACCGGTCCGCCCAGACCCAGTCTCCGACCGCCACATCCTGGATCGGCTTCGTTTTCTTCTTCTCTTTCGCCAGCGACCTTTGCCCTTGTCTCACCTTTGAAGTGGCTTTGCCAAGCGAGGTCTTCGCCTTCACGATGCTGCCCCGATCCGCCTGGTGGGAGCGGATTTCGGCTACGGTGCGTTCAACCAGGGCATTGGCGCCGCTTAATATCTCCTCGGATTCCCGAAGCGCCTCGGCCCGAATCGTTCGGACCTCCTGCTCTGCACCCCGAACCTTCTCCTCATACTCCGCTTTCAAGCGTTCGTGTTGAGAAACCGATTCCTCCAGTATCAGGCTCTGGGTCTCGTATTCCTGCTGCACACGCTGCAGTTCTGAGATCAAGTCCTCCAACTGCCGCGCATCTGCGCCGCCATACTCCGTGGCTCGCCTGATGATCGTTTGAGGCATGCCCAAGCGCTCCGCGATCTCGAATGCGTAGCTTGATCCCGGAATACCCAGACGAAATCGAAACGAAGGGCGCAGCGTGTCCCGGTCAAACTGCATCGAACCGTTTTCAACGCGCTCATGCTCGTGGGCAAAGGCTTTCAATCGCCCATGATGCGTGGTGGCAATGGTGCGGGCGCCGCGCCCCGTCAGATGCTCCAGGGCTGCCATCGCCAGAGCCGATCCCTCGTCCGGGTCCGTGCTCGATCCGATTTCATCCAGGAGCACCAGCGTGTCCGAGTCCGCGTTGCGACAGATGTCCGCCAATCGCTGCACGCGCGAGGAGAACGTGCTCAGATCGTTCTCGATGGATTGTTCGTCCCCGATATCCGCGCAGATCCTCCGAACCAGTGCAATCTCGGTTTTCTCCCCGGCTGGAATGGGCAGACCGGAAAGCGCCATGACGGTCAGCAGACCCACGGTCTTGAGTGCCACCGTCTTGCCCCCGGCATTGGGACCCGTGATCAGCAAGGTGTCGAAAGCCGCACCCACCTCGATATCCAGCGGCATCACTGCGTCTTCGTGCCCCTCCTGGCGGTACCGGACGCACAGAAGCGGGTGCCGGCCCTGGATGATCTGCGTGCTCCCCTGCGCGTTCAACTGCGGCGCAATAGCCTCATAATCGGCACCGTAACTCGCCTTCGCGTGGAGCACGTCCAATTCCGACAGAATGCGCATTCCCGTCATCAACCGTTCCCGGATAGTCCGAATCTCAGCGGTCAACGCCACGAGAATCCGACCGATCTCCCGTTGTTCCGCAAGCTCCAGTTGTCGGATCTGATTGTTGCGCTCCAGCGTGGTCAGAGGTTCCACGAAAACCGTAGCGCCACTGGCGGACTGATCGTGCACGATGCCCTCCACGCGGCCGCGCTGATTTTCCTGGATGGGGATCACATAACGGCCGTTTCGCAAGGTGACGAGTCGGTCCTGCACCACCTGATCCGGAAGCTTTCTCAGATACGCTTCCAGCTCGTTGCGAAGCGATTGTCTACGGGCCTCGATATCCCGCCGGATGTGTCTCAAGGCCTTGCTCGCGGAATCCTTCACCTCTCCCCCGGGGTCCACCACGCGGGCAATCGCCTCCTCCACCTCGGGATGACCCTCCAGATCCCCAGCCAATCGGGATAGCAGCGGATACTTCTCTCGATGCGATGCAAAATAGGCGGCCAGTTTCCGGATCACCTCCAGCGTATCCGAGAGATCCAGGAAGTCCTTCGGTTCCAGCATGGCCCCCTCCGCCGCGCACCGCGCCAATGCGGACCGTATGTCCCTGATCCCCCGGATGGGCAGCGGATCGCCAAAGGAGACCAGGTCCAGACACTCGGCCACCCGGTTCAGCTCCTGTTGGAGCTTTTCTCCATCGTCCAACGGAGCCAGCGCGGCCACCCGCTCCCTGCCCGGCACCGAAATCGTGTACCCGCTCACAATCTCCCTGACCTTGTCAAACTCCAAAACGGCCAGAGTGTGCGCATCTGTCATCGTTTTCTCCAAATGGAATCGTTCCCGCCCGGAAAGGCTGCACACGAAGGCGCACATATATGCGAACATCCCCTGGGGATCCGGGGATTGGCCTTAGCCCCCTTCCTGCTGACTTTGCTCTGTCGCAACGTGCGCTTCGATCAAAGAACACCGAGCACAAATAAACACAAAAAAAGTCCTCATGTCAACAAAAAAGGAATCGTCACGAAGGCACCTCCCCGATGCGCCAAAAGCCCACCCGGTCTCTCCAAGACGCTATGCCGCCCAGATTCATGCCGGGTATGCGCGAGGAATCGGGTCAATGCTGACGGGGGACCAGTGGCCGATGACTGCCCGTTCCTTGCGGACCCCCAGCGCAAAAAAACCTTGACAACGTGGCGAAAAAGGCGTATTGTTTCGAGGTCAAATCTCGGATAGGAAGGCGTGCACAGGAAAAAGATCCCCCCGGACTGTTTCGCAGTTTCTTCTGTTGGGGGGTATTCGTGGGGCGTCACGCATACGGTCATGTTCTGCATTTCACCTATTCTGGAGAATTCTATTGAGAATAGATCATGCATTCGGCACCACCATGGTGGGCGACATTCTGCGAAGGACGCTCGCGACCTATCGGGCTCATTTTTTTCTTTTTGTGAGTTTATCCGCAGTGATCTACATCCCGTATTATCTGTTTTTGGCCGCCGTCCCATGGGGGAGATCCCTGCCGGCAATGGCGGGAGCGATTGTTCCGGGCATCGTGGCGCAGGCATTGGCCTCGGCCATGGTGATCTGGGTGATCATCCGAACGGCCCTCGGATATGAAGTCGGCCTTGTCAATGTGCTCGGATCCCTCACTCCGTCTCTGGTCGTGAAGCTATTGGGCACGATCCTCATGGTGACAGTGGCCGTGTCGTCGGCCTTTTTGCTTCTCATCCTGCCGGGACTGGTGCTGCTGGTATGGCTGTCGCTGGTCAATCAGGTGGTCGTGGTGGAAAGGATGGCCTATCTTCCCGCAGTGCGACGAAGCCTGCAGATCATCAGGGGATCCTGGTGGCAGGTGTTGTCCGTGCTGCTCGGGCTCGTGCTGATCAACCTGACCGCGTTGCTGGTCATCGGTTCCCTGTTCGGCGACGATGCCGCATGGCCCGGACAGCTTTTCGGGATCCTGTTCGTGCCGTTTTGGTCCATTTCCCTGACCCTGCTCTACTTCGACCTGCGAACGGCCAAGGAAGGGTTTGCCATGGCGTCTCTGGAAGGGGGACCAGGAATGAGTCGTGAAGAAGATCATTCCAGCCCATGGTGATTTTGCCATTGGGGTCTATGGAGTGTGCAGGCTTGCCTTCGCCCTTGAAAGCAGTACCTTCGGCATCCGCGCTTCAAATGACAGGACAGCCCGTGCACAAAAACGGCTGGCAAAATTCGTGAAGTAGGTGCCTGATGGGGGTTTCCATAAGGACCGAATCCCATGGGAACAAGACGCACTTTGCAGGTTCTGTTCTTCTTGCTTTTGTCGATCTTCTCCGGCTGCGCACAAGGGGAAAAACCGGATATTGCAGCGGGCGACGGGAGGATCACGATTCGAGCCAGTGGAATTCCGGTTCGGGTGGAGGTCGCGAATACCGATCAGGAGCGGCAGCAAGGCCTGATGTTCCGGGAGACCCTTGGCGAAGACGAGGGCATGTTATTCGTATTTGAGCAGGAGCAGTTCCTTTCCTTTTGGATGAAGAATACCTATCTCCCTTTAAGCATTGCGTTTATCAGCCGGGATGGGGAGATTACGGCCATTGAGGATATGGAGCCGTTGGATGCGCACACGGTCCATCGCGCGCCCCGTCCGGTACTGTATGCCTTGGAGATGAACCAGGGATGGTTCACGCGGCACGGAATCGCGGTCGCGGATCGGGTGGAATTCTAGGGAGAGATGCGCTCCCCTGTGCGCCCGATGCGGGGTGATGCACCAATTGAGTTCCTTTGCCCCGCAGCCTTGCGAGCGATCTGCCAGCCAAGAACAGGAACCTGGAGACCCT
>JAZDJA010000062.1:0-5535 GCA_043804415.1 Candidatus Latescibacterota bacterium | reverse complement strand
CGTGCCGGATTTACCTTGGCCTCCCAGGGGAGAGGAACCGGCGCGGGCTGAGTGGTATGTGGATGCCGAGGCCGGAACGGCGACCCTGGTGGCGCCGGAGTGCAAACTGGGCCGTCTCTCTCTGCCCCTTGCGCCCATGTTGGGCTGCTTTGGCGTGGCGCCACCCGGTGGACAGGCGATTTCCACGGCCACCTCCGCCGAGCACGGCGGCAACATGGACTATCGGGGATTTGGAAGTGGCGTCACCGCATATTTTCCGGTCTTTGTGCCGGGCGCGCTGATCTTCCTTGGAGATGGGCACGCTGTGCAAGGGGACGGCGAGATCGCGGGTTCCGGGATCGAAGTTTCCTTTGACGTGCAGTTTACCGTGCATCTGCTGAAAGACAGACGCATCCGCTGGCCTCGCGGCGAGAACGCAGACGAGATATTTGCCGTAGGCAATGCCCGTCCGCTGGATCAGGCGGTCCAGCACGCCACCACCGAAATGCTCCGCTGGTTGCAGTCCGACTATGGATTGGACCCGGTCGGCGCGAGTATTCTCATGGGCCAGTGCGTGACCTATGAGGTGGGCAATGTGTTCGACCCGGCGTATACCATGGTATGCAAACTGGCCAAACATCTGCTGAAGTGACATTCGGTTTCTTTACGGGCTGTTTCAGTGTTTTTCAGTGTTCAATGGACTGGACTGTTCCCTTTTCATAAACACCGCCACCAGCAAGGAGAACCAACGCATGGCTAGAATCGCCTTTATCGGTGCAGGGAGTATCGGATTTACGCGGGGATTGGTACGGGATCTCCTCACTTTTCCCCTATTGGAGGATGCCACGCTGGCCCTGATGGACGTGGATGAGGACCGGTTGGACTTTGCTCAGCGGGCAGTGCAGCGCATTGTGGACGAGGGGAAGTATCCCGCAAAGGTCGAGGCCACGCTAAATCGCAGAGAGGCGCTGGAGGGCGCGGATGCGGTACTCTGTACGATCCTGGCGGGGGGCGTGCAGGTGTGGCGATATGACATCGAGATCCCCAAGGAATACGGCGTGGATATCAACGTGGGAGATACGCGCGGGCCATCGGGGATCTTCCGGGCGCTACGCACGATTCCGGTGATGCTCTCCATCTGTCGGGATATGGAGCGCTATTGCCCCGATGCCTTCCTGCTCAACTACACCAATCCGATGTCCATGCTCTGCCGGGCCATGCAGCGGGAGAGTTCGATTCGGGTTACGGGATTGTGCCACAGCGTGCAGGGAACGGCCTCCATGTTGGCCAAGTGGATCGATGCGCCGATGGAGAAGATCACCTACACCTGCGCTGGGATTAACCATCAGGCATGGTATCTGAAATATGACTGGAACGGAAAAGATGCCTACCCCTTGATCCGAAAGGCAGTCGAGGAGAAAGCGGAGATCTACAACGAGGAGATCGTGCGCAATGAAATGTTTCTCCATCTGGACTACTACCTGACCGAGTCCAGCGGGCATAATTCGGAGTATAACGGGTGGTTCCGGAAGCGGCCCGACCTGATCGAGAAGTATTGCACGCACAGCACGGGCTGGAACCCGGGGGTGTATGCGTATATCTTGGACGAGTATCTCAAGCAGGAGAATGCGTGGAGGAAAGGCGTAGAGGCGTGGTTTGCCGATACAAAGCCGCTCGATCTTGCGCGGGGGCAGGAGTATGCGAGCTCCATCATCAATGCGCTTCAGGGAGGCGAGCTGTTCGAATTTAATGGAAACATCGCGAACAAGGGGTATATCCCCAATCTGCCCCAGGACGCGTGCGTGGAGATCCCGGTGTTTGCGGATAGACAGGGTTTTCACGGTACCCACGTGGGCGCGCTGCCCCCACAGTGTGCGGCACTCAATGGCATCAGCGTGGCCGTTGAGGAGATGGCTGTGGAAGCGGCGATCACCGGAGATGCCCGGCTGGCCTTCCAGGCCATCGCATACGATCCGCTGACCACCGCGGCGCTCTCCCTTGCGGAGATCAAGGCGATGGTGAGCGCGATGTTCGAGAAGAATCGGGACCATCTCCCGCAGTTTAGGGGTGCGGTGGTCTGAGTTACCTGGCGGTAATCTGCTGTACTTGCGGCAGAGTCCGCAGGAAAACTTTCAACAGAGGAACAGAAAAATGATCATCGATGCGCATCAACACGTCTTTTGGCACGGCCACGACGATGAAGCCCTGGTTCGGAATATGGACGAACATGGCATTGACATTTCGTGGCTGTTGACCTGGGAGGCGTGGGCGGACGAGATCAACCAGGATTGCTACGCACAAGCCATTGATCCGCGCGACGACCATGCGTCGCTTCCCTTAAGCGGGGTTGTGGAGGCGTGCCGGCGCTATCCGGATCGCTTTGTTCCCGGGTATTGCCCGAACCCGCGCGACCCCCACGCTTCTCAACGACTGGAAGCGGCGGTCGGGATATTCGGCATCAAGATCTGCGGCGAATGGAAGTTCCAGCTTCCGTTTGACGATCCCCGTTGTATCGCGCTGTTCTGGAAAGCCGGGGAACTGAATCTCCCTGTGACCTTTCACCTTGATGTGCCGTTCCTCCCGGCTTCCACCAGCCGAAAGCTGGAACCCTATTGGTATGGGGGCACCGTGGACAACGTGGAACGTGCCTTGCAGCGATGTCCGGGTACGATTTTTCTCGGACACGCGCCGGGATTCTGGCGGGAGCTCTACGACGATGCGGACACCAACCCGGAGGTGTACCCCGCAGGACGGGATAATTCCGAGGGCAGGCTGTGGGGATTGTTCGATACCTATTCGAATCTGTGGGCGGATCTCTCTGCTGGAAGCGCGCTCTTTGCGTTATCGCGCAATGGGGACCAGGGACGCCGATTCATCGAGACGTATTCCGAGCGGTTGCTTTTCGGTAGGGATTATTTTGATGGAGAGATGATGGCGCTGCTCAAGGAGCTGGGGATTTCGGACGAGGCATTTCGGCGGCTTACTGAAACCAATGCAACCAGATTACTCGCCGGGGAGGCGCAGGGGGGGAAGAGCAAGACATAACCCGACGGGATGGCGCGCACGCAACTGCACAGGGACCCAAACAACGAATGGGGGGAGGAAAGATTCCTGTTTCTCGCTTCACCTAACCTTCATCCCCAGCAGGACACCAAGGCGCTCTCTCAAAGCCTGAGGGCTGAGGTTTCGTTCCAGAACCCCTCCCACGGCCACAGAAATGGCCTGGGTCTCCTCGGAGACTATGACGAGAACCGCATCGGATTCCTCGGAGAGTCCCAGCGCCGCCCGATGTCGCGTGCCCAGCGTGGGATCCAGGACCGAATTGTCCGACAGCGGCAGGATACACTTGGCTGCTTCCACAATCTCGTCATGGATGATCACTGCTCCGTCGTGAAGGGGAGAGCGCGGGGTGAAAATAGTGGCGATCAACTGGGCGGAAATCTCTGCGCGGATTTTTGTTCCGGTCTCGATGATGGCCGCAATGCCCGTGTCCCTAGTGATCGCCATCAATCCTCCGTATCCCCTTTGAGAGAGCATCTCCACGCCCTTGACGATTTCGTCGATGACCCGGCTTTCGCTTCCCCGGTAGAACAGGCGGACGATCCGGCTCTGGCCGATGTGGATTAGTATGCGCCGAAGCTCAGGCTGAAAGAGGATGACAAAGGTGATCACCCAGACCGTCTGGATCGTTGAGAACAGCCACGAGGCGCCTTCCATCTGAAGCACTTGCGTGAGGATGGAGGCCCCAAATAGCACCAGAAGACCGATGAGCATCTGGAAGGCGCGAGTATCCCTCATCAGGATAAACAGCTCATAGAAGACAAAGGCGACCACAAGGATATCGAGGATGTCCACTACGGTTACCGGAAGAAAGGCTATCTTAAAGAGCGTCACGGATTTTCTCCTCCTCGTTCTATCGCTTCCACCATCCGAACCACCCGTACGATCTGTCGTACGTCGTGCACGCGAACAAGATGCACCCCCCGCAAGACGGATACGGCCACCACCGCGGCTGTTCCCTCCATTCGCTCCTCTGCAGGAAGATCCAATACCTTGCCGATGAAGGCCTTCCGGGAGGGCCCCAGAAGGATCGGATAGCCCAGGGCGTGAAAGGCATCCAGCCGCCGCACGATCTCCAGGTTGTCCGCCACGTGTTTCCCAAAGCCGATGCCCGGATCCAACACGATCTGCGTTCGATCGATACCCGCAGAGAGGGCTTCCGCAACCCGTTCCCGAAAAAAGGCGCCGATCTCCCCGATCACATCCACGTAGGATGGGTTGACCTGCATATCCTTGGGTGTGCCGAGCATGTGCATCAGAATCACCGGCACCCCGCGCTCGGCAATAAGATTCTTCATGGCCGGGTCAAGCCGCAGAGCGCTGATGTCGTTTACCAGCGATGCTCCCGCATCCAACGCTCGACGCGCCACCTCCGCCTTGCAGGTATCCACGGAGATGGGCACCGAAATCCGGCCCGCGAGCGCTTCCACTACGGGGATCACCCGGCGCAATTCCTCGTTTGGCGCCACGGGCTCGGATCCCGGTCTGGAGGATTCTCCGCCGATGTCGATCACGTCGGCCCCGGCAGCGACCATTTCCTCCGCCCGTCGGAGGGCGTCGTCCAGTCGAAGATACGATCCCCCATCCGAAAAGGAATCCGGCGTTACGTTCAGGATTCCCATCACGTGCACCCGACGGCTCAGGGGAAGCACCCTGTCGTTGCAGCGGAGATCGAACATCTGAGACTCCTCAAAAGCAAGAACCCGAATTCTCTGTCTCAGTGGGGCAACAGGCCCGCTTGGAAGCGATCGCCTGCGGAATCCACATATCCGAACAGCAGGGAAAAATAGATCTTCCACGGACGGTTTCCGGTCTCCTCGTCGAACCCATAGGCCACGTCCAGCTCGAGCGCCGAAGGATAGGTATAGAAGGACACCAGATCCATCCGCACCTGCGCGCCCGCATCCCGCACAAATCCCTCCTGTTTCCAGTTTGTCGCATCTGAGTCCCAGGCGCGTCCGATATCCGCGAAGACCGCGCCGTAGAGCTTGTCGAGATAGAGGGGCCCGAGCCGCTGTTTCCACTCGGTTACAATCGGGAAGCGGTAGGTCAGCCCCGTCATGGCCGTCTTCCGGCCTGAGAGCGCATAGTAGGTGTATCCCCGCATACCGGGCAGTCCGCCCAGATGGGAATGAAAAAAAACGTCTACATTCCGATCGATGAACCCGCCACTCAATCTCCATCCCAGCGTATGCCGTCCCCACGGCAGGCCCAGATACTCCCGCCAGTCCAGCGTGATCTGATTGTAGAAATAGCGATCGTATATTTCCTCGATCAGCCCGGAGTCCTTGAAACCCTTGATCAGATAGTTGAACATCCGGTCATAGCGCACATAGAGCTGCCGCCCTCCCCGGGGATTGATCTCGCGGTCCCGCATGCGTCCAAACGTCCGATAGGTGTAGGATGCCGTCAGATCCGCTCCTTTCATATAGGTGTAACCCAACGAGAAAAGTTGATGATTGACAAAGTCCTTGTAATCCTGCCGGATCTTGTAGC
>JAZDJA010000061.1:0-4855 GCA_043804415.1 Candidatus Latescibacterota bacterium | reverse complement strand
GACGCAGGCTTTTCATCCAGTATTTCATGCCGAACTACGAGGAAGCGATCCACATTCTGCACAAAGGGGGAAAGTGGGTCGGCAACCACCTTGACGACGACAATACGCCCTTTATGGACTTGATCGCAGACACTGCGTTTGATTTCATCATCGCCTATGACGCCGGGATCAGCCCTCCTGTAAGGGAAGCGCGCCGGGCGTGGCCGGGGAAGACCCTCTGGCTGAACTATCCCAGTTCGTGGCATTTGTTGAGTCTGGAGGAAGTCAAACAAAAAACGATACAGTTGATCGAAGAGGCAGCACCGGGAAATGGCTTTATCATGGGTCGCACGGAGGATATGCCACCCGAGCGCCTGCTGGTAAACTGCAGAGCGATCATGGATGGCATCGACGCATACGCGGATGGAAGGTGAACGGGGCAAGATCTGCAGCCCAAATCGGAAGGACCGCACTCCCGCATCCGATGTGGCCAGGGAGCGGGCGTTTGCGATCAAAAATCTCACAAAGATCGGCATGGCCGGTCGCAGCAAAAGGAGAGACGAGATGACGCGAGTTGGTGTGATTGGACTGGGCATGGGACAGGCCCACCTGGAGGGGTATAGTAAGATAGCAGACGTCGAGATCGTGGGCATCGCGGATATCGACCCGGACAGGCTTTCCAAGAACGCGGAGCAATACCACATTCCCAAAGCCTTCTCCGATTATCACGAGCTGCTGGCCCTGCCCGGGCTGGATGCGGTGAGCATCTGCCTGCCCAACTATCTGCACGGCACGGTGACGGTGGAGGCCTTGCGGGCGGGGCTGCACGTGCTTGTTGAAAAGCCCATGGCCAAATCGGTCGCCGACGCTGAGGCGATGATTGCCGCGGCCACAGAGACGGGCAAGACGCTGGCCGTGTCGCTGAACTACCGCTGGAATCTGCAGCCCGAGTCGTTCTACATGAAAAACCTGATCGAGAGTGGCAAGCTCGGGAATATCTATTACATCCGCGTGCAGTCCCTCAGGCGCCGAACCGGCGTTCCGCCTTCGAGCTGGTTCAGGCAAAAGGCGCTTTCGGGCGGCGCGGCTGCGCGTGACATGGGACCGCATATCCTCGATCTGGCCATGTGGCTGGTCGACGACTATGCCGCCCTGCGAGTGAGCGGCGAGACGCGGAACGAGATCATGATCGACTCGGATGTGGACGATTTTGCCACCGCGCTCATCCATCTTGAAGGCGGGTGCACCATTCTGCTCGAATCAACATGGGCAACCTTCACCAAACCCGCGTGCACGGTGACTGTATTTGGCTCCGAAGGCGGGATGATCCTGGACCTGGGCGCCCCGAAGGGGGATCAACTGACGATCTATACCCAGATGGAGGGCAGCTATGTCGAGACCAAACCGGTGGAGGTGCTGCTGCCCGAGCCGCCCGATGCGACGATTCAGGCGCATTTTATCGGCTGCCTGCGCAGCGGTCGGACGCCCGACACATCCGCAGAGCGCGGTCTGGCCGAGATGAAGGTGCTGGATGCGATCTATGCCTCAAGCGAGCAACGGCGCGAGATATCCATCGTATAGGACGAATAGGAAAAGGCGCTGCCCACCCCAAAGAAGAGGAAATTGAACACCGGGAAACACCGAAGAACACGAAAGATCCGCGAGAATCCGGTCCTTGCCCGGTGTTCGGTTTGCCTCGGTAACGGGGAACCCCACTTTGGGAACTCACAAAAGGCGAGGAGGATAGCATGAACAAGGAAAGAATCGGACTGGCCATGTATACGATACGAGACCACCTTAAGGCGCCGGCCGACTATGCCCGGTGTCTCAAGCAGGTCAAGCAGATCGGTTATGAAGGGGTGGAGTGGAGCGCCATCGATCCGGTCATTGACATCAAGGAGTACCGGAAGATCCTTGACGGCGAAGGTCTGGTGTGTTGCAGTAACCACGCGGGTGAGGGGAACCTTCGGGAGCAGTTCGATACCGTGGTGGAAAACGCCAAGCTCCTCGGCTGCAATGTTCTGGTCTTTCCTTACCTGCAGGAGAAATACTGGAGTGAGGACGGAGTCCGATCGATCGCGGTTTTTCTGGATGAGACGGGCGCGAGGCTGAGAGCGGAAGGGATCCGGCTTCTCTATCACAATCACCACATGGAGTTTGGCAGGATCGGGAATAAGACCATTCTGGAAATGATCTATGAGCTCACCGATCCCAGGAATCTGTGGGCGCAGCTGGACACCTATTGGGTGCAGCACGGCGGTGCGGACCCCGTCGAGTGGATCGGAAAGATGAAAGGTCGGACGCGTCACCTGCACTGCAAGGACAAGGCGATGCTCGGGGCGGAGTGCGTATTCGCCGAAGTGGGAGCGGGCAACCTGAATTGGCCGCGCATCATCCAGGCGGCCCGCGAGGCTCAGATCGAGTGGTTCCTGGTGGAGCAGGATTCAAGCCGCAGAGATTCCCTGGAGAGCGTGGCGATGTCCTTCCGGGCGCTCCGGAATCTCCTCGGATAACGTCCTGCCCACTGGAATGCCGGGCGGCGCCGAGCTTTTCTACGCGACTTCCGGGCCTTATGAGGGGGATTATGCCCAAGCAGACCGTTGCATCCGACAGACAGGAGATCGAGACCATTCCCGGTACGCGCATGCGCGTGGACTGGGCCAGCCTGATATCCGGGCAGGACATCGTGCTGGAGAATCTGCCTGACAACTTCCGGGATGGCCTCCGCATGGGAAATGGCGATATTGGGGTTGCCGTCTATGCGGTTCCGGAATGCCTGACGCTCTCGGTGGCCAAGAACGACTTGCTGGACTATCGCATGGGAGACCCCTGGAATCCTTTTGTGGCGATGCCTTCCTCCAAACCCGCCGGATCCATTCGCTTCCGGGGTTCCCTGCCCAGGAACGCGGATTGTAAAGCACGTCTTGATCTGTGGAATGCCCAGATCAGCACGGGCTTCGAGGAAAATCCGGCGACCGAACTGAGGACATTCGTCTCGAAGAAGCGAAACCTGATCGTAGCGGAATACAATCCCGCCCAAGGGTCCTACTTCGACATCGAGATGGCCCGCCATCAGGACAGCGCAGGTTGCATACCGGACCCACCGGAATTCGGTGCAACGGGACGGGACATCTGGGTGCGATATCGGTTTCCACCGTCTCCGGATACGTATCCAAATGGGTTTGAATACGTGATGTACGGAAGGGTTTCCGGGGGCATGGTGGTCAGCACCGAGGTGGTGAACGAGTTTGCGACGGTGGCGCAGTTTTATTGGGGACAAGGTGACCGTCCCAGGGAAGTTACAGAGGGCATCGCCAGAGTTCGCATGAAGGCATCGGACCCGGTTACTGTGCTTGTCGCAGTGGTCACCACCCGGGACAACCAGGACCCCTTTCAGGCGGCCCAGGCAGCGGTTGAGGCCGCCGAGCGCGCCGGGCTCCCCGCGCTCCGTCAGGAGCATTCCGAGCTCTGGCACGCGTTCTGGCAGCGATCCTTCGTGCAGCTCCGGGAGCGGTACTTCCTCAACCAGCAGTGGTTTCTCAGTCAGTATCATCTGGCGTGCATCACAAGGCCCGAAAGTGTTTTGCCCGGCCTGTTCGGCCCCTGGACATGGGAGGATTTCCCCGCCTGGGGCAATGACTGCCACTGGGATTACAATCTGCAGGCCACCCTCTGGGGCGCCTATTCAAGCAATCATCTGGAGCTGACCTGTGCGTATAACGAGGACGCATTCAAACTGTTGCCCTTCGCGAAGATGCGGGCGAAAGAGTATGAGGAGGACTTTCCGGGAGCCTTCTATGCATTGACGACCTGGCCCTTGGACTACAACAACTTCACAAAGACCCCCCTTCCGGAGGAAATGGATTTCATCAATCCATGGATCAATGGCTTTGTCGCCCACCCGTTGTGGTGGTATTACCAGTATAGTCAGGACACCGAGTTTCTGAGGGAACGCGGCTATCCGGTCATCAAGGCCTGCGCCCAGTTCTACGCGCACTTTGTCAATCGCGCACCGGATGGGAAGTATGATATGCCGCCCACTGGCGTGTGGGATCTTGCCAGCATCATCAAAGATCCTGGAAATGCTGTCATTGACCTTGCGTTTGCGAAGATGCTGCTTGAAGACGCCTCAGCGGCCAGCAAGGTGCTGGGCCTGGATGCGGATAGCCGGGCACAATGGATTGAAATCGCGGAGAACCTGCGGGACTATCCCACCTTGATCCTGGAGGGAGAGAACCTGAACCCGGTGGATCACAAAGGCGTGGCCGTGCCGCTTTACACTTCCCGCGATTTCCCTTCGGGCGAAGTGCTGGTTGTCTATGAGAACTATCCCGTCATCGAATACCAGGCGCCGGCCCCGATCATGCCGATGTTCCCCTCCGGCGACATCGGTCTGGACAGTCCCTCAGGACAGCGGGAGCTGGCCCACAGAACCCTGCAGATTACGCCCTACTACCTTTGGGATGACCTGGTGATGCTTTCCATGGCGTGGGTGCGTCTGGGTTATGATCAGCTCGATGTGTTCGAAAAGCACTCCCGAGACGTGCAGCTGGTCAATGGATGTCTGACCCTTCCCAAAGACACATGGCCGGGAAAATGGATATTCACGCATTTTCTGGGCTGGCCGATCGTGCTAAATGAGAGCATCGTGCAGAGCCACACCGGAAAGATACGCGTGGCTCCGGTAAAGCTCACCCACCCGGTCCAGTTTGCGCGCCTCCGCACTGTGGGTGCCTTTCTCATTAGCGGAGAAATGGCGCCTGGCGGAAAAGTTTCCTATCTTGCCATTACCAGCGAGGCGGGGAGCCCCTGCCATCTGGTGCGTCCCTGGGAGGGGGAGGTGCGCCCAAGAGTAAGAGAAGTAGATTCGATGAAG
>JAZDJA010000060.1:0-7330 GCA_043804415.1 Candidatus Latescibacterota bacterium | reverse complement strand
GGCTCTTCCGCAAGTTGGCTGATCAGTATAAAGGGTTGCGAAATACTTGTAATTGTGGTATCCTATGGTAGAGAGACGTTTAAGGAGCCATTTGGGATCACAAAGGAGGTTCGTATGCCCTTAACTGTTTCGTTGGCACCATTATACGCGATTTCTGGCTGGGTCGTTGACAACATAGTGGTCAACCCGATGTGTTTTGAGGTCCGGATCTATCTCCGCCCTGATGGTCGCCGCAAAGGGTTCCGTTGTCCTAAGTGTGAGCGTCGCATGGGACAAATGCGGGAACGGCAGCGGTCTGTGCTGGATATTCCACTGGGGACTGCATCAGCGGCCTATCTGATCTTCACAGCTTCTCAGGGGCGCTGTGCGCGCTGCGGAACCATCCACACCTTTAGCCCACCTGGAATCGGTGTCAAGGCCAAGGGTACCGATCGCCTGAAGCGGTATGTGAGCCTTCTCGCCCGATTCATGCCGGCAGACAAGATACCCACAATCGTCCCCATCTCTGCTGACACGGCTCGACGATGGGACAAAGAAGTGTTAATGGCTCAGTTACCAGAACCTGCTCTTGACGGCCTGCAGGCCATCCTTGTAGATGAGAAGTCCATCGGCAGAGGCCATCACTACCTCACGGTAGTGTTAAACGCTCACACTGGTGAGGTGGTTCATCTGGCTGAAGGGAAACGGAAAGACAGTCTCCAAGAGTTCTTCAGCGAATTGACAAAAAAGCAGAAAAGGTCGATCAAGGCGGTAGGGATGGATCGCGCCAGTGCTTACAAGGCAGTGGTCGGGGAGGAGATCCCGAGAGCCCAGATCGTCTACGACAAATTCCATCTCATTGCCAACTATAACGAGGTGATCGATAAAATCCGCCGAGCCGAGTGGCACGCCGCGGAAAAGCAGGACAAGAGCTTCATCAAGGGGCAGCGCTACAATCTGTTCCGAAATCCGGAAAATCTGAAACCTGAGCAGAAGGTTTCTTTGGAAACACTCTTGGCGATAAATGACAACCTGAACAAGGCATACATTCTCAAAGATGCTTTGAAGGTGCTGTGGACCTACAAGTATGCCAAAAGTGCTGGCAAATACCTACGCAGGTGGATAGCATGGGCGATGGAGACAGGCATTAAGGTCCTACAGAAGTTCGCCAGTGGGCTTGAAAAGTCACGTGATGGGATACTTGCCTTCTGCAAACATCGCATCACCAGTGCAAGAATCGAAGCTTTCAACGCCACTATCGCACGTATAGTTCGCAGAGCATGCGGCTATCGCGATCTCGAGTATCTTTACCTCAAAATCCGCCAAGAAGGAGTACTACACTGATCAGCCAACTTGCGGGAGAGCCCAACTTTCTGGACCGAAACAGCCTGCTTATTGCCCTGAGTGACGATGGACTCACCTTCAACCGCCAATACACGCTGCGCACCGGGCGCACCACCCGCCGCATCGAAGGCCGCCACAAGGAGGACGGGTATCATTATCCCAACTGCCTGGTGGACGGTGATAAGCTGCTCGTGATTCATTCTGTGAACAAGGAGGATATCGAAGTTTGCATCGCGGATATGGGCAAAGTGGATTAACGATGTCGGATGCCCGATGAGCCCCATGGAAAAAGTGATAAAAAGGAGAAAAACATGATCAGCCGAAAAGAAATGACCCCGCCGAGAAGCCTTCTGGAGCGGCATCGTAGTTTCTGGAACCGGGGATCTTGCGAACGGGCACTGGTGCGGGTGGAGACGGCTCCGGTGCGCATCGATTTTCCGCCCGTGCAATGTGTGTATGGAGAGGAAGCGGGGAAAGTCATCGGGCCGGATCAGGCGGATGCGGCGCGTTTTCTCTCATGTGTCCAGTGGGACGCGGTCACGCCGCCGGGGGAGGCGGATCTGTTTGACGTGTTGCCGCCCTATGTGCGCATCCCGTGGCTGGAGGCCATCGCCGGGTGCCGCGTCATCCCGCATCCGGTCTCGGACTCGATCTGGTCCTACGAACCCGATATCCCGCTCCACGAGCCGCGTCGCATCGAGCCCAACCTCGGGTGGTTGGACGCCCTGATCGGCCAGGTGGAACGGCTGAATGCCGACGACACGCTACTCTGTCCCACAGGTCAGACCGTGCTCCGAGGGCCCGGGGATGTGGCCGAGGCCATGTTGGGCGCGGAGACCTTGTGCCTGGCCATGGCGGACGAAGCGGACTGGGTGGTGGATTTTATCGGAGCCTGCACCGATCTGTTCATCCGGTCCGCTCAGGCGCAACTGGAACGGATCAAGCCCATCTGGGGCGGATATTTCAACTTCTTCGGGTTTTGGTCGCCCGAGCCGTGCGTCCGCGTTCAGGAAGATGTGCAGGCGATTCTTTCGCCCGCCCAATACAGAAAATACTTGCGGCCGGCTCTGGAGCGGATCGTGTCGGCGTTTCCCTACAGCATGTTCCATATCCACTCCGGGTCCCTCAAAATGGTGGAGGAGGTCATCAGCGTGCCCGGCCTCACCGGGCTTGAGGTGGCGATAGATGAACCGCCCTATGCGCCGCCCATCTGTGAGCAGATTCCGATCCTTCGACGCATTCAGGAGGAAAAACCGCTCTTTATCGAAGGGCAGATGTCCCCGGAGGAGATAGCCTTCCTCACCCGCAAACTCAAACCCGAAGGGTTGGCCATTCGGTCGGCTTGCTGGGTTCGGGACCGGAAGTAAGCGCAGCCTCCCGGAAGGGTGCGTGGGTGTTCCCCAACGAAAAACTTTGGAGGATCTATGAACCGAGCTGCAGAAGTCTTGGCGCGTCTGAAAGGACCGGTTGTCCCCATCAACGTCTGTGTCAACGAGGATGGCACCATAAACCATGACGCGGTCGGGGCGTATGTGGAGTGGCTTTGCGAAGAGCATGTGCCCATACTCATGCTTACCTACGGCAGCAGTGAATTTATGGGGCTCTGCGACCAGGAAATCTGGGAACTCACCGAGACGGTGGCTCGGGTAAACGCAGGCCGGGCGCTCTGCGTCGCTTCCACCGGGTTCTGGAAACCGGCGCAGACGCGGGATTTTCTTAAGCACGCCGATGCGGTGGGTGTGGATGCGGTCAAGGTGCAGATCCATCCATGGTTTCCCAAGACGCAGTCCGTGTTGACAGGCTATTTTGACTTGATCGAAAGCGCTTCGGATATCCCCCTGCTGTTGTGGGGGCACACGCCGCCGCCGTTTCCGGTAGAGGTGGCGGCCGAACTGGCGAAGCGTCCCAACGTCGTGGGCATGAAGAACGACGGCGACGCCTTCTACACTTACTACGATCTGATCCGCGCCACACGGGACGATGGTTTTGCGGTGGTCAGTGGAGGCCAGATGCGCAATTTTGTGTTTGGGTATCAGATCGGTTCGCCCGCCTACCTGTGTCCCATCGCGCCCTTCCGTCCGGATATCGCGCTCAGGTTTTACGGCCTTCTGGTCGAAGGTGCGTATGATGCGGCCTGGCAGATGGTATTCCGCTATGAGGAACCTTGGCTGAGTTGGGCCACCGATGCCAGCGCGCGCAACTGGATCACGGTGATGAAATCCGCTGTACAGGTTCAGGGCTTGTATCCCAACAACCTGCCGGCTCCGCCCAATGTGTTGCCCGAACCGGGTCTGTTGGAGGACGTGCGGGCCAAGATGGTGGAGATCTTTGGCGAAGCGCGCACTCGATAGAGAGGTCTGTGAAATCGGGGAAGCACTGGGTCGATTCAGCCCAATAAAAGGAGAATCGACCTGATTGAGCGCTGGAGGACAATCGAAGCGCACGGGGCAATCCTCTTGTTCAGGTCTTGCCGTGCGCCTCGGTGTACCACTGTGCTGAATCTGTAAAGAGACGATTGAACACTGAAAAACACCGAAACAGCGCTAAAAGCCTATCCCTGATCTCATACTGTTTCAGTGTATTTCAGTATTCTTCGGTATCGCATCCTAGGTATGGCAACTCGAATATGCGCGCTCAGTTGCCCGTTCCGCTAGAGAAAGACGGGAAGGCGGACGCGCTGCTGACGATCTTCATCGGCGACGATCTGAATGCGGAGATCGCGCGGGTGGATCCGGGCCGTTCCATGTGCTGCTCAGTGATCCGGGTACGGTCGGATTGTCCGACGAAGAGAAGATTGCTCGGGCCCAGATTCGGAGCACGTGCCCCATTGGCCCCCTTTCCAATTGTCCACCAGCCAAGGGCATCGAAGATCGGGTCGCCGTGCGCGCCGAGCTGATGACAGAATTCGTGCGCGGGGCGCGCCGGGTCTTGGACGAGATTGGGCGTGAAAAGGGCCGGCATCTGGCGCTTTCAATCTGGGCCTGGCCCAGCTCCAGGGATGTCTGGTGCGGTCAGACCCCGATGGCGGAGGGGTTGGATTTCAGAAGCTGGATTGCGGAAGGGCTGTTGGACAGCTTCATCTGTCAGCAGGGGATCGATCCGGAGGATCTTGCGTGCTGCAAAAGACACGGCTGTCAGTTTGTCCTGTTCCCCGGTTTGGGGAAGCCCGTCTTTACCACGCCGGAGACGGTCACCCAGGCCTACCGGGCGGGTGTGGATGGCATCGCCATTTGGGACATCGATCCGGACCATCCCGAAGGATGGGCATGGATGCGGCGTATCGGGCACCAGGAGGAGATGGCCACATGGGAGGAGCACCCGTCGGCGTGTCGCAGGATTCCCCTCTTGACCCTCGGCGGCTTGGATGCGGCGCAGGGATTGCAGCCTGCCGTGTACTCCGGGGGGTGATCCGTCGGAATCGGGAGGGGGCGTAGGGTAGCGGACGACGGTGTATCCTTCAGGGAGGATTCGAAAGGAGCCCGTCGCATTTCAGGTGTACGAGGCAAGGGATTGATGCATGGAACACGAAACCACCAGAGGGAAAGGAACCCATCATGATCTATCTATCGGACATGAGTCAATGCAGGCCGGCCTCCGCGCTGTCGGAAAGACAGGAGAAGGGGCATTGGACGCTTATCCCGTATGAGACGGATGTGGTCAGCGGCACGCTGGTGAGCGCGCTCTCTTTTATCACCGCACCGGAGCTTACCCTCCCGCTTGGGGTCTCGGGCTGGTATTCGATCTATGTGGGATATTGGAATCCCTATTTTGCTTACGATGACGGCTGTACCATCAAGTTCCGACTCAGCGGAGACGCGGCGTTTTGCCGGGTTCGGGAGCCGGAGATTTGCGTAAGTCAGACGGAGACGGCGCTCCAGGAGGTCTTCTTCAAGCATGCGGATCTGACCGGGCAGGATTTTGTGATCGGCAAGGTGAATGGGCAGTCGGCACAAAAGGCCCTGGTGGCCTATGTCAAGCTCGTTCCCTTGAGCGCGGATCAGGTGGTTGAAATAGAAGGAGACCGCGCTCGGACGGACACGAAAAAGCTCGTGGCGACCATTGATGGGATGTTCTTCTGGGGCAACGAATACACGACCCGGGAGCACATCATGGAGCAGGTCGAATGCTACCGCTATTCCGATGTGGGCAAGGTGCTCTGGGCAGTCAATTACGGGGAGATCACCAACTATCCCTCCGAGGTGGGCACGTTCTGGCCGGATCGTAATCGCGCCCGCCTGGTGGAAGGGGCCGGCACCACGGCGTATATGCTGGGCCAGAAGGGGGCGTATAACACCTTCTTGGATATGATTTCGTCCAAGGGGATTGTCCCTCAGGAGGTCATCGCCGAACACGTGCACGAGATGGGGCTCAAGTTTGACATCATGTTCCGATTGGGCATTGGGGGGGGATTGCCGCCCTATCGGGATGAGGAGGGGATGGTTGCCCGGCATCCGGAGTTTAGGCAGGTCATGCAGGACGGTACCCCGGTGGAGAAGGCGAGCTACGCGTTTGAGGAAGTCCGAGCATTCATGCTGGCCATGATCGATGAGGCCGCTCGGAAATTCGATGTGGATGGGATCAATTTGTGTTTTGTGCGCGGGCCGCATTTTGTCTGGTATGAGCAGCCCGTTTTGGATCGGTTTCAGGAGCTCTATGGCGAGGATGCGCGCGCGGTTGATCCCGCAGATCCCAGGTTGCACGGGGTACGCGGCGAGTTGATGGGAGCCTTTGTGCGCGGGGCGCGCCGGATACTGGACGAGATCGGACAGGAGCGGGGCAAGCACCTGGCGCTTTCGATCTGGGCCTGGCCCAATGGGAAAGACGTCTGGTGCGGCAAGACCCCGATGGCGGAGGGATTGGATTTCAGATCCTGGATCGCGGAGGGGTTGCTGGACAGCTTCATCTGTCAGGAAGGGGTGAATCAGGAGGATCTCGCGTGCTGCAAGAAGCACAGCTGCGACTTTGTTCTCTTTCCGGGCTATCGGGAGCCCACGCCCACCACGCCCAAAACGGTGGCCGAAGGATGGGAGAAAGGCGTGGATGAAATCGCTATCTGGGACATCGATCCGGACAACCCCGATGGGTGGGAATGGATACGGCGCATTGGACACCGGGAGGAAATGGCCGCGTGGGAGGCGCATGGGTCCCGGCGCAGGAGGATCCCGCTCTTGAAGGTCGGTGGCTTTGACGTGGTGCAGGGTCTGCAGCCTTCGGTCTATTCCGGGGGATGAGGAAGACTGGACTCTCTCAGAAACCCACTTATCCAAGCCCAGAGGGGTGTTCAATGTTAGAGCTCAGAAACTGCTTCCAGGATATGTTCTGTGGGTCGGTTTCGCAAAATGGGAGACCTTTAGGGTCTTGGAAACCCTGAAGGTCTGGAGCAGAGAAGCTCATTTTGGAATCTCCCGAATCAAGCACCACAAGGTTGATGGATAAGAATTCTCCTATGGGGCTTGACATGTGGCATTCCCGAAAGGATTCCTCTGCGTCCTCTTCCCCTGTGGAGCGGCTTTGCATTTCGGAGGTTGACCCTTAGGGTCTTGGAGACCCTAAGGGTCTGGACGAAGGAAACCGCATTCCCCCAAAGGTCGACTCTGTCCCTCGCTGGATACGAACTCAGAAAAGGAACCACAATGAATACAACACACGCTATCCCTGTCACAAATCCCGCAGATATGCAGAAGAGCCGAGAATGGGCGGGACGCTTCCTCTCCGATCCTACCGGTCTTCCAGTCTCCTTCGTGCTGGACGACAGAGCCATTCGTGGCATCCCGGCGGACTGGAAACCGGTTTCAAGCAGATGCCACATCGACGCCAATATCCATGAGGCGGTCTTCGAGGGCACGGACCCTGAGACGGGGCTGTGTGTCCGGGTCGAGTGCACAGAATACATGGATTATCCGGTCATGGAATGGGTGGCATGGTTTAGCAACGAGGGCCATGAAACCACGCCGGTGATCCGCGACATCCTCGCGATGGATGAAACCTTCAGTGGTTCTTCGCCCAT
>JAZDJA010000059.1:0-25548 GCA_043804415.1 Candidatus Latescibacterota bacterium | reverse complement strand
AGGTGTAGGACTTTTTCTTCTCACCCGCTTCCGGGTCGGTGTCAGGCGTCACCAGCCCCACGGGCGGATTGTTGGCCCGCTGCTTGTCTTTGTGCTCGTAGGACTCAATCGGTCTTTTCGTTTCGCTTGCATTTTTTTTTGTCATCAATGACCCACCTTGCTCATTTCGCGCAATTGTTGGCGGTGGCCAACTCTGCTCATACTGCGCGCTGCTGGTTATCGTAATCTGTCTCACGCCCTGTCAATTCGGTCAATCAATCATAGCGGCACTGAATCTTGTTTCATAAGCAGACTGACGTCTAACTCCCTTCCATGAGAAGGAGCCAAAAAGGATCGCATATACACGAAGATAACTGCGCGTTGAGCTTCTGTCAACAGATTTCTTTCATCCTCCCCCCGGCTGGGCTTGGGAAGGAAGCAACCCAACACATGACAACCGGCCTTTTCGGGTTGTTTCCGATGTCCGGCTCTCCCCCTATTCAAGAGATTCGCCCAGCTAAAACCTGCCGATTACCATCAGATCATGCTCGCCTTTGTCTTCATCATTTTCGCTTCGATCGCAAACGCCAGTTCCCGCGGCCTGACGAGGAGCGGACAACCTACCCGACACATCAATAGCACAGAACCTAAGCCCATGCGAAACCTGCCATATGGAACCATCGGCTCAGTGGCCGTTTTCTCCAGAGCCAAATAGTGATCGGGATGAAAACAGATGTACTTTCATCCGATGGGCAACTTAGCAGGACTCAATATTCCCATCTACTTCCGCAGGGATGCCTTGGAAAAAAGGTGATCGGGCAACTGTTCATCAAAAACAATGGATTCAACAATCATCTGGGTGCCATCCCCTTCTTTCAGCACATCATCATAGGTCAGTGATTTTGCAGTCCATCTTCCTTCCACTTCCACCACCTCGTGTATATCCACCTGCTTCAGCAATTTGCCGCTTTTGGCATAAAGATGTTCTTTCAATATGATATTTCGTTCCTTGTCCACCCAAAGCTTTCTGCTGTCGTAGGCGATATTTTCTTTTTTCGCTTTCAACTCCAACATCCAAACCGGACGGTTCATGAGAGTATCTTCCCCAACTATTTCGGCGTGATACATATGCTGCAATAAGGGATCCTCCATCATATCTTCATACGACAGATCCGAACCCATCACGGAGGTCCGGAGCATGTGTCCGCTGATTGAAAGGGTCCGGTCGGTTGATGGCGAATACGTCCAAAGCTGATCGCCCAGTTTCAGCATCTTGGTTCCTTTCTCGCGGGCAGGCGCGAGATATTCGGTAAATGATTCGTCGATGTTTCTCTGCCACGATTTCGCCTCGATCGTTCTTTGACTGCGTCTGCCGTGCACGATCATTTTGGAGACCACTATTTTGCTGTCGGATAGGGTGTTTGCATCGACTCTTTTCAGTATATCATCGGCCAGCGGCGTTTGAGAAAAGAGCAGCCCGGGAAACATCACGATCATAGCCGTCATCAGATAGCTCATACCTCAAGCTCCTTGAACAGTTGGGACGTTTGCCTTTTGTAGATGCCCATTCCGGCAATGGAGGTTCCCAGCACGGTTGAGAGCATCCCCGGCACGAATCCGACGACAAAGCTGCCGAGAGTCACCTGCGCGCGATAGACACTCGATATCATGAGGGAGGAACCTTTGAAAAGAAACCCGAAATCGAGTCCGTAAACCTGCATCAAGTAGGCCACACCGGCACCGGCAAGCGTCCCCAGCACCGAACCGAAGAACCCTATGACCACGGATTCCAGAATCAACGTTCGATAGACATGCCCTTTGTCTTCGCCAACCGCCAGCCGTACGCCAATTTCCCCGTACCGACGCAGGCTTCCCATCAAACCGGCATTCCACAGGACCACTGACATGGCCACCACAAATATCGCAATGATGAAAAGGCCCATTGAATCGATCATGGCCAGATAATCGGTCAGCCCGCTTTCCTCCGGCAGGGTACCCATCTGCGGCGAAAAGGGATCATCGGCCTCTTTGAATGCTTCATTGAAGGACGCCGCCACGAGAGTGGCTTGTTCATCAGAATAGACATCATCCGGGAAAAACCCCAATATCTCGCAGGCCGCATCCTGCATATCCAGGGCAGACTGAATATCGGAAATATCCGCGAGGAGGGCGCCGCGATCCATGGCTGCAATGCCAAACTGGACCGTGCCGGCAATTCTAAAGTTCGCCGTGGTGATGCTGCCGTACATCGTCGAACTGATCAAAGTGGCCGTATCACCGGGCGCCACTTCCAGTTTTCTCGCGAATTCATCGCCAATGAGCATCTCGCCGGGCTGTTTGGGCATGCGTCCTCGGATGATCGCGTCTTTGATATTGAGCAGTCTGTGTTCGGGACTGGACTGGGAGAACAGATCGACAGCCATGCCGGTAACCGGCCCCTGGGTTTTCGTTTCCCCGTTTTCGTCGGGAATATCCAGGATACCGCCGAATTGGATGCGCGGCGTCCAGATCATGGCGGGATATTTCTCATTCAGACTCCGACGCAACTCATCCACTCCGACGAGTGCAAGGTCGATGGGATTTTGACCGGCTTCTTGGGCATAGGCCTGCGTCACTATTCTCAAGTGCCCGGTTTGGTAATGAGCGGTGGACTTGACCATATCCGATAGCATGCCGTTCATAAATGAGTACAAAAAGACCGCCAGAAAAACGCCCGCAAAAACGGTTATTATCGGAAAGAGGGACCGTGAGCGATCCCGCATCAGTCCCTTTAGTAGAAACCCTATCATAATCTTTTCCCTCTCCATGCCCGAAAACGGAGGAACGGAGAACGCGTTCCACTGCCGTTCTTCAGCTCAATCTTCCTCTGAGCGCATCGGTTGGATTCAGTCTGGCAATTCGTCTGGTCGGCAGATAGCTGACGATAGTGGTGACCGTGAGAACAAGCGCGGTTGTGGCGATGATAAGGCCGGCTGTATACGTCGGGAAAATCCTGTTCCCCATGGCATAGCCGAAACTATCCGTGGCTTCCGGCAGACCATATCCGGTGGCAGCCACATACATGAGGAGGGGCAGTCCATAAACAGCCGCTACAAAGGCCGCCAGCACCGCATGCATCGCCCCTTCCAACGTAAAGAGTCCGATGATCTTCGAGCGCGTCATGCCAAGGGCCATCAAATTGCCCATCTCTTTTCTTCTTCGGAAGAGGGATAGTATCTGCGTGTCAAAGATGGCCAGCATGGCCAACAACAGCAGAACGATATAGAAAATGCTTCCTCCAATTGATTTTGTCAGGAAAAGCGCCCTTAGATCCCGCATCAAGAACTCAAGATCCCTGTGCTTCCAATGATCAACGGGCTCACCAAACGGCGACCCTTTTTCCAGGACGATGATCGTGGCTTCATGGGGCATGGCGGTCATCTTGCGCATTCTTTCGATGGAAATCCAGAGCTGTCCGCTATCGATATCCGAAACGTCGGTTTTCATGATTTCAACGATTTTGATTTCGTCCGCATCGAAGGTGCCGTTGGCATCCCGCCACCGAACGGTCACATAGTCGCCCATTTCAAGTCCGGTGCTTTTGGCCATCCGGCTGCCAATTAACGCTGCGATGGGTGCCTCATCCGTTTCCAGGACTGAGACCGGAATGGATAGAATGCGCTGGCTCGGTTCAATTCCTTTGATCAGCGCATTTTGAAAACGGCCATTGGGATACAGGGTCGCCTGGCGGATCAGAATGGGCGTCGCCTTCCCCGCTGCGATCAAGTTCGCAAGATTTTCCGGGATTACCCCGTGGGCATCCTCCAGGGACAGTGGATCATAGGGATCATAATCCATCTGCCAGTATTGTCCGCCGGCGTACTGGGCATCCACTGTTGCCTTTTCTATCTGGTCATTCATTCCGTTATACAGCCCCTGCAGGAAAATGATGGCCACGTATGAAAACGACAGTGCGATCGCGCTGAGCCAGGTGCGCAGACCGGCGGCATAGATGTTTTTGAAGGCAAGCTTGTGAATGATCATTTCCTCGCCTCCGTATTCAAGATCTCATCCTTCTTGACTCTGCCATCATCCAACGAAATGATTCTTCTCAAATACTGCATCACCTTTTCGTCGTGGGTGGCAAAAATGAAGGTTGTTTCAAGACTCTCATTTAGCGCAACCATGGTCCTCATAATATGGTGCGAATTTTCCGCGTCCAGATTGGCAGTCGGTTCATCCGCCAGTACCAGATCCGGTTTCTTTACAATCGCGCGTGCAATGGCCACGCGCTGGCTCTGTCCGCCCGAAAGCTGGGCCGGTTTTGAGGGGGCACGATCGGCCAGCCCGACCCAATCCAGCGCTTCCATGACTGATTTTCTCCGTTGTGAGGTCGGCATATTCTGAAGCAGCAGAGGAAATTCAACATTCTCAAAAACAGTATAAACCGGCAATAAGTTGAATGTCTGAAAGATGAACCCGATATGCCGGTTGCGCAGCTGGGCAGCGCCTTTATGGGAAAGCGTCTCCACTTTTCTTCCCATCACCTCAGCGCTGCCCTCGCTCGGGGTGTCCAGCGAACCGATGATGTTGAGCAGTGTGGTTTTGCCGGAGCCGCTGGGACCGACCAGTCCGGCAAATTCTCCCTTCCCAAAAGTCAGAGTCACATCATCCAGTGCCACCAAGGTGGTCAGCCCCATGGGATATGTTTTCCTGAGGTGTGCCGTTTTGATCAAAAGAAGATGGTTCATTTCTACCTCCGTCAAACGCCAAAATGATGCCCAGTGCGGAGAGCGGAATACCCACGATAGCTGTGCTCCGGATTCCCACGTTCCGTTTCCCTTTTCTGCTAGTGATCAAACACGACCATTACCTGAAATCCATTCCCTGAAAAACCCTTACTGCCCGCTTCCATTTGATGGAGGCGGACAGTTTCCGGATTGGAGAAACCGATGACATGAAACGAAAAGCTGTCGTAGATTCGCTGCCAGTCTAACAGTATGTAATGGCGGGCATTTGTCCAGTCATAGTAATGAATGCCCGATACGCGGTCGAACAGGCCGATCGGATAGCTTATCGATGATCCGCTGGACTGAATGCCGTCCCCCGCTCCAAACAGGTCAGAGGAGTTTTCCGAACGGAAGAATTCCGTGAGAACGTATAATCCATTCCCCATGCCAACCGTGTAATCAGCGCCGACTGTCCCCATGCGCTGGTATTTCATGGATGGGATGGAGGTGTCCCGCTGGATAAGGCTTCCCTCAAACCACAGCCCGATTCCGATGTCCCATTTGCCGTCCAACGCAAAGCGGCTTTCATCAACTGACGCTTCCTCTGAAACAGCAGAGAGCGCAGGTACCCGGGAGAAATCGGCTCTACGGTGATGATACGTTATCCCGGCTTCCCCTGTAAACAAAGGCACTTGCAGGTGTCCGCCGAATTCCAGTCCATGGTCTTCGGTCGGAGCGGTCTCCCAGCCTTTTAGCTTTTGATTACCACGGAGTCCCCACAGCCAAATGGCAGCGTTCTTCTGAAAATAGTAGCGCACCAGTAATCCATAGACCCCATCGGTAAACTTGAGCGGGTCCCGCGGATCAATACGGTCGAACCACCTCAAAGGGCGAAACAGTGTTGCTGAGCCAAAATTGATCTTCTGCAATCCCACGCGGGCATCAAACTGGTTGCCTGCAACACGTACCCAAAGCCGATAGGGCCTGAGCGCGCTTTCCATTTCCCGGTTTTCCCCGTTTTCGAAATTTCCCAGCGCATAGGTGTTAAGCGATATTTCTGCGTCCGCAACCAGATGGCTGTTTATCTTCTTTTCAATGGAGAGATTTGGAATATACCGAAAACCTGCCTGCGAAATCAGCGGGCCTGGGTTGCCTGAAAGCCAGCCCGATCCTTGTCCATGCCAGGCAGCGGTTTGGGAAAAGACCACGCTTTGCCCAATCAGCAGCAAGAAAGATAGAAGACATGACATGGTCCTGCCGCGCATTTAGAACCTTCCTGTTTGCTTTGGGGGTCCCTATACCCGCAGAAGGAAACCGGTCTGTCCGGCTGGCTCGGGCACCAGCCCCTTCGGGAATCCAGGGAGCTCTCGCAGCCGGAATCGGCCTGATTTCCGGCAAATCACGGCGCTCTTTACTTACGCTATTTCTCACCCTGGCTGTAGCCGGCAGCCTCAATGGCCAACCACCGCGCATTCCCGCCGCTCGAACAGCGCATCCGATCGCATCCACGGATCAGGATCCTGACAGCATATCTCGTACCATTGCCGCATTCTCCTCGACCATATCGTCTTTGTCACCACGGTGCATGCCGACGTTCACCACGTCTGTGGGCTTGATGTGCTCGAAAGCATGTTCGAAGGCCATTCGGGCATCGATGCGCCCGGCTCCCATGATCTTGTACGCGATGCACGGCTTTTCAATGCGACGCACGCACGCCAAGGCCGTTGCCACATCACCCAGTCTGAACCGGTCCCCTTTCCCGCCGTGCAAACTGCCGCAGTTGAAGCAGCACACGGCATGGAAGTCCGTGACGTCCATAGCATCAGCCCACAGGTGCACTTCCGGCGCGTGTCCCGCCACCCCGACCGGTATGCCGGCCGACCGGGCATGGTCGCACCAGGATCGCAGCGTCTCCTCATCTCTTTTCTGGTAGCACTCATCCACGTAGGCTCCGTGGAAGTAAAGGGCGCAGCACCCGATGTGCACCGCTTCGTCAATGGCATCGAACATGGTGCGCTTTGTCCGGCAGGCGATCTGCGCAATCCACTGCAGGGACCCTCCTGCACGCAGATACTTTTCGACCGCCCGGACAACGTGCTCTGTCTCATTGTTGGTGATCATGGTATTGATGCCGGCTGACGCTGCCCGTTCCCAAGTTTCGAGGATGCGCTCATCGGTATAGTACTTCAACATCTCTTCGTCTCGCTGCTTCGACTGATGGCTGAACCCTCCGAAAGGGTTTGCTCCCAGAATCAGCCGCGTCACTCGGCATCCACAGAAATCAACTGCTGGCAACATAACCGCCCTCCTTCACTTCACGGCCTCTTCTTAACCTGGGATCTGCTACAGATTGCAGAACAGCCCTCTGCTTTATTGCCCACTTTGTACACGAAATCACAAATAGGATGACGTACTTTGCGACTTGGCGTGGAGACTCCTCACTGCGTTCAGAGTGACAAACGCTGCTATTCTGGTGTAGTTGAAAATCTCCCATAATCAGGTTACGCCATAGTATCTACGATTTCGTGCACTCTGTGAACTTCACATTCGACGGGATGGGTAAACGGATCCGGGGCGCGGCAGGTGCGTCCCCCTGCTCATCCGATTTCCCGCAATGCCGCCAGAAAGTCGCGGGTCTGGCAGATGGCATCCGCGCGGTCTCTGCCCTTGACCGAAAAGAGCATGCCCGCCTTACCGGCCAAGCGGCGGATGTAGTCCATGTCCCCCGGCTCGCACGGGCACGTCCAGATGGCACGGTGTCTTTCCAGGGTCGCGGCGATCTTCTCAAAATCGTTGTGGCTCGTCTTGGCGTCAAAGGCGATAAACCCATCCGTCTTGGCAATGGACTCGAAATGCCCCTCATACCGCATACAGCAGTGATAGGTAATCAGCCCGCCGTACTCCCGAGACAGCCGATTATTGTACGGCATGAAAAACGCCTCCCATATCGCTGGCGAGACGGCCACCAGGCAGTCGTCTCCGATCGCAATCCCGCGCGGCAGGCACGGAAATGAAAAGGCGCCGTGGTTCCGGCCCCAGCGGCCCATGAAGGTCTCCTGGATGTTGATCCATTCGATCATGCTCTCCGTGACCAGATCGAGCAGATAATGCACAGCCTCCGGCGCGGTGTGGATGGCTTCGAGCATATCCTCATAGTGCCAGATCGAAGTGGCAACACTCCACGGCCCGGCCGTGTCGCAGGGCGTCAGAAGCACCTCCCCCCGGGTCGCCCGGTTGTAGTACCGGATGCGCTCGAGGATTTTTGGGCAGATCCCGTCCCGAAAGAGATCCGGCTTCTTGAGGCGCATCGCCTCCTCGGGCGTGTGCACCGCGGGTTCGAAGGCGGGTTGCGCCCCTTCGCGCAGAATCATTTTGGATCCGAAGGCGGTGGCCAGCGGCCCGGTGCCGAAATGGATCATGTCAAACGCCGGGACGTTGGCAAGAACATGCCCCACCTCGGCGCTCGCCTTGAGGCATTCGATCTGATGCCGCACGGCCTCAAGCTGGCAGAGCACGTCAAACTCCGGATCGTTCACACGCCGAGACGCCTCCGTAAAGTAATCGAAGTCATGGATCGTGCCGATCGCCGAGTCAAACTGGTACGGCCAGCCGATTTCCATGACCGGATTGGACAGGTCGTATTCCCTGTTGAACAGTCGCCTCACGATGTCGCGCTGCCTGGCAACGAGTTCCCAGGGCGTTTTCGGAATGTCAAATGGGGTCAAATTCTTCCATCCTTTCGGGGAACCTGAGCAACAACTCCGCGCTGTTGTATGCCACAATCCGGGCTTCCACCTTGCTGCCCGCGTTGAGGCCTTCCAGTGTCATTCTGCCGGAAATCGAGGTCCGAGTCCGCACCATGTCCAGCATGTGGCTCTTACGTACTCCCGGCAAACGAGTACCCTCGATGTTGAAACGGAACGAGAGACTGTCCGGTGCCGCGATTTGAGGGTCCTTGCCTTTCACATTTCTCTTTCGAACAGAGCATAGATATACGGTCTTGGATCCCCAAAGGGGTTTATGTAGGTATAGTCAAACTGGGAAACGAGTTTGAACGAGGAACCCAATCTTCCCGATAGTTCCTCGACGGAATATCGATGCAGAGTCAGGCCCGCGCATTTTGTTGCCCCTGTCTTTGAAAACTCGGCAAACAGGGCGTGACCACCTGATTTCACAGTGGATCCTACATTTTCAAAGTACCCTTTGATATCCTCTTCGTCGGTCAGGAAATGCAGAACGGCCCTGTCAATCCATACGTCGACCTCTGGGATTGCCCCCCCAACGGGTTGGGCAATGTCCTGGCAAAACCATTTGATTGCTCTGCCTTCGTCACCAAGCCTGCTCCTGACTCGGGTGAGTGCCTCAGCACTGATATCGTTGAGCACCAGATTTGCCCCTTTCGACAGCAGTTCTTCGATCAACACGGAAGTGCCCGCTCCAGGGAGAAATACGGTGGATTTTCCCCATTCTGGAATCTGATCCAATAGTGCCAGTGTTTGGGACACATCCTTTTCATACCATCCCAGCTTTGCATCTTCCGTATTGGAGAATACGGCATCCCAGTGTTCGCTGCTCGATTTCATTTTCTCCTTCCTCTCTTGAAAGACTCCCCTCTTCTTGAGTGGCGCTCTGAGGAATGTCGCGATCCGGCTTACTACCGATCAGGTTGTTCATTCGACGGGAGGGGCATGGAACTTCTCTCCAAAAGCGAATGGACCTGTGCCGCTCTTCGATGACCACTGACCCCAGAGAATCGCGAATGGACGAAGACTGCAGTGCTTCGGGGTTGGATCAGGTTATTCTACACATCTTCCCCGAATGGAGTCCAACATCCCCCTCCCAGTTTTCGGAAACCCCTGTCCGGTACCATGCCGCGTCCCCGGAAGCGCAACGAAACAACCATCCCGTTCGGATCCTCCCGAACACGACAAAGGGGCGCAACTTTGCGCCCCTTCTATCGGCTGATTCGGCGGCTCACAGACTGTCTATGACCCTGGCCAGCTTCACCTTCACTTCTGATGCGATCCCGGCAAGTGCCGGGTTTTCGATGGCCGCCATGGCAGCGACCGGGTCTATGGCGGCAACCTCCGACACGTCCGCACTGACCGCCTGCACGATCACGTTGCACGGGAGGAACAATCCCACGTTGGGCTCTGCCTGCAGGGCGCGGAGCGCAAAGGGCGGGTTGCACGCCCCCAGAATGCAGTACGGACGGAAGTCGGCATCGAGTTTCTTCTTGAGCGTAGCCTGCACATCGATCTCTGTCAGAACGCCAAAACCCTCCACCTTGAGCGCTTCTCTTGTTTTGGCGACGGCCTCTTCATACGAACAATCCACCTGCTTGGAAATAGCGTAGCTCATCGGTTCTCCTTTCCCATCAATGCGCCAGGTCTCTTCTTGTACTGCGCTCTGCAATCTTTCAAGATCTGACTATGCCAATGGGGTTTCTGGATCCACATGGGTGCGCCAGGCCATTTCGTTTCGTCAAAGAATGGCCGGTTTTCGCGCTTCCATCAAGGATCTTTTTCCGGCTTCCTCGCACAAACTCCACAAGAAGCTGGGCACAATAAGGAAGGGGAAACAGTTTATGGCATCGTTTCCCCTTCCCCATCGCAGATCAGAATCTCCCATTATGGGACCGCAACCAGGACTTTCGCCCTCCTATGCGTTCCCTTTCGGGAGGTTCCGTTCACTGTAATCCTACTGGTACCGCTGGCAAGAACCGTAACGGTGAACGTGGCTGTCCTTTCACTGGCTCTGGTGGTCGTTACCTGCGCCGGATCTACCTGCACCTTATTCGGAGGCCCAGTGGAGATAATCGTCCCGCTGATGGGCCGGAATATCCCCGTAAACCAATTCTTATACATCAGTTGAGCGGTGAAGGTGCCGCTGGAATCTGGCTCAACAGGAAGATATACTGGACTCAAATCGATGACACGTTGGCCACGAGCCCACCACAAGACGCCTGCCACAATTACCACGAAAGCGCCTATCACGGTATACATACCAGCCTCCTCCAACATCCGGCGCCCCTCTGGCGAACAGGATTTCTGGGTGGATGATTGCGTCGTCACAAAATCGGCGGCTTCAGCAGTTCGTTCGTTTCTGGTCCAGCAAGCCCGTCAGCGCGAAGGCTCCATTTCTCCTGGCCTCAATGGCCGAGCCCCCTTAAGTTCCAGCAGGATGGTTCGCGCCTCGTGCAATACGGCCTCGCGACGGGATTTCGTCAGGACTCTTTTTGAGAGCGCTACATCCTCTCATCCCCCCTCAGATGGCTTATTTCGTGAAGGAGCGCCATTTCGAACGGAAGAGAGATGGGCTGTTGGGGTTGGTTGGCCATCTGTAACCTGGACCCGAACAGCAATTCAGACCAGATCGCACGCCTCAGGCGGCATCCAGTGCGCGTCTTGCCCATCCCACTTAACATTGCAGCCGATCGGATTGGTCATCGGCGCGCCTATGGCCTGCCCCGCCAGATGTTCCTCCAGGGCCCGGTCGAGGTCATGGACGGTTACCTTTTCCGGATCGCGCGGATTGTCCACACCTCGACCGGTGTAGACGAGTTTCCGGTCTTTGTCGAACACGTAAAAATGCGGCGTTCGGAGCGCCCCGTAGGCCATCGCCACCTCTTGGGACTGGTCCCGCGCATAAATCCATGGGAAATGATGCGCATCCATCCGGTCCACCATATGGGCAAAATCGTCGGTCGGATGGGTGTTCTGGCTGTTGGCGTTGATCCCGATAAAGGCAACCCCCTTGTCCGTGAAACGCGCAACGGTCGCACGCGTCTCTTCATCCGAACCGGTCACAAAAGGGCAATGGTTGCATGTAAAGAAGACCACCAACACCTCGGCGCGGGCAAAATCACCCAGGCTGTAAGATCTTCCATCCGTTGCGGGGAGCGCAAAGTTCGGAGCCCTATCCCCGATCTGCAAGGTGAACGCCATGGTCATCCTCCCTTCTTAGGTATGCGGTCGTGTTCCACCGGAGACACACCCTCTTCGCTTTCTCCCGCCTGCCAGAAGGACGGGAGCCTTCCGCGCTTGAGAGGAGTGTCCTCCAAGTAAACGGGTGCCGGTCGCGCAGGTTCCCTTGATCCGTCTTCAGTTCTCCTCCCACGCCACCTCGTCCAAGACCTGTCCGCATGCGTGTGCATAGGCCCGTGCCAGTCCCCCCCGACCCAGCTTCGTTCCCCCGTAGAAACGCGTCACCACCACGATCGTATCCGTGAATTCCCGGCGCTGCAGCACGAACCGGATCTTCTGCCCGGCCGTGCCTGCCGGTTCCCGGTCGTCCGACATCCCCTCAAGGCCCGCAGTGGGTCCAATCCGAAATCCGTAGGTATAATGACTCGCCTTCGGGTATTTCTTGCGCATGGCCTCCAAAAAGAGCCTGGCCTCCTCCTTGGTATGTACCGGCGCACAACTTGCGATAAACACCGATCGTTTGACCACCATGGGTTCCGCGTGCCACTCCACTACCACATACTTCATAAAATGGGCGTGGCTGGATCCCACGGCATCGGGCCGCGAGAACTGGCCGCCTTCCTCCTTTCCCACAGAAAGAACACTCGACAAACCTCCCGCGGGATACCGACATCCTGTGGGAGGTCCTCAGAATCCGTCCTCCGACCGGCGCAGGCATTCCCCTCCGCACATCCACATGGAAGGCACAACCCTTGGCCGAACGCTGGAACCGGGGACTAGGCCCTCAATCCCAAAGCAGCCAGCTTCTTGGTGCTGGGCATGGTGGTTTTTGGATCCCAGTCCATCACCTTCAGGTAATCTCCCACCATCCGGTCCATATCCAGAGTAACCCCTTTGAGAGGTCCCTCCTTGAGGGGAGGATCGCCGGCAACCCGGCTGTTTGCGAAACGATCGAGGGGATTGAGCCCCTCCCGCAGGTTAAACAGGTGCCGGATCGTGGCAATACGCTCTCCGATTTCCAGGCATTCCGCCATGGTATAGGGCCGGCCTATGATCGCCGTGAGAAACTCGGGAATGGACCGGCCGTCCATGCTCATGTGCCCGAACAGGCAGAGCCCCGCCGCGTTGATCAGATGCGTGCTGTTCACCGCCTTGTTCTGGTCTTCGCCGCGCCCCGTATAGTCCAGATAGTCATGCTCGCCGATGTCCATCCCTCCCTCTCCGGGACCCCAGCCTTGGGTATGTCGTGCCGGCGTGGCGTCCAGAAGATAGACCATTCCCAGACCAGGCGACAGTTTGGGATCATGTGCGGGCACTTCCTGCCCCCCCACGTGGACGGCATATTGCTCCGATCCTTTTCCGATGCGCAACGCGGCCTGCTGGACCCCGTCGGCCAGGAGCGCCCCGAGTCCCTCGCGCCGGGCGATCTGCCCGACCAAGGCCACGATGGCTTCGGCATTCCCCCAGGTCAGCTCCAATCCACCGGTGTCTTCCTGGGTGAGGACGCCGTTTTCGTAGCACTCGATGGCAAAGGAGACGGCCGATCCGGCGGAGATGGTGTCGAATCCGGCCCGGTTGCAGATGTCGTTGACCTTGGTAATGGCCTCGATGTTGTCGTTGAGCGCCAGCGCGCCGAACATACAGAGCGTCTCGTATTCGGGCTTGTGGGCGTTAGTTACCGCAAACGGCCCCTTCCGGACGTTCACGTGCCCGCCGCATGCGATGGGACAGTGCCAGCATCCGTATTTCTTCTCCTGATAGGCGATCACCGCGTCATCGCTGATCTTGGAGGCCGTGGGAAAATCCTTCGTCCCGGAGCCGGCCCAATTCTTGACCGGAGAATCCCCACTTGCGGCAGAGCCTGCGGTGATACCCGCAGTGCCGTGTTTGGAGAGAATTTGCGCGAATGCGTTCTTCTTGAGTGCGTCCCCGTATTGTTTTCTAAGTGCTTTGGCCTGCTTCTCATCGGCCACGGGAATCGGCAAGCTGCCTTTCACTGCAATGGCCTTGAGTTTCTTGGATCCCATCACGGCGCCGAGTCCCGAACGACCGGCTGCCCGTCCCTTGTCATTGAGGATACAGGAGATCAGCGAGAGCTGCTCTCCGGAGGGACCGATGTAAGCACACTGGGTATCCTGGCCAAGCTCTGCGGTAAGCAGGTCGTCCGTTTCGACCACATCCTTGCCCCACAGATGGCTGGCGTCCTTCAGCTGGGCCCGGCCTTCGTCGATGAACAGATACACGGGACTTTTGGATTGTCGGGTGAAGAACACGCCGTCGTACCCGGATGATTTGAGCGCTGGACCAAAATAGCCGCCCGAATTCGCATCGCCCCATCCACCCGTCAGCGGGGACTTGGCGACCACCACATACCGCGATCCGATGAGCGCCGGGGTGCCAGTCAAAGGGCCTGTCATAAAGCCCAGGATGTTTTCCGGACCGAGCGGATCCACGCCGGGCTTCATCCGGTCATAGAGAATCTTCGCGCCAATGCCATACCCGCCGAGAAAATCGCGGCAAAGCCCTTCATCCAATGCCTCTTCCTTTATGGTACCGTCGGAGAGATCCACGAACAACAGCTTTCCTACGTAACCTCCGGTCATGGGGACGCTCCTTTCTTTTTTGGGAAGGATGTTTGGAGACCGAACAGGCGCCTGGCCTCCGGTTCCGCTTACCCTTATTTTGGTTTCTGGATGATCTCTGGGTGGACTGAGATGCGTCTGGTAGGGACGCTCAAGAACGTCTGCCCCTTCCCTTCGGTGTATTCAAATGCTCGTTTGGAGGATGACCGATCTCGAGGCTGCGACCCTCTATCCGCAGCTTCCAAAGCAGGACCTTCCAGGCGGAAGACGGGAGGCGCCGCCGGACACCACGGAGCGTTATGTCCTTTTCCTGATACCGGACGCCCTTCTCCATCCCCCTATCCTGCCTCCATCACATACACATGCCCTTTCTTCCGATACGTGGGCGCGACCCGTGCGCCGTCGGGGATCATGCATGAAATGTGCTGGAGTTTGGCTTCCTCGCCTTCCTGCCCGGAGGGGCCAAGGCAGGAGGGGATGGCAAACCCTCTGCGCGCTGCCGCCAACGCGCTCGAGAAGATGTGAGCGGTGATGCCCCCGTGGAAGTGCATTTCCCCCAGGATCTGGCCGCTGACCTGTTTGGCGAAAGCCCCACGCCGTGGGGGATATCCCCAGCGACCATCACATCCATGCCCCGAAGCATCCGATCGGACAGCCTGTGCTGCAAGCGAAGGATCGGCGCACGGACATAGTTCTGCCAGTCCCCGGGCTCGATCGCCGCATCCTCAAGATACTTGGTCCAGTCCCCGGTCTGGTCCGGCGGCAGCTCCTCTCCGATGCGAAAAGCGCGGGGCTGGAAATGAGGATCAGCGTTATGCATGCAGACAAGGTCGTCTTCCCGGGGCCCGGCCGCCACCAGCATTTCCCTGGAAATGCACATGTGGTTGACATGTCCCCCCCGATGGTCCACGTGCATGCCGAGGAGGTTGATCCGTGCCGGAGATCGCACCAAGATGACCGGGCGATCTCCATACACGCGGAGGAAGGCCTCAAGCAGGGATTGGATGGCACGCTTTCGTTTCTCTATAAGATCGGACGCGCTGCCGTAGAGGTATCGGAATGTTCGCTCTATTTCATGGTCGAAGCGATGGAGGCGTGCCAGCTGTTCGGAAACTGTTTTCAAGGGCATTTCTTTCGAAACGCTTTTGGGGATGAAATTCCATTCTTTGGAAAGAAGCAGCGCCTTCAGGTCTTGCATCGCGCGCGCTGTGGCAAGAGTCAGGAAAGTGAACCCCCACGCTGATCCGCCTCCGGTTACCGGTAAGTGAAGATAAGCAAACTCATTCCCTTTGTCAATCTAAAAATGAGACGGCTGTTTTCACGCCCGGCGCAAAAGAAAAGCGTCGGGTATTTTCCCCCGACGCTTTTGACCAATCCGCCCACAGCGCTCATCGCAGCGTATGCCCTGCCAAAAACCACTCCGGACATCTATCCGAGTCGTTTCAGCTCCTCCTCATACACCTCAAGGTGTTCGCCCTCCGCGTCATCCGGATCGACGAATTTCAGCCAGAGCGCGCTGTCTTTCTTGTCGCCACTCAAGTCCCGACGGCTCCCAAGATTGTTGGGATCGGGACCATGCCACACCACCTCGCGGTCCTGAAGAAAAATGTATTCTCCGGCGTACCGGGACAAGAGTTCCGCCTGGCGATCGCGGTAAAACAAACCTTGCTCGCAT
This sequence comes from Candidatus Latescibacterota bacterium, assembly GCA_043804415.1. Lineage (GTDB taxonomy): Bacteria > Latescibacterota > 4484-107 > 4484-107 > 4484-107 > 4484-107. Next base: position 9,677 of record JAZDJA010000059.1, on the reverse strand, counting down.
GTGGTTCTGCGCCAATTGACCACCATCTCGTTCGCATCCGTTTCCATCGAGTCGAAGGCACCAAGCGGACGCGTCACCTCGCTCTGAAAGTCTATCTCATCCAGGTCCACGGTGCCGAATCCGTGCTCCGCCGCCACCAGAAGCGCATTGCGGTCACGCCGGAACGGAGGCGTCGGCCAGTCCGAGGCGGGATCGTGCCCCATCAACCATGCCCCGCAGACATCCGTGGCTACCGGGTGATCCCCGGCGATCAGGGTGTCGCAGATTCGCCCTTCCCCACCCCATTCGCGGACGGATTGCCCGGTCAGCCCTTCCACGATATTCAGGCATGGCCGGGTGAGCATCCCCAGATCGGGCAGCACATAGGGCAGCCGGATGATGTGGTGGAAATAAGTCCGCGTCTTTCCGTACGGGGGCATCGGCGGAAAACCGAAGAGGTTCTTCAGAGACATCGTCACGCCCATAAACACATGGGACTTCATCTTTGCCAGAGACACCACTGCATCGGCATCGGCCAGTTGTTCGTTCAGCTGGTAGCGGGCGAACATCGCACCACCACCCGGCACCTCGCGCCATACAACGGGCGGATCGCACGTGCCCACAAACTCCACGCCGAACTCCTCGAGGATCTTCCAGTAGTTTACGTCCGTCGGATACTTCTCGCCTTCGACCCTTGGGGAATACGCATCGTCCACCACGATAATCGCTGCGGAGGTGCGCTCCTGCAGGAGCCGCAGGGTGGCGCGAAACACGGCGTCGTCCACCAATTCCCGGCGCCGGCCCTCAAAATGAGCAACGCTGCCCGGAGTAAACCTCATATTGGGTTTGATCGCAATTTTGCGGGCACGCTCCAACTGCTCCCAGGAGCGCGTTAACGGCTCCGTAGCGCGGCAGAGCACGTCGTATATTTCGTTCTCCGAAGCCCGATGGTCACAATGCAGGGCGCGAACCTTGAAGTCTTTCAAATGAGACATGTTGGTTGTTTCTCCACAGAAAGGAATGAGGCCTAATTGCTTGTTTTTACAGGTGGGATGAAACGAACAATATGCGTGCAAACCGCAAGAATGAGAGCGGCGTCCTCCAGAGAAAGGGCCGCAAATCGGGGCAAGCTGTGTCTTTCGGGAAATCGAGTGCGAGGGCATGTCTGATTCGGACCATCGGATGCAACCTGGTGCGAAATCCGGAACAACACGTTCCGGGCGATCCACTCCAAAAGATCGGGAGTGCATCCGCGTGCCGAACCAATGCCCAACTGTTTTCTTCCACCTCCCATCAAGGCCGATGCCTCACGCGGCCCCATCAAAAACCGCTCTGTAAGACAGTGGCCTTTACTGCTAACCAATCGGTTCGCGGTTACGATCACCCTTGGTACCTTGTCTTTTCCAATGGCGCAATAATACGAAAAAAGTCTCATTCTTCCTAATGAAAAATGAGACTTTCGAGGGCTCAAATGCCGCTTTTTTTGGGAGGTCAGACATTGCTGTCGTGCTGGGGAAAAGGAACGCTGATGCGCCTGAAAATCAAAATCGGGCGCAGATGAGGAAAAATCGCCACGTGTCCACGCACCGAAGGCCGGGGGCAATCCCGGCCTTCGGTTCTCTCCCTGTCTTCCGGTGTACCCTTTTCGACCGGCGCACTTCCGGGCCGGACAACAGCCCGGGCAGGAGGCCGTGAACACCGCCTCTTTGGTTACCCCTGATTTTTGCTTTCCAGTTCTGCCTTAAGTGCCGCAAGTGCTGCCGAAGAACCGGCCATCGTCTCCGCCTCCCCCAATTCGTCGTCGAGACTCTTGTTCTCCCCGGCCATCACCTCCAATGCGTCCGCCGAGTCGACCTCCTGCTCCAGGCGCCGCTTCATCCGATCCATCGTGGCCGTCGCGGAACCGCTCGTCTCCAAGCCCGCCAGCGTCCGATTGACGGCCTTCCGAGCGTCCGCCTGCTGCTTCTGGCTCAACATCGTGTCCCGATCCAGAAGGAGCTGATTGAGCGTGGTCTGCACGAGGGAGACCGCCTCTCGAGCCTTGGCCACGACCGGCTCATGCGAAACAGATTGAGCCCGGAACTGTTCGAGTGAGGTCCTGGCCTTATTCTCCTCCTCCAAGAATTGCTGCGCCAAAGGCTCCTTCCCCAGCTCAAGCGCGCGCACCGCGCTCTGATGGCTCTTGGCGACCCGCTGCTCATACTCCTGAATGCTCCGTTCTATGCGCTTCTTCGCGGCCAGTGCCGTGTGGAATCCCTCCTTGGCCTTCCGCAATACTTCCTCCTTCTCACGAACAGCCCGCTCCAACGTCTGAGGAAGACGGGCATACTCCACATGCTCGATGGTGGAATCCACCTCACCCCCAACCACCCCTCCAATCCGCTTTATGCGATCCCAGAATGCCATGGCCAAACTCCTTTCCCTTTGTTGAACCATAGGAACCACGAAATACACGAAAGACACGAAAGAAACCGAAAAACCTTCCACCCCTTGCCATCCAGCGCGTTCCAGGAAAATAGAATGGTGAGTGTGTCGATCCGATCCACACGAAAAACGTGCCTGAAAATGTGGGGAAGGGTTTCGTGTATTTCGTGTATTTCGTGGTGGATTCAGTGATTATCCCAGAAACTCCTCCAATATCGGATCCACCACGGTTGTAAGATGCACATCGAAGGCGTTGAGCACGCTCAGTACCTCGCCCGCATCCAGGTGCGCATGCGTCAGCGCCGCCTCCACCACAAAGACCGCCGGATCGCTCTCGGTGTCCAGTCCCACTGCCAGGGGTTTGATCTCGGTATTGACATCCAGAACCCTGCGATAGAAGGCGGATCGTTTCTCCTCCGGAAGGTTGTCCTCCGCACCCAATACGACGCGGAAAGCCAAAAGCCCGTCCGTCTGCCACATAAACACAGGTTGCTCCTCCTCCGAACGGCGCACGGCATATACGGTCAGGCCGCCCTCTCCGCCCGACTCGGTGACCACGTATTCCTGCGCCTCCAAAAACTCGATCAGATTCTGAACCTTCGTGGTTCGAACGGCGATGGTTTTCATCATGGGAACCTCCTGAAAGAATGATAGGTTCGAAGTGCTCTGGTCTGACGGCCCCGGGAGTCGTTGCACGCCATGGATCGCCCTGCTATACGATACTGATCTCACTTCTGAGAAGCGGCGCGCTTTGGAGCACGTAGACCCAGCCCTCCTGGATCTCGAAGAGCACCATGCTCTCTGCGGTGGTATCCTCGCGCTGATGGAGGAAGGAATGGACCTCCGAGGTCGTCTCCGAGATGGCGGCCTCGCGCTTTTCGTCCTGGGTGAGAATCACGAGTTGGGCGGTCCAGTGCGCCTCTTTCTCCGCATCCACCTCAAGTTCCTCGTCAAAAAGCGGCCCTCCCTCCTCAAGCAGGTTGATCAGGTCCGGCTTCTCATCCCAGCCGAACGCGTCCCGTTGCGCCAGAAGACGCAGCTTGAGGGCACCGTCCTCCTTCTCCGCCCAGATATACGCCGTGTCTTCGCCATCGTGCAGCGTGTATATCGTGTATGGGAACCGGGCTCCCCCTGTTTCCCGGGTATAGGCGAGGACTTCCACCAGCTCCCAGGTGTCGCGCCGGAAGTGTTCCATATCCAGATCATACGGAGCCCATACCCCTTCGCCATCCACATAGTCCAGGACCACAAACTGCCCGAGCTCCATGTTGAGGGGATTGTAGATCTCGAGACGCTGGTCTTTGGACTTGTCGGGCAACAGCCGGTCCAGGATGGTTTTGCCATCCTCCCGGCCTCGGATGAGCACTTTCATTTTTCCTGCCAAATCAGCCATAACTGCTTTCTCCGTAATGCGGCTGCTCCTTGATCGGAGCTTGCTTTTCGAGTGGACGCTTTCTCGCTCCAGGAGAATCGGAGAGAGTGGGAAGGTGAGAACGCTCGCTTCTACCTGTGTTTTCGAATGTTTGGGAAACATGACAGATGGAACGACCTGCATCACCAGTGGCGCCAATGAGCCTGCCGCGCCAGCGCCACCGACGTTCTCGCCGTCTGATGAGTGCATTTTCTGGCCCGTATCTTCTCGATTTTCATGCAACCGCCCTCTGATACAAGAACCGCTGGAATCCGGCGAAGATAGCTCCGATATCCTCCGGGCGGCCAAGATCGGCCACGGCGTCCGCAATGGAGTCATGATAGCGGAGCCGCAGCAGGGGCTTGAGCTTCTCCTGGTCCAGTTCTTCAACGCCAATGCTCACGTAGTGCTGGAGCACAAAGTCGAGAAACGTCTGCTGTTTTGCGCCAAAGTGGGTGTTGATATAGATCCTGGCGCTGGCGGCCCGGACCTCGCGGGTCACGGGCGGAACGGCATAGGCCACATGGGCCAGAACATCGAAAAGATCGCTCTTCTCGGCGTCGATGATCTTTTGCATCTCCGCCAACTGCTCGCGCCCAAAACCCTTCTCCGTAAGTCCTTCCAGCAGCCGCTTGCGGGTGTCCGGTGCGCTCCAGATGGTTCTGAGTTCCTCCTCGTCCCGGAAGAACTCCGGCAGCTTGCCAAACAACAGCTCCATAAACTGCGCTGCCGACATGAGTGTGCCGTCGGGATGCCAGAAGCTGGTGCACATCATGTGCTGGATGGTTCGTTCCTTGCCGTCGGCCAACTTGACCTTGGTCCGCACTCTCTTCCCGCAGACACAGGGCTGCTTCCCGCATACCGGACAAGGCTCCTTCGGGCAGACGCAGGGCTGCTGACCGCAAACCGGGCAAGGTTGCGGCGGCGGCTCCTCGCAGACACACGGGAGTTGCCCGCAGATCGCACAGGGTTCCTCGGGCTCGGGTTCGATGGGCTCGCCGTCCCACTCCGGGTCGCTGAAATGATGGTGCGCCTTCACAAAGTCGTAGATGGTGAAGTAGTCCTTACCATCGTAAAGCCGGGTGCCGCGCCCGATGATCTGCTTGAACTCGATCATCGAGTTGATGGGGCGCATCAGGACGATGTTTCGGATGTTGCGGGCGTCCACGCCGGTGGAGAGTTTCTGCGAGGTGGTCAGAATGGTCGGAATGGTCTTCTCGTTGTCCTGAAAGTCGCGCAGGTGCTGCTCGCCCAAGGCGCCGTCGTTCGCCGTGACCCGCTGGCAGTAGTTGGGGTCTTTGCTGGTTTTCATCAGGTTAGTCAGGTCACGAACTGCCAGAGCGTGGTCTTGCGTGGCACAGAACACCAATGTCTTCTCGCGCTGATCGATCTCGTCCATGAACACCTTGACCCGGTGCGCCTCCCGCTCCTTGATCTCGATGATCTTGTTGAAATCGGTTTCCTGATAGATCTTGCCGTACACCACTTCGCCTTCCATTACTCGGTCGTCAGGCGTGTAAACGTATTCGTCCAGCGTGGTGGAGATCTGGCGCACCTTGAACGGCGTCAGGAAGCCGTCGTTGATGCCGTCCTGGAGCGAGTAGATGAAGACCGGCTCGCCGAAGTAGCGGTAGGTGTCCACATTGTCCCGGCGCTTGGGCGTGGCCGTGAGGCCGAGCTGCACTGCCGGGGCGAAGTAGTCCATGATGCCGCGCCAGTTGCTCTCGTCGTTCGCGCCGCCGCGATGGCACTCGTCGATGACGATGAAATCGAAGAAATCCGGCGGGTATTCGCCGAAATACCCTTCGACAGGCTCAGGGACCGACCTGTTCTGCGCGAGTTGCCTCAATTTGCTGATGTCGCCTCTGATCAGCGCGGCCCTCTTTGCCCTGCCCCAGCCTTGCACCTGCTTCTCGCGGGCAAACGCCTCGTCGATTCGGTCAAATGGCTCGTAGTAGAGGAGTTTGACCGGCAGCCGTGCCTTGGTGTGTTGCGCGCCTTCTCCGATCCTGTGTTGCTCCAAGCGCAGATGCAAATCTGTCGTGCTTCCCGTGTAGAAGCTGTCATCACTACACCCGAGAATATACATGTAGCCCCCGGACTTCTCGTCGGGTTCAGCAACTTCCGGCAAGTCCGAGACCGAGGTCGTGGTGGCGAGGTCTCCGGTGGCGAGGTCTCCGGTGGCTGAGCCTGCCGAAGCCATGAAGGTTTGGAAGATGGTGAAGAAGAGGCTGCCGTTGGTCGGCACCTTGCCCTTCTTGCGGATATCCTCCGGTGCGATCCGCACCAGCGCATCCTCCGCGAAGGCCGAGAAGGCATTGAACGCCTGGTTGGCGAGGATATTGCGGTCGGCCAGAAACAGGATGCGCGGCCGCCGGGTCTGCTCGGCCCCCTTCCTCCAATCGGTCAGATTCCAGCGGCTGTGGAACAGCTTCCACGCGATCTGGAAGGCGATGAAGGTCTTGCCCGTGCCGGTGGCCAGTGTCAACAGGATGCGCGACTGTCCAGTGGCGATGGCAGCCAACACCCTTTCGACGGCGATGTCCTGGTAATAGCGGGACGGATGGCTGCCACCCTTGTCCTCGAAGGGCACGCCGGCGAAGCGGTCGCGCCACAGTTCGGCAAGCTCACTGCCCGCGCTCCCTGAGCCTGCCGAAGGGAAGGTCGCGGCCCAGAGCTGCTCCGGCGTGGGGTAGACTGGAATTTCGCCTTCCTTGCCGGTCTCCATGTTGATGCCGTAGATACCTTGGCCGTTGGTGGCGTAGGTGAACTGGATCGCCAGCTTGGTCGCATAGTTCTTCGCCTGCGCGACACCTTCGGTCAACGTTTGATCCCAAGCCTTCGCCTCCACAACCGCCAGCTTGGTGTTGCGATAGTTGAGAATATAGTCGGCGATCAACGGCTTGGCGCGACGGCCCAGTCCCTCGATCCGGCCCGGCGTGATGGAATATTCGCGAAGAATGCGGCTGCCCTCGACCACACCCCAGCCCGCCGCCTTCAGCGCGGGGTCAATGTGCTCTGCTCTGGTTTCGGCTTCGTTCATGGACGGTTCCGGGAGTGGTTTTGTCTCATAGTTTAGGCATACATGCCGAATTGTCTCACAATTTCGATTTTATGAGACATAAAGACCTTAATGTCTCATGAGCGAGATTCAAAACACATTCTCTCCCTCGGCGAGGTTGAGTAGTTCTTGAAATGCATAAATCCCTGCCCGTCCGCCTTTACCTTCCTGAAGGGGTATTAAGAGTTTATTCTCCCGGAGGATGCCCAATATCCTGGCTGCGGTCGGTTTGGGGATATCGGAGTGTTGCGTAAATGCCGGTGCGGAAAAGATGGGTGCCTGGAACAAAAAGTCGACGACCCGGATGGCGTACTGCGAATGAGTCAGGTCGGCCACCTGCGTCTTGACGCGGTCATAGAGCGCCAGAATAGCGCGTGCGCGACGCTCGTTCTCTGCGGCCTGTTCGCGAATTCCCTGGAGGAAAAATGCACACCAACCCGTCCAATCACCGTCGCGGGAGACCGCTCGCAGCCGCTCCTGATACGCCTCCCGGTTTGCCTCGAGATAGCCGCTCATGTAGAAATCCGGGCTGACCAGCAGTTTGCGCTGAAAAAGGAAAAGCGGGATCAACATTCTCCCCAAACGGCCGTTCCCATCTTTGAACGGATGGAGTGCCTCAAATTCCACATGCAGAATGGCGAGCTGAACCAGTGCATCAAGCTCGTTGGTGCTTCCGAGATAGCGTTCCCATTCATTCATACCGCATTGCAGGTGTACCGGAGCCGCTGGTATGAAGCTGGCTTCCTCGATCATGCAGCCTTTGGGGCCAATCCAATTCTGCTCTTTCCGATAACTGCCTGGCGCCTTATCCCGCCCGCGTACGCCGAACATCAGCAGCTCGTGGGCTCCGCGCAGGATCTGTTGCGAAAGCGGCCGGTGTTCCATCTCGGCCACACAGGCGCGCATGGCACGGCGGTAGTTCAGCACCTCTTCCGCGTCCTCGCGTTTGGGCTGGGTGAAGGCCGCCGATGTGCCGCCCGCCTCAATCTCCAGCACCTCGCCGATGGTCACATGGGTGCCCTCGATCTTCGAGGACAGCACCGCTTCCTGGGTGGTCATCGGAGAAAGCAGGACCTGCGCGTTCGGAATCGCCGACAGCAACCCATCGTAACGCGCCAGACCGGCATTGGCCGGGCCAAGCAGCGGAATCAGGCGCCGCCACTCCAGCTCGCCGGGGGGAAACTTGCCAAGGTGATAGTGAACGGGATCGGTTTTCATGCCGTTTCTCCTAAAGCTCTCCCGCGAACGCCTGATGCAGCAGCGACTTCTTCAATTCCTCCAGCGCGGCCAGCTTGCGCTGATAGAAGGATTCGAGGCGTTGGGTTTCGGTGGAGAAGGACTTGATGCTCTCAACAATACGTGCCTGTTCAACGAGTGATGGCAGGGGAATTCTTATCTCCTTCAGCACCTTTACAGAAGCTACGTTTTGAATCGCTGCACCTCCCGAATATTCTTTCAAGGCATCCTGAAAGGCTTCACTTTCCATCCAGAATTTCAGAAACGCCTTTGAGATATTCGCGGTTGGAGTCAGCTTGAGTAAGGCTTGGTTGATGATGCCGCGTTTGATGCCGACAGGGACAATGGCAACACGCCCCATCGTTCCAGAACAGCTCATGATAAGATCGTTTGGCCGAAGCTCGAACCGCTTCATCTCCTTAAACTTTGCTTCATCGATAAAATACCGCACCTCATCGAACTGGTCGTAGATGGCGTGCTTCTGCTCATAGATGGCATAGCCATCTGCCACGAAAATCGACTTTTTGAGACTTCCGCCAAACGGCCCACGAACAAAACCGCATATATCTCCCAACTTCTTCTCCACCCACCCCTCGCCCCGTCGCGAAAATACGGCGTTGAGGTGGCTTTCGAAGAGGGCGCGGGCGTTTTGGAGGTTCTTTTCGGCGTTGGCTTTGGCGGTGGCAAGACCCGCAAACGCTTCGTCCAGGATGCCGACGATCCGCTGCTGTTCGGGGAGAGGCCCGACCGCTATTGGCAATGCGACAATTTCCGACTTGTTGATTGATGCGAACACAGCCCCTTCTTTACCCGCGATTTCTGGCTGCAGATGCAACAACTGGTAAAAAAGAAAATCAACGTCCAACTGACCTCTGCTGCGAATTGCCGCCAACCCTCGACCAATGCAAATATCTTCCGTGGCGAAGTTGACTGGCCCTACCGGTGCACGGACAGACATCAAGATGTCATCTTTTCGGGCCGTCTTCGTTGTCTCGGTCGTCCAGGTCGTAGGTGCCTTAATAAACCTATCGCCGAAGTCCTTCTTGCCTTGATAGAAGGGCATCCCTTCCCCATCGCCATTGTAGAACTTGCCCTGTGGCGACTGGCCCGCGATGACTTCGCAGTAGTTGCCAATCGTGCTTCTGTCCCACCCTTTCTTCACAGCAACCCCCCCTTCGACGGGCTCAGGGCATCGCCTTCGGCTCCGCTCAGGGAATCGCCATCAGATCCGCTCAGGGAATCGCCATCAGATCCGCTCAGGGACCGCCGAATCATCGCCAGCACCTCCGCGCTCTCGGCATCCAGCGCGGCGATCTCGGCCATGATCTTCGCCGGGCTGCGGTGCGCGATTTCTTCGCCGCCGTTGGGGTTTTTCACGGAAAGGTCGAACCCTTCGGCTGCGCTCAGGGACCCGGTGTCTACATTCCAACTCTTTCCCGTCTTGGGGCCTTCAGGGGCTGAGGCTCTCGAAGCCTGCAGCTTCACGAACTCGGCGAGGTCGGCGTCGTTGAGCGTGTTGGTCTTACCGAGGTTGAGGCCGGGATCGAGCTGGTATTACCAGGCCTT
>JAZDJA010000058.1:0-2256 GCA_043804415.1 Candidatus Latescibacterota bacterium | reverse complement strand
ACGCCTATCCGGATTTTCTGGTGAAGCAAGTCATCCTGAGCGGAGAGATGAAACTGGCTAGGGACAGGGTGTTTTCGCTCTCGGGAGATCTTCAAGGGATCACCTCCAATCAGGATCTGAGCGGTGCGCCCACGACCTTCTCGATTCAGGGAACCAAATCGAAAGCCAGGGGTTTTGAATTTGCCCTTTCCGGAGCGGTGGACTATCGCGGGAAGAAGAGCACGGAGGCGGTCAAGCTCGAGGTGTCCCAGCTTTCGCTCAAAGGGCTGAATTTGGGGGACAGCCCCTATCTTCCGCCGACCTTCGATGGTGGAGAGGGATCGGTCTCACTGGATATGCGTTTCGATGCGGACGCCTATTCTGTGGATCTGGACGCCCGGATGGAGGGCATTCGTTTTGTTGGGCGCGCGCCCAAGGGAGATGTTCAGAAGATACTGGACGAGATCTACGACAACCTGAACCTGATCACGCTGCGTGGTCAGATCAAGAGTACCGCGGAGGGAATGGATACCCGGTTATCCTCCAATTTGGATCGCTATCTCCAAGATCAGATCCGAACGATTGTGAAACGAAAGGTGGACGAAGCCAAAGTGAGGGTGAGGAAGGAATTGGATCGGCGCGTGGATGAGCTCCGCGGGGAGATCGAAAAGGAAATAGCCGTCCGACGTCAGGAGCTGGAAGCGCGTATAGAAACCAAGAGCCTGGAACTGGAGCGAGGGATCGAGACCGTCATGGCCGAGATCAAGAAACACCAGCAAATGGTGGAAGACCGTATCGGCACGGAAAAGGGCAAGGCGGAAGGCGCGGTCGGACGGGAGACGGAGAAAGCGAAGAAGGCGCTGGGAGAAAAACTGAAGAAACTGTGGTAAGGACAGCGCGTCAACAAAGGAAGTAAGGCGAACAAAAGCAATGCGATACACGCTCTTGCGGTGGTGTCGCTTTTTTGTAGCACGTTCTCACCGGAAAGAAAGGTGGATTGTGTTTGACGATCCGCGGTCTCTGGCCATGCCGCTCATTTTGGTCGTCATCCTGTTTGGCCCTCTGACGAGGGGGTATGCGTGGACGAAGGATGCCCCCCGGTCCGCGTATGAACGAAAATCTGTCACAATCATCGACATGGTGTGGTTGGCCACCCCAAGCGCACGCTCCATGAGCTCGAAGCAGACCGATCTGCTGGAATCTGCGATCAGGCGGCGGATTATGGGCAAGCAGGGATTGGGTGCGCGGTTCGATCACAATATCCTGGAAAAGGAGAGCGCGCTCGTGGAGCGGTTCCTCCGGAAGGCCGGCGAGGATGACGACCTTATGGTGGAACGGGTGGCCGCGCTGCTCACCGAAACGTTGGCTGGGCCTATCGTCCGGATCCTGGACGCGCAGAAGGAAATTCGCGCAAGGGCACGGATTAGCGAGGTGGAGCACCAGAAAGTCCTCACGATCAAGGCAAAGGAGCTTGGAATCACGGCTGTGGATTTTGAACGGATCATGAATTCGGCCTACCTGTATCTTCCGGTGTTGACCTCCTACAGCCGTACAGTCACTTCGACTCCATCGGAAGATGAGGAGGACGAGGAGAAGGGAAAGAAGGGGAAGGAGAAAGAGCAGAACGAGAAGATAGAAAAGAAACAAAAGAAAGAGCAGAAAGAGAAAACATCTGTCCGGTACGCCCTGACAGGGGAAATGGTCTGGTTCAAGCTCGATGTGTCGCCGGAGGGAAAAGGCATCGTCAGCCTGTTGACTCGGGTCGAATCGCGCAGTTATGCTGCCGACCTGGTGGAGATCGATGCCCTGAAAGGGCCTGGGGATGCCCGTGTGCCAGTGCCGGGAAGTGCCATCGGGCAGTTGATAAAGGAGATCATTTAGGCCTGGAGAGGCACGGAGACGGAATCGGACACGGATGCGTTTTCAATGGCCTGTGAATCACTGGCCAGGAACCTGGCGATAGAGACCGCCGAGCTGGATGAATTCTCTTTGATCGCGCAGGTTCTTGATTGTGCCGGAGGGAGGGGGTGTTTCTCGATCAGAAATTCCGCGTATACGAAAGGTTTGCGGACGAGGCAGGAGCGCAGGAATGGAAGAAGAAGGGATTCTTCGTGGTGCGCAGGATAGGGGACAACACGGCAAATCCCCAAGTCCCAAGCTATGGCAAGCGGATCATCGGAGGATATGAGCCGGGGATGAGGGTCAGGGAGTTCCCTCGCGTCGGGATCGACGTGGCCCTCCGTCCCGGCCTGTCCGGCCTCACCATCCCGAAGGGGG
>JAZDJA010000057.1:0-38061 GCA_043804415.1 Candidatus Latescibacterota bacterium | reverse complement strand
GGCATCGAGCGTATCGGATACCGTCACAGCATACTCCTGGCTCTCCAAGTAGGGAGCGAAAAGATCCACGCACTGCTTCGGCTCATGACCGTCCCAACCTCCCCATACCAAAAGCGCTGACTTCATTTTGTTCTCCCTCTTCATCATACAGTTATCAGGAGGGGCTCGCACGCTCTGCCCTCCCCTGCTCCCCGGATTGGCGTGAATGGTATCCGAAACATACGAACACCTTCTCACACAAAAGAACCTTTCTTTCAGGCCACCTTCCTTGTCAATCGTGGAAATATAGTCGAAACCGCCCGCAAAAGCAAGCCCTTTTTGAGAACATGATTGAGCCCTCCGGGTCGTCATTCTCATGGCGGCTCTCTTTGCAGGAGCCGAACATCGAAGCCCTCCTAAGCAATCGCTTGGTCCTGTCGCAAAGGGGCCAAGAAAACGCTTGACTTTCGGGCTCCCATTCATTAAATTTACGACTCTAGTAAACGCCTTTCAGCGTTCTCGCGCCTTCTTTGGGAGGGCACGACGCGCGTCGCGGGTACCATGTTGTGGCCTTCCCCTGTAGCTCAATTGGCAGAGCGAGTGGCTGTTAACCACTAGGTTGTAGGTTCAAGTCCTACCGGGGGAGCCAATCTTGAGGAAATCAAGCGTTTATCGCCTGCACAGCAGAATGACCTCAAGGAATGCACGGACATTCCGTAATCCTCTGTAGCTCAATCGGCAGAGCGGGTGGCTGTTAACCACTAGGTTGTAGGTTCAAGTCCTACCGGAGGAGCCATTTTCGTAAAGGGTTACCCTATCCCCCACGATCTCCGATGAGGATCATGCCACGGAGATCTATGGAACAAGGTCTGGAAATGAAAGAGAGCAAATGAGAAAACCTATCGTAGTGGGCAACTGGAAAATGAACACGACTCCGGAGCAAGCCGTTCGGCTGGTGACGGACTTGAAACCCCTGGTCGCCGGAATCGAGGCGGTGGAAATCGGAATCTGCCCCCCCTTTGTTTGTTTGACGGAGGCACGTAACGCCTTGAAGGGCACGAATATCGGATTGGGAGCTCAGAATATGCATTGGGAGCCCAAAGGGGCCTACACGGGCGAAATCTCCGCAGAAATGCTCTTGACAAGCGGCTGCCGGTATGTTATACTAGGCCACTCCGAACGGCGCACCTACTTCGGGGAAACCAACACTACGGTAAATAGGCGGCTGAAGGCCGCCCTCGGGTCCGGTTTGTCCCCCATCGTCTGCGTGGGAGAAACGCGCGAGGAGCGGGAGGCAGGAAGAGCCGAGGAAGTGGTTTCGGATCACGTGCGGGGCGCCTACGACACGATCGCCGCAGCGGATGCACAAAAGACGGTCATCGCCTACGAACCCGTGTGGGCCATCGGAACCGGCCTAACTGCAACCCCCGATCAGGCTCAGGAAATGCACGCTTTCATCCGGAAGATCCTGACGGATCTGTACGGCGATTCGCTGGCCCAGGGGCTGCGCATTCAGTACGGCGGCAGCATGAAGCCGGACAATGCAAAGGAATTGCTCGCTCAGACGGACATTGACGGAGGACTCATCGGAGGTGCTGCGCTTCAGGCAGAATCGTTCGCAGCCATCATCAAAGGGGCTCTATAGCAGGTCTTAAGGGAAGGTTGACATTATGCATGCCATCTTGATATTTCTCCATTTAGTCGTAAGCCTGGGCTTGATTCTGGTGGTGCTTCTCCAGTCCAGCAAGGGCGGTGGACTGGCTGGCGCCTTGGGAGGAGGAGGAGGAATGGGAGCCGTATTTGGCGGTCGAGGAGCCGGCGGGTTCCTGACCAAGCTGACCACGGGCCTGGCCATAGCCTTCATGCTCAGCTGTCTCCTTCACAGCGCCATCTCGCCCACAGCCAGTTCCGATGAGCGCAGCGCGTTGCAGGAGGAGCTGAACAAAAAGGCGATGGAAAAAGCGCCTGCATCCGTTTTGCCCGGCAGTCCCGCCTCCCAGATGGAGGAAACAGATCCTTCGGAGGAGACCGAGACCGAGTAGAAACGACCTCGTTGTGACCCCAATGAATTCTCAGTGCCGGAGTGGTGGAAGTGGTAGACACGCTGTCTTGAGGGGGCAGTGCTCGAAAGGGCGTAGCGGTTCAAATCCGCTCTTCGGCACCATATTGTTTGTGGCCGTGCAGTCAATTGCTGGAACGGGATCAACCGCATCTCTCTTGCAGAGAAGAGCATGCAGATTCTCTACAATAGCGTTTTTTTGCAGCACGACACGGGCTTGCATCCGGAGAACAGGAAGCGGCTGGAAACATGCGGGGACTTGCAGGAAAGTACGATCGAGAATGGCGAGCAGTATCTCCCCCTGTTTCACACCCAGAACTACGTAGATCGGGTCAAGGAGGCATCCAGGGAAGGGCTTCATCTCGACGTGGATACGGTCGCGTCGGCGGGAAGCTATGAGGCAGCCATTTACGCGGTGGGAGCCACGGTCATGGCCTCCCGAACGGGTGATTTTGCACTGGTACGTCCCCCAGGGCACCACGCCTATCCCTCCCGATCGAGCGGCTTTTGCCTATTCAACAATATTGCCATCGCCGCACAGAAACTGGTCCTGGAAGGAAAGAGTGTTCTGATCCTGGACATCGACGGCCATCTCGGAGATGGGACGTTCCATTTCTTCTATCCGTCGGACCAGGTTCTCTATTGCTCCCTGCATCAATCCCCCGCCTTCCCCGGCGGCGGAGCGGCAGGTGAGATCGGAACAGGTCAAGGCAAGGGATTTACGATCAATATCCCTCTGCCTCCGGGAAGCGGCGATGACATCTATATGCGTGCCCTCCAAAAAGTGTTGCCCATTGCCGAGCAATTCGATCCCGATGTCGTGGCAGTATCCGCAGGATTTGATGCGCATCAGTACGACCTGCTGTTGGACCTGAGGTTGAGCGCAACTACCTATTATCACCTCGGCAGATTCTTACGCAGCTCCTTTGAGAACATTTTTGCCACGCTGGAGGGCGGATACAACATACAGGTTTTTCCAAAATGTCTCTTCAACTTCATAGACGGCATAAACGGCGAGGAAATGAGATTTGAAGAACAACGCACCGATTCCAGAATTCTCGCCATTGAGGAATTTGAATTGAGAATGTCCGAACTGAATTCGGCCCTTTCCCCATTTTGGACGCTCTAGGCAAGAAATGGTTATCAATCAACTCCACAGACTATTCAATCCCAGAACAATAGCCGTCATAGGAGCCACCAGTCAGAAGGGCAGAGTCGGATACTCGCTGACGGATAACATGATCGGCAGCGGCTATGATGGGATCGTATATCCGGTCAATCTGAAAAGAAAAAGCGTCCTCGGTGTAAAGGCCTATCGCTCGGTGGGAGACATCCCGGACATAGTTGATCTCGCCCTGGTCGCCACCCCAGCAGAAACCATTCCGGACATTGTGCGGGAGTGTGGAGAGCGTGGAGTCGGCGGCATTGTGATCATCTCCTCAGGCTTCAAGGAGATGGGCAAAGACGGAGAGGCTGCAAGCAATGGCATTCTTGAGACCGCCCGAAAATATGGCATGCGCCTTATTGGCCCCAACTGTCTGGGCTTCATCCGTCCCTCCCTGCACCTCAATGCGAGCTTTGCCAATAAGATGGCGCTGCCTGGAAAGACGGCTTTTATTTCACAGAGCGGAGCCTTGTGTACAGCCGTATTGGATTGGTCCGTAAAACAGAACGTGGGATTCAGCCATTTCGTATCCATCGGCTCGATGATCGATGTGAGCTTTGATGACTTGATAGATTATTTTGGCCAGGATTCTGAGACTGCGAGCATTCTGATCTATATGGAATCCCTGGTGGATGCAAGAGGATTCCTGAGCGCGGCCAGGGCCTTTGCGCGGACCAAACCGATTATTGTTCTGAAAGCCGGCAGAAGTTCGGAAGGGGCCCAGGCGGCCATGTCGCACACCGGAAGCCTGGCGGGAAACGACGCGGTCTTCGATGCGGCGTTCAAACGAGCGGGCATCATCCGAGTGAAAACAACACGCGAGCTGTTCGACTGCGCGCAGACGATGGCGATGCAACGAAGACCCTCCGGAAATCGACTGGCCATTGTGACCAATGCCGGAGGCCCTGGCGTTATTGCCACAGATGCCCTGATCGAACAGGGAGGAAAACTGGCGGTTCTCTCGGACGAGACGATCACGAAACTCGATGCGATCCTTCCGCCAGCGTGGAGCCGATCCAATCCCGTGGATGTTTTGGGAGATGCTGATCCTGCAAGATACCAAAAGTCGGTGGAATTGTGCATTGAGGATACGAACGTCGACGGTGTGCTGGTAATACTGACCCCGCAAGCTATGACCGATTCGGTGGCTGTAGCCCGCGAGATGCTGACCACCCCAAACCCAAATAAGAAGACCATACTGGCTTCCTGGATGGGCGAAGAGGATGTGAATGGAGGAATCGAGGTACTGGAGGGAGGCAACATCCCGGCCTACCAGATACCGGAAGACGCAATAACATCCTTCATGGAGATGGTCAGTTACTCCAAGAACCTGGAGCTGTTGCATGAAACGCCCGAAAGCATCCCGCACGAGTTCGAACCCAGACGGGAAGCCAACAGGGAACTGATCCAGGGCGTGGTGAAAACCGGCCGGTATGTGCTCACTGAGATTGAATCGAAGAAACTGCTCTCCAACTACGAGATACCCACCACACAAAGCGGCGTGGCAAAAACAGTGGGCGAAGCCGCAGCCATCGCTTCGGATATTGGGTTTCCTGTGGCGATGAAGATTCTCTCCCCGGATATCCTTCACAAGACCGACGTGGGGGGCGTCAAGCTTAATATTCACTCGAACGAAGAAGCCGTGCAAGCCTATGAGGCCATGATCCGGTCAACGGGAGAGCATGCGCCTGCCGCAAGAATTGACGGCGTCCTTATTGAGGAAATGGTCTACAGAAAGTACGAACTGCTGATAGGTTGCAGAAAGGACCCCCTCTTCGGACCCGCTATTGTTTTCGGAATGGGCGGCGTAGCCGTCGAGCTTTTCAAAGACACCAATGTGGCCTTACCGCCGCTGAATATGGCGCTCTCCATGAGGCTCATTGAAGAAACAAAGATCTATGAGCTGCTCAAAGGATACCGGGGCATGAAAGGCTGCGATATTCCCGCGATCCAGTTTGTGCTGTATAAATTTGCCTACCTCGTGATGGATTTTCCGGAAATCAAGGAAATAGACATCAACCCGTTTGCCGTTGATGAAAAAGGGGGCATCGTCCTGGACGCCAAGGTGATCCTGGATGAAAAAGTCGCAAAGAGAGGCATCAAGCCGTATTCGCACATGGTCATATGCCCCTATCCCGAAGAATACATCACTGAGTTTAAGATGAGGGATGGTAGAACAGCCATCCTCCGGCCCATTCGCCCGGAGGACGAGGCCCTGGAAAGAGAGATGTTCACCAACTTCTCGGAGCGAACACAACATTTTCGGTTCTTCCAGTTGATCAAGAACATCACGCACGAGCTTTTAGTGAGATACACCCAGATAGATTACGACCGCGAAATTGCGATCATCGCGGAGATTGAGGAAGATAACAGGAAGAAGATGGCTGGCGTGGTTCGCCTGATCGCAGATCCGCTCAACGATACCGCCGAATTTGCCATTGTGGTTGCCGATCCCTGGCAGGAACTGGGCCTGGGAGGCAAATTCACGGACTATATCCTCGATATTGCGAGAACCCGGGGCATCCGGACCGTGTTTGCAGAGTTCATGATCGAGAACTTTATCATGCGGCATATGTTCCAAAAAAGAGGCTTCAAGATAACGGGTAAGGAGAACGTGTATCACGCTGAATTGGAGCTTTAGGATGGTACCGCCGAACAAGACGACGAAGTAGATACAGAGAGCCAATGTAGCTCAGCTGGTAGAGCAGCGCATTCGTAATGCGCAGGTCGTCGGTTCGAGTCCGACCGTTGGCTCCACAGTAACAAGCACTTAAGAGGTCTTCTTAGGTGCTTGTTTGTTTGTGCTACAAGTAGATAGATTGCGCTGAGGAGTTCCCCATGATCACCTCACTGACGCTCTCCACCCGATCCCGAAACGAGTTTGTGGACCTCACCTCCCGAGTACAGAACGTGGTCCGGGAAAGTGGCCTCGCAAGCGGAGTCTGCACGATCTATGTGCCGCACACCACTGCGGGAATCACCATCAACGAAGGCGCGGATCCGAGCGTGCAGCGCGACATCCTGACCCATCTTGAGAACATGATCCCCCATCGGGGCGATTACCATCACCTGGAAGGCAATTCGGATGCGCATATCAAAGCAAGCCTGATGGGAAGTTCCCAGACCGTATTTGTCGAGGAGAGCCGGCTTGTCTTGGGCACGTGGCAGGCCATCTACTTCGCGGAATTCGACGGGCCAAGACAGCGAAAAGTGATGGTGCGGGTAACGGGAACGGAGTGATGGGCATCGGCCAGTTCGGGTTCTCATCTCACGAATTTACCAAGGAGCGTGCATGACCAAGAGTGCTTGCGCCATAGGCGTGGACCTGGGAGGCCATTCCATCAAGCTGGCCGTGGTGGATGAAACGGGGAAGATCCGCCTCCGGGAGGCCACACCCACCTATGCTGGAAAGGGCAAGGACACCTCCCTGGCTCAGATCGTACGATCCGTGCAGGCGCTGCTTGCCCAGGCCAGGGCCGTGTGCGATGAGCTCGTTGGTATAGGTATCGGAGCGCCCGGCCTGATTGACGTGGAGAGCGGAACGGTGCGCGTCTCCCCGAATTTCCCCGGCTGGGTGGATGTGCCTTTGCGGAAGATATTGGAGGATGTCACCGAGCTCCCTGCCCGAATCGGCAACGACGCCAATATGGTCGCTATGGGAGAGAATGCCTTTGGAGCAGGCAAGGAATTCCAACATTTCATCTGCGCCACGCTGGGCACGGGAATCGGCGGGGCCATTGTGATTGATGGAAAAGTGGTTACCGGCGCAGATGGCACGGCCGGAGAGATCGGACACACCACGGTGTATCCGGACGGGCCCTTGTGCAACTGCGGAAACCACGGCTGTCTGGAGCGGTTGGTGGGAATCAAATACATTGTGGAGCGCGCCCTCTCCAAGCTCGAAAGAGGTTCGTACGAGAGTCTGCTGCCCCGAATGGTAGATGGACAGCTGGACCGACTCACGCCAAAGCTCATCGCGCAGGCTGCCGAACAGGGAGACCTACTGGCACAGGACGTCTTCGAGGAGACGGGAACGATTCTGGGCATCGCCTTCGCCAATCTCGTCAACATCCTCAATCCGGAGGCGATCGTGCTCGGAGGGGGGGTCAGCAATGCAGGGGAACTCATCTTTGCCCCCATCCGGGAGACCATCCAGCGGCGGGCCATGTCCGTTCCCAGAGCGACCGTGCAGGTTGTGCCCGCCACGCTCGGTCACGATGCGGGTATGATCGGAGCGTCGCTGCTGGTAAGATGAGCCGACCACCCCGCGCCCGCCAGCGAGCACAAAAAAAGCACACCGAAGAACCCCAACATCCGGGCTTTTCGGTGTGCTTTGTTATGGATGGGCGGGCTTTTCAGAACACCCGCTCACGACTCCCCCATCGTTCCCAAACGCGCCCCCGAAAATGTACTTCCCCGCCGTCTGGACATCTCCACCGCTGTCCGGATATTCCGGCACTATGCAGAGCCCAGGGACATGGAATGAAAGCCCGCGTTTGTTCGTTATCTCAAATTCTTCTCCACAATCTCAATCTCTTCCTCCGTCAGATCATATAGCTCATACACCAGCTCATCAATTTGCCGGTCCGTGGTCTCGATTTGGCGCTGGAGGACGGTTTGAGTCTGAGGCGTTTTGGCTTCTGGTAGTTTCTTGTGTAAGTCCAACATTCGCGTAACCAAGGGGACCATCTGGTCATGTTGGACTTTCGACACTGGATTTCGCAGATCAATGATCGGGAATGGCAGCCCATACAGTTTGGCAGCCTTTATCTGTGGTATTACACGCTGTTCTCCTTGAGAAGATACTTGGTACAAGAATTGAAAACATGTTGAAAGGAGAACACCGAGTACAAATCGCTCTTGAAGTGCGAGCTCCCGTTTGACTCCAAACAGATACAATGCATCAGTGGCATAGTAACCTACATCTTCGTCCAAGGCAATGCAAATCTTCTTGGTTGTTGTCAAGCCAATGAATTTTGGAGCTTTAAATATCTCTGGGTTGCGGGGGCGATGCAGGGAAAACCACGGGTGTTTGCCCTCAACCACCTCCCGGCAGGTAATTCTACCGCGGTACCTGTTTAGGTGGGCTTCTGTGTTAGGGTACTCCAAAATGTTATCTTCACGAGTGAGGTAGATTATGGATGTGGAAGAGTCAATGGTGCCATACCTGGAAATGTGCTTTCCAATTACAGCGGGGCGCAAGATTTCTACATCGATATGTTCTCGCTCTGCCAGATCATTCTCCACCACAAACGCGCTAGAGTAATCTGGACTAATGCCGCGCTGAATCTTTCCTTCAATGATTTCCTGAAGACCTGGGAATGCTCGAGAGAGTTTCCGAAGAAGTTCGACCGCGGGTAGATTGAGTGTAAAAAACGTGAACGATCCGCCAGAACGCACCACAGACAGCCACGTTTCACAATCAATAGTCTTTATCTCTCGGAGTCTCTGTGGCTTTTCTTCCGGCATGCAATGCCTAAGATCCCCTACGGAAATCTGTCTCTCCGAAGAATTCATCTTGGGTGCAGTAAAGACCAGAATTGTCGATGTGTTAAGGACCTTAGGCCCAAATACCTTCTCCCCCAAGTTTATCACGACTCCCAGTCGAAATGTCTCAACTAGAAAACGACGCAGCAGTTCGGCGTCTGCCTGAGTGAGCAGGGTGCTCGGAACAATCATGCCGAAGATACTCACTTTGTTCAAGAGCTGAGCAGAGCGGCGAATGAAATACAGATACGAATCAGTCATTCTGACGATAATATCTCGGTGCTGCGTGCGCAGATAATCCAGCTCCCTTTCCGAAAAGGAAGCCCCCCACGGCGGATTCCCAATCACCGCGTCAAAACCTCCCTCCCGCATGATCTCCGGAAACTCGGCCTCCCAATCAAAGGCATTGACACGATACATCTCCTCTTCATCGCGGAAACTCATCTGCCTGCCTTCGTAGAAATCCGGGCCAATCAGCGAATTGCCGCACTTGATGTTATTCGCAAGATCGGGCAGCACCCGTTTCTGAAGCATAGACAGTTGCCGGGCGACGGTCTGCTCGTCCTCCCCCTCCAGCACCTTGAGCAGGAGGGAGAGCTTGGTCACCTCCACGGCTTGCGAGTCTATATCCACGCCGAAGATGTTGTTGAGGAGAATGCGTTTCCGCTCATCCGTGGTCAGTCGCCAGTCCCCGCCGGATCGCTGATAGAGGCGCGGGCTTCGGCCTTTGGCCCATTTGAACGGATCGTCGTTCACATATTGGTCCCGGTGCCAATCGAGCAGAAACTGGTAAGCTCCCAGCAGAAAGGAGCCGGAACCGCATGCAGGATCCAAAATCCTGAGACTGCTAATTCCGCCTTTGGGGCCGGGCTTTTGGCCCTCCAACAGTTTGCCCACGGTCTGTTGGACAATGTAATCCACAATATAAATGGGGGTGTAGTAAACGCCGCCCGCTTTTCGGACCTCCGGCTTATACTCCACCACGGCCCGATGCCCAGGGGTCAGGCGGATGATCTTCCCGAGGAATTGTTCGTAAATCTGGCCCAGAATATTGGCGGGAAGCACGGAGAATTCGTAGGGACTGTCGGGGTAATAGAGGTTCTTGACGAGGTCCTTGAGCACTTCGTCATCAAGGATCAGATTCGGGGTGAAAGCATCATAGGCGCCCGGACGATCTTTTTCGGGTTGAAAATGAAAGAGCCCGGAGTTGTAGCGGTCGTCAGCTTGACGAAAGAGCTGCGACATGCGCTCATACACCTGGTGGCCGTTCCGCAGGGCCATCAGCTTGCCATAGGGTTCGACGCCCCGGTCTTCGCAGATGCGCAGGAATATGATCCGGTCAATGGTGCGCTGGACAGCGAAGTTGAGTTCCCGCTGGGTCAGGCCGGGATTGCGCAGAGCGATGTTCCGAGCCAGCTGATCCCGCCAGCGTTCGATCTCCTCCAAAAAAACCGAGTCCACCTCGGCGGTTCCCCGCTTGTTCTTCTTGGATTCCACGTACCGGTCGAAGGATCCTTTGAGAATGGCCTCTCTGGAGAAGATGCCCGCGATCTCCTCCCATCGTTCCGCATATTCTGTGTAGGTGACGTAGAGGATTCGGGAGTGGGAAGCTTTGTCGGTCGGAGCCGGCCTGGTGCGGCAATCATAGACCGCAAATTCCTCGAAGTCGGTGAGGATGCTAAGCGGCAGCTTGGCGCTCCAGGCGTATCGGCGAAGTTGGTAGGCGGGGTGGGTATCGTCCTTGAGGTCAATCGAGGGTTTCTTGGCTTCGAGAAAGAACTTGCGCATCCCTCCGATGCGGAAACTGTAATCCGGAGCTTTGGTGGCTCGTCCTACCCGGATGGCGTCCTCGTGCACAACATCCTTGTAGGCTTCCGCATAGCCCTGTCTGTTGGCTACGTCCCAACCCAATGCCTCGAAAAAGGGATCAATAAACTCGCGGCGCACCTGTGTTTCGTTGTATCTGCCCTGCTTGTAAGCCTCCAGGTTGCATTCGAAGCGATCAACGAACTCAAGGATCTTTTCGGGAACGGGCATGGTTGCTCCTGAGCTTCCCAATATGCGCCATCAGGAATTGACAAGCGTCTATAGAACATCAGGATCGCAATTCGCGTTCGATCCGTTCGGCCGGGAGAGCTTTGAGCAAGGATTGATGGGACACGTCGGGTTTGTGTGCCAATACCTTAAGACCAGCGAACATCGACTCCGGCAGTCGGATCCGAGATCATCGTCAAGGCAATCTCTGCAAACAAGGTTCTTGCATCAGGTTGGTGGAACAGACATTCCTGTCTGTTCAGCTCCATGTCTATCGAGGTCAGACAGGAATGTCTGACCTACTAACCCCATCGAAATGACTGCTACTCTATGACTTTTCAGAGGGGCTCAATCGAGCTTGTGTTTCCACGAAGGAGCATGGGGACGAGATGAAAATGTCTGTGGTACCTCATCCTTGGGATCAGCGAAAATGGACTACGGCAGTCGAATCCGAGATCATCGCCAAGGCAATCTTTGCAAACAAGGTTCTTGCATCAGGTTGGTGGAACAGACATTCCTGTCTGTTCAGCTCCATGTCTATCGAGGTCAGACAGGAATGTCTATCCAGGTCAGACAAGAATGTCTGACCTACTAACCCCATTGAAATGGCTGCTACTCGATCTTGCGTTCCCACGCAGAGCGTGGGACCGCCAGATGAAAATGGATTCCGCCAGTCGGATCGAAATCCTCTCCGTCGAAGGCAAAGCGGGGGTATGAGCCCGTCGCCCCGCCAAACAAGCCGTGGAGTGCAACGACTCCGTCGTTGCATGCGATGACTCTGTCATCGCACTCCATAGCAAAATCCAAAAACCCGCGATCCGAAATACGGCCGCTCCCCTATTTTTCCTTCCGCTCAAACCACTTCTCCCAGCCGGAGAATGAGACCGTCTGGCGATAGAAGACCTCCTCCGCGCCATTCTCGGAGAGGATGCCGCGCTTACCCACCTCGAGCGAAACGTCCAGCATGCCCCGCTGCTCCGCAACCGGAAGGCCCACCCCAAATCCCATCAGCACTTCGTCCACGCCCTGCTCACGCAATCCCGCCCGATTGGCCAGCTGCCGCCACCGGAAGCCCAGTCTCAGCGGAAGTTTTCGATAGTAGGGAGCAATAGGATCCTCGGCAGGGAGCACCTCCATGCCCGTGGAAAGATCCATGGCATTGCGGGTGCTTCCGCGCTCGAAAAGACCCTCAGTGAAGACGATCTTGCCATCCACATGCAAGACCAACTTTTCCGTGGCGGTACCCGCGATCCCGAAGGCCATTGAAGCCGGAAGCGTTATTTGATCCGTGCTCTGCTCCTGAATGGCTCCGAAGTTCGTTTCCATGGTCGTTGCCCGGTCTATGGTGGCCTGGGCCGTATACACTCCCGCGATGCTCCAGTGTTTCACGATTTGAGCCGCCATGCCCGCCCCGAACTGCCATCCTTCGTGCGATCGATTCCAGACATCCCTCGTGTCCACCAATGAGGCATCAAGGAAGTCCCGCACATAGGTTTCGCGGATGGAGCCGAAGATCCGATGCGCGGAAAACCCGAAAAGCAGGCCCTCCCCAAAACGTTTCCCGACCTCAAACGAGATCGATCTAAGACCGCCACTTCCGAGAATAGTGCGGTCGTAGACAAGCGCCTCCGTCGAAACCGAATGGGATAGGTCGAACTGTACCTCGCTATAGGGGAAAAGCCCCATGCTGAGCGTTGTCCCCCCTCCGACCGGCACACCGAACTGAAAAGCACGCAGGCGTTCCGATGCAAAACTCCCTTTTTGCCCTGCGTTGTCCTGGGCGTGCCACTGTTCTCCGGCAAAGGTCAGATGGACGCCGACCTTCGTAAAATAGCCCAGCAATGCCGGGTTCCCGCGGCTGAAATGGTCGGGGCTGAAAAGCGCAATCGCAGGCCCCCCCATGGCGCGGGCTTTGGCCCCTATTCCTTCTTCGAGCACGCCGATCTCCCCCATCGAGAAGATGGACCCCGCCCAGCTTGTGCCCCAGATCAGGTTCAATGCGATCCCTATCGCAATCCAGACCCTCGGTTTTTTCATAGTGGATAGTTCCCTTCTTTTCTCACCCCAAACTCTCCGGGAAACGCACGCGGGCGATCAAGAGCCCCTCCGTGCTTCCAGGTGTCGATACGTGAGCGCAAATGTTCGTTTTCAGTAAGTCGGCCTATGGGGCCGTTTCTCTTCCCGGGGGTTCCGAATAGGTAATGCTGAGTCTGGGATTCTCCAGCAATATGGAAAAGATACTCTCCTGCTCCCCAGCGGACCGAAGGAGTATCCCGGCGTTCCTGGCAGGCGCGCGGAGCCAATCCTGCACCATGAGCCGGACATCCAGGGAAAGTGCCGTTGTGGTATCGCCGATCACGGCGTGGGGCGGATCGCCGACGAACGCCACTCTTTGCGCCTCCTGTTCCCACGATGCGGCGATCACCGGCCAGGCTTCGAGAGTCATCAGCGTTCCGGGCGATCGCTCCGGATCCACCTCCAAGGTCAACACGGCCGAATTGACGGTCACGAGAGAATCCACCTCCGGCAGGTCAAAAAGAAGCAACGTTCTGTATATATCCCCCTCCGCGACAATCAGATTCCCCTCCGTCGCGAGTGGCAGTGCCCGATCCACCAGGATCGCATCCTCCGCAGGATGGACAACAGTCGAATCCACCTTCCCCGCTGCTGTGTATCGGATCCGAAGGGCCGGAGCAGGGCCCACCTCCGTGGAGCCGAACCATTTGATGAAGGAGGCAGTCAGCGGAGAAGCGGGAGCGATCAGCAGGCCAAAATTCCCTTCGCTCGTGGAGTTCACCCATCCCTGCACCCTTGAGATCGGCAGGACACACCGGATGGTATCCGACTGGGCCGCACTGACGGATGAGGACCACACGGCCACGGGGTCATAGGTGGGCGGTGTATCCGAAAGCACTCCCTCCTCCGACCAGTCGGAGGTGACCGGGTAGAGGGCGAGCTCAAACTCGTCCGTTCCAGATTCAGATCCGTAGGTCCGGTCGAAAATCAGCTCAAGCGTGGCCTCTTCAAGCTGCGCATTTCGAACCGCATCCGAGAAGACCGAAGCCGGAAAGATCAGAAGCGCTCTGGCCGTCAGGCCTGCGGCCCTTCCCACGAGGTTTTTCCCCTGTCCCATACTCACGGCTGCACGATAGGAACTATCCTGCGCCGTCTCGATCGGACCTTTTGACACCACCTCCCCAAAATCCCTCCCGATAAGGAGGCTCGCACCGACCGGACTCCCCTCCTCTGAGGCGCATCCTGCCAGCCCTCCGAACACCGCGAGCGTTCCCACCACGCACACGCCTCTCCACAACGCTGAAATCATCATGCTCTTCCTTTGCCTAATAGGCCGGGAGGGCACCCCCGGCGCGGTCAACAAGAACAATCAGGGACTCGCCAAATGGCTTAGTGCACTAAATGATAGATATTTTGGCGTGCCCTGATTATGGGAGATTCTCAACTGCACCAGAATGGCAGCGCTCGTCCCTCTGAACGCATTGAAGAGTCCCCACGCCAAGTGACAAAATACGTCATCGTATTTGTGATTTCGTGCACTTGGGCTATCCGCTTCCGTAGGGTCTGAGCCGCTCTTTCTCCGCCCGAAATCTTCCGATCCGACGCACGAGGATCCCCACCAACATCACCAACGCCGCGATCTCCAACAGCCGATACATCAACCCGGACCATCCCAGGATCGTGGGCCATAATGTCAAAACCGCCAACACGATCACAAGGTCTTCCGCCCAACGCCACGAATGTTCCTGGGCGCCCCCACCTACCGGAGCGTCCTTTGCCGATCTGCCCATGTGTTCTCCTATCCGCTCTGCGCGCGTTTCACCACAGTAAGTCGGTTTAGCGCCCGCCTCATCGCCGCCTCCGCCCGAGCTACGTCAGTGTCCGAATCCCGTTCCTTCAATATCCGCTCCGCCCGCTGCCGGGCCTCCTCCGCGCGCGCCTGGTCGATCTCGTGAGCCTTTTCTGCGGTCTCGGCAAGAATCGTCACGCGATCCATGAGCACCTCCACAAAGCCACCGTCCGTGGAGATAAGCTCCTCCCTGCCATCTTTCGCGTAGAGAACTTGTCCCGTTTTGATGCTCGTGAGAAAGGGGGTATGCTTCGGAAGCACCTCAAAGTACCCTTCCGAGCCCGGCACTTCCACCCGATCCACCTCCTCGCTGAGCACCACCCGATCCGGCGTCACCACCATCAATTGTATGCTGTCCGCCATAGTGTTCCACCTCTTAATGTATTCCTGGATGGCAAGAATTTCATCATCGTGAGCATGAAGGCGCTCGTCACGTCGTGCCGATCCCGCCACGCGCCCGACTCTCCCCAGCGCAATCCAATTCTTCCGCCGCTCTCTGCAAGAAACGCCGAAGGGCAAGCTCCAAACAAACATGCGGCTGGCAGAAGTGCTTGGCCAAAACGAGGTTCCCAATCACGGCTCACCAATCACCACTGCTTACATCATCGTCTTCGCTTTCTCCACCGCCTCGTCGATCGTTCCCACCATCAGAAACGCCTGTTCCGGAAGGGTGTCATATTCCCCGGCAATCAGGCCCTTGAATCCGCGAATGGTCTCCTCCACCGGCACATACTTGCCCGCCATGTTCGTGAACTGCTCGGCCACGAAAAACGGCTGTGTCAGGAACCGCTGAATCCGCCGAGCCCGCGTCACCACCACCTTATCCTCGTCGGACAGTTCGTCTATGCCCAGGATGGCGATGATGTCCTGCAGGTCCTTGTAGCGCTGCAAAATCTCCTGCACCCTGCGGGCCGTGTCGTAGTGTTCCTGGCCGAGAATATTCGGATCCAGAATCCGGGAGGTGGATTCCAGCGGATCGACCGCCGGATAAAATCCCTTACTGAAAAGGGCTCTGGAGAGAATGGTCACCGCATCCAGATGTGAAAAGGTGGTCGCCGGAGCCGGATCGGTCAGATCGTCCGCCGGCACATAGATGGCCTCCACCGCCGTAATCGAGCCTTTTTGCGTGGAGGTGATGCGTTCCTGCAACGCGCCCATCTCGGTGGCCAGCGTGGGCTGGTATCCCACCGCAGAGGGCAGACGTCCCAAAAGCGAGGATACCTCCGAGCCGGCCTGAGTGAAACGAAAGATGTTGTCAATAAAGAGAATGACATCCGTTCCCAGATCGTCCCGGAAATGCTCCGCCACGGTCAATGCGGTGAGTCCCACTCGCTGACGCGCTCCCGGGGGTTCGTTCATCTGTCCGAAAATCAGTGCGGTCTGCTTGAGTACGCCTGCTTCCTTCATCTCCAGCCAGATGTCGTTTCCCTCTCGGGTGCGCTCCCCCACTCCGGCGAACACGGCTACTCCGCTATGCTCCTGCGTGATATTTCTGATCAGTTCCTTCTGGATCACCGTCTTTCCTACTCCCGCTCCGCCCGGAACCCCCACCTTGCCGCCCCGTACGATGGGACAAAGCAAGTCCATCACCTTGATACCCGTCTCCAACATCTCCATAGATACATTCTGCTCGGAAAATCCGGGGGCCGAGCGATGGATCGGCATTCGTTTCTCCGCCTCCACAGGGCCCAAACCGTCAATCGGCTCTCCCAATACGTTGATCAACCTCCCCAGCGTCTCCTTCCCCACAGGAACCGAAATCGGCGCACCGGTATCCACCACCTTCATCCCCCGGGTCAAGCCCTCCGTCGCGTCCATGGCCACACAGCGCACCTTGCTTTCTCCGAGATGTTGCTGGGCCTCCAAAACCAATCGGGTACCATCGGTTCGCTCAATGGTAACCGCGTTGTAGATCGCAGGCAAGTCCTCCATCGAAAACTCCACGTCCACCACAGGTCCGATCACTTGGACTACACGTCCTTCAGCCATGAGCAAAACTCCTTCTGAGAATTACGAATCATGTTGATTGATTAGGGGTTGCTGTTCGTGGGTCGGCAGGAACCCACTCATCCCGCCTATAGGTCATCGATCATCTGGAAATCGTCAGTCGTTCGCCGGGCCGGATCAGGCTTTTCCCCAAGGCGTTTCGTTGGCGCAAATCCTTGACCGAGGTGCCATAATGCCGGGCGATTGCGCTTAGGGTATCGCCTCGGCGCACCACATGAATGCGCTCTGAAGCATCCGAACTACGTTCCTCCACTGTCTTGGCCCGAACGGTTGCGGACTGCCCTCTCAAGGGTTGCCGATCTTTTGCGCCCAGTGCCGCCAACATAGGTTCTTGCTCCTCGGGCTGCCAGATTATGAGCACCTGTCCCGTTCGGATCAGGCTTCCGCGCAGATCGTTCCATCGCCGCAGCGCACTCACTCCGACACGGTGCGCCGCCGCGATCTGACTTAAGGTATCGCCCTTTCGGACTGCATAGCGCACCCTCCTCCCGTTCCCCTTTGCCGAACTCTGAGCAGCATGGTCTGTCAGAGAAACTCCGGCCACTTGGGGGAGTGGAATAATCAGTACCGCTCCCGCTTTGAGGCGGTTCGGATTCTTCAGATTGTTCGCCTCCATAATCGAGCGCATGGGAATGTGATAGGCACGTGCGATCTGGGTAAGCGCCTCCCCTTTCCGAACCCGATGCCGCTGCCACTCGATCTTCTCCGAATCAGGCACCAACGCATACTGGGACAGGAAAAGGGCCGCGGTCCCTTTCGGAAGGTTCAAACGGTATCCCGGCACCCTTGGGGGGGTGCACCAGCGCAGCAATTCGGGATTCAGGAATTTGAGGGTCTCGAACGTCCTGGCAGCCTCATAGGAGTTGGATACACATCGGGCGACCACCCGAAGATCGGTGCACGCGTCAAGGGTCACCTCATCGAAGGCCATCGGTGTTTCATAGACCACGTCAGCGAATCCGAAGACCTCGGGCCGCTTGGAAAGAATCACCGCCGCCATAAACGACGGCACGTAGCTGTCCGTTTCCTTGGGCAACCGAAGCTGCCAGACATCCTCCGTCTTCCCGAGCCGAATCGCCTGCCGAACCCGGCCCGGGCCGCAATTGTAGGCCGCAACCGCCAACCGCCAGTCGCCGAACTCCCTGTGGAGGTCCTTCAGATAACGCGCCGCCGCCCGCGTGGATTTGACCGGATCCAATCGTTCGTCGAGCCACCAGGTCTGCCCGAGCGTATACATCCGTCCGGTGGATCCGATAAACTGCCAGAGGCCCCTTGCCTCGGCCCACGAACGCGCCAAAGGATTCAGTCCGCTCTCCACCATTGCGAGATGGCACAGATCGAGCGGAACGCCCTCCTCCTCAAAAATCTTTCGGATCATCGGGAAATAGCGACCGCTCCGCTCCAACCAGATTCGGAAAACCTTGCGTCCCGTGGTTCGGAAGTATTGGATTCCCTGCCGAACCCGATGGTTTGGGTCTATGGGAAGATCGCACCCGGCCACGATCTCGGAAATGATCTGTTCCTCCGACGGCGGAGACGGCACTTCCGCTTCCGCTTCCAACTGTTCCAGCATGGCCGAAATCGGGTTTTCCGCTTCGGCTTCCTCCTGTGCCGCAAGAATTTTCTGCCGCCATTGTTCCGAAGACCGAAGCAGCGCCGCCGTCTCCGGATCGTCCGAACCCATCTCCGTCAGCCCTTCACAGCTGAAC
Organism: Candidatus Latescibacterota bacterium; assembly: GCA_043804415.1. Classification (GTDB taxonomy): domain Bacteria; phylum Latescibacterota; class 4484-107; order 4484-107; family 4484-107; genus 4484-107. The sequence continues at coordinate 19,756 of JAZDJA010000057.1, read as the reverse complement.
CGGATCGCCCGCTTCGCCTCCTCCAGATCCCCGTTTCTGTATGCCTCCTGCGCCCGGAACAGGGTTTCTCTCGCCCTCGCTCGCGCGGTTTCTGATTCCGAACTCGGCGAAGCCACCCTGGCCTTCTGCACAGACTCGCTGCGAAACCCTCCCGTGCATCCCGCCAACCCGGCGACGAGGACGGACGTAACAAAGAGCACGTTTAATCTTCTAAACCATGTCGTTTTGGGCACGCGGCAATCTCTCTGATGATTGGTGAGTGGTAGCCCCATGTAGAAGCCTCCTACACATTATTGATTACTCATGAGCCTCCTGCAAGAGTCATGAGGGTGCAGTCATTTCGCAGGGGTTAGTTAGTAGGTCAGACATTTTTGTCAGACTAGGTCAGACCTGGTCTGACTTGGATGACCATAAAGCTGAACAGACAGGAATGTCTGTTCTACCAAGATCCTGCAAAACATATATCCGATAGGATTGCTTCGGCTCAGGAGGGGAAGAGTTTCTGATTTCCCCCACAATAATGAAACCATTTTACCAAGCTGGACGAAACAACGCCAAGTCGTTTATCGGACTTTTGCAGGAGCCTCTCATTGCTCCAATTTCAACTCCCTCAAATACTTCGCCGCATCCTCCGGCGCAGTCGGATTGATGTAGAAGCCCGATCCCCATTCAAATCCAGCCACCTTGGTCAATTTGGGCATCAGTTCCAAATGCCAATGATAGGCCTCGGAATGGGCGACAACCACCGGAGTGGTGTGGATCATATAATTGTAGGGAGGGGATTTGAGTGCTCTATTGATTCGTTGCAGGGTCTCTTTCAGGATCTCCGCAAGGCTGGATAGCTCATCCCCGGTGCAATGCCCGAAATGAGACCGGTGCCCCTTCGGAAGCACCCACGTCTCGAAGGGAAACCGAGGGGCAAAAGGCTCCAACGCCACAAACGCCTCGTTTTCCAGCACAATTCGCTCACCACTCTCCACTTCCTGCCGGATCATGTCGCAAAACACACACCGCTCCTTATATTCATAGTACTTCTGCGCGCCGTCCATCTCCTCCATCACCCTTTTGGGAACAATGGGTGTAGCGATGAGCTGGGAATGCGTGTGCTCCAGGGAGGCACCGGCTGCCAGCCCGTGGTTTTTGAAAATCAGAATATACCGAAATCGCGTGTCCCGTTTCAGATCCGTTATCCGGTCCACATACGCCTGCAGTACATCCCTTACGCCCTCGGGCGACAGGTTCGCAAGCATCTGGTCATGAATCGGGAGTCTCGACGATCACCTCGTGCGCCCCGATTCCATTCATGGTATCGAACATCCCCACGCCCCGGCGTTCAAGATCTCCCTCCACCTGAAGGGCGGGAAATTTATTGGAAATGACGCGGAGGGTCCATCCCTGAGTGTTGGGCTTTCCCCCTTTGCGACCCACCACCAGAATATCGGGAGGCGTCTTGTCCTCATTGCCCGGACAGAAGGGACAAAATCCGCCTTGTCGTTCCTCTGCAACACCGACAAAATCGGGCGGTCTTCTGCCCCGCTCGGTCGAAATGATCACCCAACGTCCTAGAATCGGATCTTTCCTCAATTGCGGCATCGTTCCCTCACAAGTTGGGCGCTTTCTGACTGCTTTTGGCACATGGAGCCAAATCTTCTAAAATAGCTCAAAAAGGACGTTCTGTCAACCTTTTTTTCCCGATCTTGTCCCCACCCCACTCCACACCTCCCTGGCACGCTGCTCAAGTTCTTCCATGTCGCCATCGTTTCGGATCACAAATGTTGCAGCCCCGATCTTCTCCGCTTCCGGCATCTGAGATCGAATCCGGTTCAGCGCCTCCTTCATGGAAAGTCGGTTGCGCTGCATCAGCCGCTCGATCCGTTTTTCTTCCGAAACCCGGACCGCCACGACGACATCGAACCAGTCCACTATGCCACACTCCACAATCAAGGCGGCGTCCACCACCACCGGTCGATCGGGATCCTCCCCCAAAGCCTGTCGGATCGCCTCCCGAAGCCGCAACAGAAGGGGCGGATGTACGATGTGCTCCAGTTTCGCCTTCGCCTCCGGATCCGAGAACACCTGTTTCCCCATCTTCACCCGGTCCAGTGTTCCCCCCCCAGTCAGCATGTCCGAGCCAAATGCCGACCGGATCGCATCGAGGACTTGCGCATCCTCCTCCACCACCGCATGCCCGATCCGATCCGCATCCACAACTTTTGCACCCTGGGCCTCAAACATTCGACACACCGTGGTTTTTCCGGATGCGATGCCTCCGGTGACGCCGACGACCATAGCGCCTCCTCGCTCGTTTCGGATTTCGGATCAGCGATTCTGGATTGAACCTCCACCACCCACTAATCACCAATCACCACGCACTCATCACCCGGGCGAGCACTTCCATCTTCTGTGTAACCACAGCCATTGTTCCGGGTGGCGGCGAATGTGAAACTCCAGTCGCTGGGTATAAAGCTGCGTGACCTGACGCAGCCCTTCTGCTCCAAGGGGAAAATGATCCGGATTCGGAAAACGTTCGAGGATCACCCGGTGCCGGCCCTCAGGCTCCCGCAGCGCAAACGCCAATACGATCGGAGCGTTTCTTCTCAGGAAAATGGCCGCTGGCCCTTGCGGCGTCGAGGTGGGATGTCCAAAAAACTCCACAAAAACGCCCCGCTTTCCGGCATTTTGATCCGCGACGATCGCAACAAATTCCCCCCCCTCCAAGGCACGGAGAATCTCCTTGACCGAAATCCCCACGCGGATCGGGTTCACGTGAACGCCCCGGCGGAACCGGTCCATCAGATCCCCCACGGCCGTGTTCTTCTGATTGGCAACCAGTGCGCCAACAGAAATCTCATGCTGCGCGAGGGCCGCGCCCATCATTTCCCAGTTGCCGAAATGGCCGGAGACAATCACCACTCCCCTCAAGTGCTTGGCGGCTTCCTCCAAGATCTCCGGGTGTTCTATCGTGACCAACCGCTCGATCTGGAGGCCACTGAGCACCGGAAACCGACAAAACTCGACCAGCATCTGGCCAAGGTGCCGATATACCCCATCCAAAATCTTCCGGCATTCCTCCTCGGTCTTCTCGGTCCCAAAAGCCCGATGAAGATTATCCAGCGCCACTTGTCGCCTGTACCGAACCACTCGGCCCATAATAACACCCAATGCCCGACCCCATGTCAGCGCACAATCCAACGGAAGGGCGCACACCAGGCGGGAAAACACCAACACGATCCAATACTCCAAACGAGCTTTCATTTTGTCGAAACTCTTGGGTCCAGGTGGGTGGGTCAGGGAACACGGTGCTACAAGGGGAAAAAAGGGGAGGGGGACAACTCAGCACTTGCCTTTATATACCGCGCTCGTCATAGTCGTCCGGCGGTGCCGCCTGATCCAGCACCATGGCAAACAGCAGATAGGCCCAGATTCCCAGTCCTCCGGCCGGGATGGTCAGGAGAAAACAGATCCTCGGAATCCACGGATCAATCGCCCATTTGTACGCCATCCCGGAGCAGACGCCCAGCAGAATCCCCCGATCGGCAATCTGAACCAAAGGCCGCACGATCTCTCCATCGACCATCACCTTCTTGGCCAGCACGCCGCTCTTACCACATCCGACCAGACTGATCAGCAGCAACGATACAATGAGCCACAAGGAGACTGTTTTTCCGAACATCGTTTCCTCCTCCATCTTAAGGGATTGAAACAACGTGGATTGTCCGATCAGTTCTTCAGCGCATCTCGCCCTTCCCATACCTTGGCGACTCCAGAAAGGATATCGGCCATGTCCGACTCGGATCCCAAAAGCATGCTCTGCCCCAGCCAGAGTGACTCCGCGCACACCTGCTCGACATTCGGGCAGAAAACCTTGCTGTAGTCCATGGCCTTCCCGTAATACGGGCAGGAGAGGGGGCAGAATTTAGGTCCCTCCCCTTTGCGCTCAAAAAGCGGATTTCTGTAAAGGGGGTGCGGATAGCCCGAGGAGATCGGGATACCCTCCGCACGCACCGCCTCGATGAACCGCTCGCGCGAAACGCCCTCCCATTCACGCGGCACGAAACGGAAGCAGAGCATGTGATAGGAGCGCCGTTTCGATCGCGAATCCTCCTGATGCACCGCGACGCCGCCGATGTCTGCGAAGCCCGCGTTCAGAAGCCGTGCGTTGTGCTGACGGATCGTCACGTGTTCATCCAGACGCGCCAACTGGCAGAGCAGCAGGGCAGCCTGAAACTCCGTGATCCGGTAGTTCCCTCCCAACAGATAGTGCTCGTACCAGGGCGTATCCTTGCCCCGACCGCAATTGGTATAGGACCGGCATTGATCGGCCAACCCCTCGTCGTTGGTGAGAATGATCCCGCCCTCTGCGGACGTGATGTTCTTGCTGGCCTGAAAACTGAAACATCCCATATCCCCGATTGCGCCGACCTTCCGCCCCTTCCACTCGCTTCCCCATGCATGGCACGCATCCTCGATCACCACAAGATCGTGCTCGTTCGCGATGGCCCCAATGGCGTCCATATCCGCAGGAAGACCTCCGAGGTGCACTGGAATGATCGCGCGGGTCTTCTCCGTGATCGCCTCCCGGATCCGCTCGGGTGAAATGCACAGGGTATCCCGGTCAATGTCCGCAAATACCGGAACGGCGTTGGCCATCAGCACGGCGCTCGCAGTGGCCAGAAAAGTATAGGGGGGCACGATCACCTCATCTCCGGCTCCGATCCCGGCAGCGGTCAGCGCGATTTGAAGCGCGGCGGTCCCATTTGCCGCCGTGATCCCGAACCGGGCATCCTGGTAGGCCGCAAACTGCTCCTCAAACGCCCGAACCTGCTCCCCGTACCACCATTCGCCGCTCTCCAGCACCTTGCCCAATGCCTCCCGCTCGCTGTCATCGTGGACCGGCCAGCTCGTAAACGGGTCTCTCCGAACCGGTGCTCCCCCGTGAAGTGCCAATTTGGGCATGGGATCCTCCTTGTTGAGGCGTAGATGATGAAGACCTGCCAGTAACGATCTGTGACCTGCTTACGCCGTACGGATCAGAGCTGAGATCCTTCTCCCTCCGCCACGTCCTGCCCCTGGGCCGCCACAGCCGCGTACAAACTGACCGATCCGGCGACCCATGAGCCAATGAAGGCGCTGATCGCCACAGGCAGGATGTAGTTGAGGTTGAATGTCTCCGCTGCAAAAAAGGTCATGGCCAGCGGAGCGTGCGCGGCAGACGCGAAAAACGCCAGACATCCCACAATCGCAAAAAGCAGCGCATCGCCTCCGAAAACGTGTCCCATGAGGCCGCCGAGGGCAGCGCCCACAAAGAAAGTGGGCATCACCAGACCGCCGCTCGCTCCGGAGCCGATGGTGAAAGCCGTGGCCACCACCTTACCGATCAAGAGAACCCCGAGGACATATACGCTCAGCATTCGGACATGCGAAAACATACGGATTACGTCATGGATCCCCATCCCAAGAACAGAAATCTCCGCCCCTGCGACCTGACTTACCCCCAAACCCACCATTCCGGTCAACAGCCCTCCAAGAGCCGTCTTCAGATAGAGGGGAGCCCGGAAGAGCGCGAACCGCATCTCGACGAACCGAAGCACCAAGATGTAAAGAGAGGCGCTGATGCCCACAAAAAACCCGAACAGCAGGAAATAGGAAACGTGGCTGGGCTGAAAGCTGTAGTTCAAAAGCGATCCCGGAATCGCAAATAGGACCCGGGTTCTGAAAATCGCCGTATACGTCAGATAGGAAGACAGGCTGGAGAAAATACAGATGATCAACGGGCGGTATTCCATGTCTCTCAAATAGAGGATCTCGCACCCGAAAACCACCCCAGCCATCGGTGCTTTGAAGATGGATCCGAAGGCCGCCGAGATTCCGCTGATCACCACGTACTGGAGCGGGATGGTCTTGAACTTGAGCAACCGCCCCAGATTGCTGGCCAATGCTCCGGAGATCTCAATCGCGGGGCCTTCCCGGCCCGCCGATCCCCCCAAACCCGATGGTGCATATCGAAGCCACCAATTTCACCGGGAATACCAGAAGATGCACGATGGCATGCTCTTTGTGAATGGCTTCGATGATCGCATTCGTGCCGTGCCCTATCCGCTTTGGCAGAAAACCGACCATCAACCCAGAAAGGAACAAACCCAATCCGGGCATCCCAAACGGATGGCTCAGATGCGGCTTGATCAGGGCAACCGTCCACTGGAGCGCCTCCTGGAAAACCACCATCGCCAGCCCGACCGAGCACCCGACCGCAATACCCATCGCGATCCACTCGAGCGCCTCGTAAGACCTTCGCCTCAGATCCCGCGCCAGCACCTTCGGATGGTGCAGATTCCTCAAAAATGCCTGTGTGGCGGGATCCTGCAAACTTCTCTTATTCATGTTCGGATGGTCGTCCAGGCAAATATCCCTTCATGATCCGGTGATTGCCGATACCCAATCCGGAATAGGTTCCGATCCGAGAGAAGAAATGGCGGCTCATTTCCAGAAAACAGTGAGAATGGTGCACGAATCCAGACTCACAACGCACCAGTGGGTTTCTCCGGAATATCATACACCCGCAGCAAGTTCGTGGTTCCCGTCTGCTCCAGCGGAATCCCCGCAGTGAGGATCACCCGGTCTCCCCGCGCGACCAACCCAGTACCCAGTGCGGTCTCCACCGACTGAGCAACCATTTCATCCGTGTCGCTCACGTGCCCGAGCGGCATCGGAACCACCCCCCAGGAGAGGCACAATCGGTTCCGCGTGTCGCGATTGGGACTGACCGCCAGAATCGGTGCCCGGGGCCGATAGCGCGCGACCATCCGCGCCGTGCTCCCCGACATCGTGGCTGTAATAATTGCTGCCACCTCCAGATCGGCTGCAGCCGAACATGTGGCGTGACTGATCGCGTCAGAGACACTATACGTCTGATCCGCCCGTCTTCGAAACAGGGCGCCCCCAACCTCCAGCGCCGTCTCCGTCTTCTCGGCAACGCGTGCCATCATCCGCACACTCTCTGCGGGAAAATCCCCGATGGCGGTCTCCTGGCTCAACATGACCGCATCGGTGCCGTCCAGGATCGCATTGGCCACGTCGGAGACCTCGGCCCGCGTGGGATAGGGGTGTTCCCGCATAGACTCGAGCATCTGCGTGGCCGTGATCACAGGCTTGCCCATCCGGTTGCACAGGGCGATGATCCGCTTTTGGGCCAAGGGCACCTCCTCCAACGCCGCCTCCACGCCCAGATCGCCGCGGGCCACCATCACCCCATCCGAAACCGCCACGATCTCATCCAGACAGTCCAAGGCCTCCCGCTTCTCGATCTTCGCGATCACCGGCGTATCCGCACCGTGCGCCCGAAGCAGTTCTTTTGCGCCCGACACATCCTCGGGACGCCGAACAAATGACAGCGCCACCCAGTCCACGCCCTGCGCTACCCCAAAGAGCAGATCCTCCCGGTCCTTGGGTGTCAAGGCTTCCACTCCCAGTTGGCTTTCGGGAAAATTCACCCCCTTCCCAGGCAGGAGTTCCCCACCCCGCTTCACCACGCACACCAGTCCGTCCCCCTCTCTGGAACGAACCTCCAGGGCAATGGCCCCGTCGTTGATCAGGATCGCCTCGCCGGGGTGTATATCCTCGGCAAGGCGCGCATAACTGACCCCGATCCGGTGCGCATCCCCCGAGACCTCCGTGGAGGTCAACACAATTCGATCCCCTTTATCAAGCATGACCGAGGCGCTCCGCAGCGCTCCCACGCGAATCTTCGGTCCGCATAGATCCTGCAAAATCCCCACCGGTCGTCCCCGTTCCTCGGACAGTTTCCGGATCAGTGCGATAACCCGACCATGCTCCGCTTGCGTGCCGTGCGAAAAATTCAGTCGCGCCACGTCCATGCCCGCATCCATCAACGCACGCAATCCTTTCTCCGAAGACGATGCTGGCCCGATGGTGCATACGATCTTGGTCTTTCTCATCACAGCTGCTCCTGTTGCCCGAGGAATCGGTGAGAGGTGAATGGTGAGGCGTGAGGAACGAGTGCGTTGTCGAGACCTGTCTTGCTCCATCTGGGAAGGCAGGAGTCAGGAATTGGGTTGGGCACCGTCAAGCCCCAATCCGCGATCCCCACTCATCCAACCAGCTCCGCTCTCAAGAACCGTCCGGTATACGACGCCTCCACCTGCGCCACCATCTCCGGCGTGCCTTCCGCCACGATTTGTCCCCCCTCCTCCCCCCCCTCCGGCCCGAGATCAATCAGATAATCCGCGGTTTTGATCACCTCCATATTGTGCTCAATCACCAAAACCGTATTGCCCTTCGCCACGAGACGATTGAGCACGGCCAAGAGCATCTTGATGTCCTCGAAGTGCAATCCGGTAGTGGGCTCGTCGAGGATGTAGAGGGTGCGTCCCGTGCTGATCTTCGAGAGTTCCGTGGAGAGTTTGACGCGCTGCGCCTCGCCGCCTGAAAGGGTGGTGGCCGGCTGTCCCAGATGGATGTATCCCAATCCCACGTCCGAAACAGTTTTCAGTTTCCGGTAAATACGGGGGATGTGCTCAAAAAAACCCATGGCTTCATCCACGGTCATCTCCAGCACGTCGGAGATGCTCTTTCCCCGATAGCGAATCTCCAGCGTCTCCCGGTTATACCGCTTGCCCTTGCACTCCTCGCACGGTACATATACATCCGGCAGAAAGTGCATCTCGATCTTGAGGATGCCGTCCCCCTGGCACGCCTCGCATCGTCCGCCCTTCACATTAAAGCTGAAGCGACCCGGTTTGTATCCGCGAAGTTTCGCCTCAGGAAGCAGGGCAAAGAGGTCGCGGATGGGGGTGAATGCGCCTGTGTAGGTGGCCGGATTGGATCTCGGTGTGCGTCCGATGGGCGATTGGTCGATGTCGATCACTTTGTCCAGGTGCTCCAGTCCGGTGATCTGCTCATAGGGCTGCGGCTCGATCCGGGATCTATAAAGCCGTTGTGCCAGCACACGATAGAGCGTTTCGTTCACCAACGTGCTTTTCCCAGAACCCGATACGCCCGTCACACACGTGAAGGTCCCCAGCGGAATCCGCATCCGAACGGACTTGAGATTGTGCCCGCTCGCGCCGACCACAGAGAGAACCCGCCCGTCTATGGATCGTCTGCTCTTGGGGAGTGGAATCTCGCGCCGTCCGGCCAGGTAGTCTCCGGTCAGTGAACGGGGGCTTTCGGATACCTCCTTGGGCGTGCCGGCAGCCACCACCTCCCCCCCGTGCACCCCTGCCCCGGGGCCAAGATCAAGGACAAAATCCGCACTGCAGATGGTCTCCCGGTCGTGCTCCACGACGATCACCGTATTCCCGAGATCCCGAAGCCGCATCAACGTGCTGAGCAATCTCTGATTATCCCGCTGATGCAGACCGATGGAGGGCTCGTCTAAGATATAGAGTACGCCCATCAACTGGGACCCAATCTGCGTTGCCAAGCGGATGCGCTGAGCCTCTCCGCCCGAAAGCGTGCCCGTGTTCCGGTCCAGCGTCAGGTAGTCCAGCCCGACATTTCCGAGAAACTCCAGCCGCTCCCGGACCTCCTTTAGAATCTGACGCGCGATCTGCTCGTTGCGCGTGGAAAATCGCAACCCTTCGAAAAACTCACGAGCCGTTCTTACCGAGAACGCAGCCACTTCCGCAATATTCCGATCTCCGACCTTGACAGAGAGGGCCTCCGGTTTGAGGCGCAGGCCTTTGCACTCCGGACACGGCTGGAGTCGCATGAATCCCTCTATCCACCCCCGGACCCCGGAAGACTGGGTCTGCCTGTAACGCCTCGTCAGATTGGGGATCACTCCCTCGAATTTCCCAATGTATTCCCCGCGCCCCTTGCCGTTTCGGTGCTTGTATTCAAACTTGATTTCCCGTTTCCCCGTGCCATAGAGCAACACCTCCTGGGCCTGCCCAGAGAGTTCACCAAAGGGCTTTTTCAGATCGATGTCCGCAAACCGGGCCACGCTCCTGAGTTGCTGATCGAACCATCCTTCCCGGGTCTTCCCCCACGGAACCATCGCTCCCTCATGGACAGAGAAGGTCTTGTCCGGCACCACGAGATCCGGATCGAGCTCTCTTTTTACGCCCAATCCGTCGCACTCCGTGCACGCCCCGTAAGGACTGTTGAAGGAGAAGAGGCGCGGCTCGATCTCCTCGTAGCTGATCCCGCAATCCACGCACGCAAATCGCTCCGAGAACACCATTTCCTCGCCCCCGACCACATCCACCCACACCATCCCCTCCCCCAGTCCGAGCGCGGTTTCCAGCGAATCCGCCAACCGCCCGAGCACTTTCGGCTCCACCACCAGTCGATCTACGACCACGGCAATCGAGTGCTTGCGCTTTTTATCCAGGACGATGTCCTCGTCCAGCGTCCTCACCTCACCGTCCACGCGCACGCGCACATACCCGTCCTTCCGCGCCTGTTCGAACACCTCCCGATACTCTCCCTTTCTCCCCCGCACCAGGGGCGCAAGGATCTGCACGCGCGTCCCAACCGGAAGCTCCGATACCCGATCCACGATCTGAGTGACCGTCTGTCTCGAAATCTCCCGACCGCATTGGTGGCAATGCGGCACACCGACCCGCGCGAACAAGAGGCGCATGTAATCGTAGATTTCCGTCACCGTGGCCACCGTGGACCGGGGATTCCGTCCGGCTGTGCGCTGCTCGATCGACACAGCAGGCGAAAGCCCTTCGATGTAGTCCACGTCCGGCTTTTCCATCAAACCCAGAAACTGCCGCGCGTACGAAGACAACGATTCCACATACCGCCGCTGTCCCTCCGCATAGATGGTGTCAAAGGCCAGTGAGGATTTTCCGGATCCCGAAAGCCCCGTGATCACCACCAGCTTATCCCGGGGGATCTCCACGTCGATGTTTTTCAGATTGTGCTCGCGGGCGCCGCGGATGATGATTTTGCTGTGAGAGGGCATGGGCTGAATCTGGTGATTGGTGATTGGTGAGTCGTCATGGCGAGTGGGTTCCCTGTCGATTCGGCCCCATGGGGCCGAATCTTTCCAGAGCGAAAGGACCCCGTTTGAGGCATTCTTTCGGGCCGAAAGGGGGACATGAAAACGAGGACTAAATATATAGCTGTTACGGGCAAAAGTCAATCACTTTCCCACCCAGCCGGGGGAGTTCATCGTCCTACGACGCGACTCACATTTTGCAGACTGCGGGAAGTCTGCAACAGCTCCGACACCACTGAAAGGAGCCAACGACACCCGTGTGAGCCCCAAACAAAGAGGGACGAACATCCTTGGATGCCGCCCCTCTTTACCGAATCCGACCAAAACCAGGAAACCTTCCGACGCATTAGAATCGCATCACGGTTTCGATGACCACGTTCTTCTCCGATTCCAGCTCGCCTCCCTCGGTGATCCGATACCGGTATTGGGCGTGCCAGACCAGGCTTGCGCCGGAGGATATCGCCAGTCCGAGTTTATACCCGTAAAGCGTGCCCGTCGTGGCCTCGAAAAATCCCTCGCCGTCAGCTCCGATTTGATTCTTCATATAGTAAGCGGAGGCCAGATCCACTTTTTGTACGTGCTGCAACAGCTTTTGGCTGAGCGAGGCCTGTGCGGAGAAGCGCTGTCGATTGCCGGATTTCGCAACGGCCACGTCGCCCGTGAGATACTCATAGTCTGCCGAAATCGTCAGCAGATCCGCTACGTTGCAGTCGGCTTTCCCGAAGACTCCGCTGAGGGATACACTGTCCAAAGTGGCGTCCTTGAGCAAAGCAGTTCCAGTGGAGATGTCTACCTGGGCGCGCTGAGATTCGTAGAGCTCGTCGAAATATTCGGGCACAAAGCGCCCGCTGAGTTTCCGGTATTCGACTTTCGCCACCAACGGTCCCATTTTGACGCGGACCCCCGGAGCCGCAAGCCCGAAACCCTCGGCTTTTTGTCCATCCTCGTCATCCAGGGACATCGCATACTGTCCGTAGACCATCACGTTCAGCGGTCCGCGCTCCACAATCGGAAGCCCGAGGTCCAGGCCGACCATCGAAAAGGCATCGTCCTCGCCTGTGGTGAAGGGGTTCTTTCGAGTTACCGAATCGTCCACAGCAATTCCCATCGAACGCAGTGTGGCCTTTTCTGCCTCACTGAGCATATCGCCGTCTCTTCTGTTGTTCCCATCGTCGTCGGTGTCCTCCGCATCATCATAGCCGTCACCGTCGGTGTCCGCCCAACGTGTATCATCCTCCGGAAAATCGTCCACCACATCGGGATATTTGTCACCGTCCGAGTCTCTGAACCTGCCGTACTGGTTCATGTCGCGGACGTAGCTGGCACCCAGCTCGAGTTTCCCCAACAGAGGGATGTTCGTGCCCGAAATCGGACGGGCCGAGACCCTGCCACCGACCAGCGCGCCCGCCCGGCCGAGATCCTCAAAATTATTGATCATTCCCTGAACGCCGACGTTGAGCGCAGACAGGTTCCGCACGTCAAACTGAAGCCCGAGTTTTTTGACGCCCGGATACTCGAGGGTATTATTATACCCATCCATGATCAAACCGTACCCCAACGTCACGTTGTCCAGCGCGCCCGCCTTGACAAAGATACGTTCGCCGGGACGGCCATAGCGCAGGTAGTAGATCTTCCTGAAGACGCTCTCCACCGCATCATCGGTGGTGTCAAAATCCCATCCCTTCTTGTTGAAGTTTCCCTGATCGTCCACAAAAAGCTCCACATCCAGCGTCACGCCGAACTTTCCGATGGGGATGTCCGGCCTGAAGCTGATGCGCTGCCATTGCTTGCCGTCTATGGTCACACTTCCCACTGCGGCCGCATACGAGGCCCCGGAGGAGGGCTGTGCCGCCTCCTCTTGGGCGTAGAGCTGGCTCACGACAAAAAGCAGCAAACTGAGCGCATACACGATCCCTTTTCGCATGACATGCTCCTTCTCTTAGAAAGGGTGGTGGGGGGGGGGATAAATGAACCATGGCGTACCGATTTGGGATGGAGGCCTTCGGACTCGACCTCGTCGCCCCGTGCCCTTACCCGTCCGATATTCTTTCCGCAAGCTTGGCAAGGGGAACCTCCGCCTGATCACCGGTGCCCATGTTTTTGAGATTCACGACATCGCGAGCCGCCTCCTCCGGCCCGACATAGACGGCCCAGGACGCACCGCATTTGTTGGCCACACCAAAAAACTTCGAGGGTTTGATGGCCGCCAGTTGGAGATCCGCCCCCAGGCCCTGCGCCCGAAGGTTGGACGAAGCCCGGATCGCGATCCCCCGCTCCGCCTCCGTCATATACCCGATGGCCACATCCACAGACCGCGCCGCGGGAGGCTGCTTTTCGAGAGACGCGAGGAGTTCCTGAACCACCACGTCCCCAAATCCCAGACCCACAGACGGCACAGAGGGGCCGCCCAAGGTGCTCAACAGGTTGTCATATCGGCCTCCTCCGAAGATGGCCCTGAATTTCCGATGGGTATCGAACGCCTCAAACACGATGCCCGTATAATACGCGAGCCCCCGGATGATGGAAAGATCGAAGGTGACATAGTCCCGAAGTCCATATGCAGTCATGCCTTCAAATAGCCGATTGAGGTCCGTCAGCGCTTTCGTTTCCGATTTCAGGATTTGGGCGGCTTCCTGCAGGTGTTCGATCCTCAAAATGGAGAAGACGGTCTCTATCTCTTGATCGGAGAGATCTTCGGCACGCAACAGTTCCCGGATCTGATCATCCGAAATCTTCCCTCTTTTGTCGAGCATCAGACACGCGGACGGGAAATGCGCCATATTGAAATCTCTTGCCGCGAATAATTCCCCCAACAACGCGCGACTTCCGATCCGCACCTGAAAGTCGGAGGCTCCAAGCCCCAGCTCCCGCAGCGCGGAGATCGCCGCGGCGATGACCTCAATCTCGGCAGAGACGGCCTCCTCCCCCACGATGTCGAGATTCCACTGATAGTGCTCCCGTTTGCGTCCCTTCATCATGCGCTCGTATCGGAAGCACTGCGCCACGCAGGACCATTTCAGAGGAAAGGACAGGGCGTTCTGCCTGGCCACGATCATCCTCGCCAGGGAGGGCGTAATCTCGGGACGCAGGGCCAGTCGGCGGCCACTCTTGTCCTCAAAGGTATAGATCTGATTGACAATCTCCTCCCCGCTCTTCCGGATGAGGAGCGCTTCCGTCTCCACCACGGGTGCATCGTATTCCTCAAAACCATATTGCCGGGACACAGTCCGCCATACCTCGAACAATCGGGTTCTGAGGCGCATCTCTTCCGGATAGAAATCCCGAAGCCCTCTCGGGGGGGCAAATTGCATGGAGAACTCCTGTGAACGATCCTCGCACTCTGCGAAGGTTATTTCGTGTTTTGTTTGGAGGATTCCGCACATAAAGCCTGAAGGACCGATTCCGGAAGGTACGCCAAAAGGCGCCCCCTCCGCTGAGATCACCAGCGATCTGCGATAACCTCCTGGGTGAAATTTCCTCTTGGATGCTCACGCGGACCCATCAGTCTTTCGTGAAAATCACGATCCGATTGGTGTTCGTACCATGGGTGTTGTTGGACACGCCCCAGATATGGGCTGTCTTGGTGAAGGTTTGCTGATTGATCATGATCCCTTCACATCCAAACCCCGCCTCCAGCCCCAAGGGAACCACGGTTTCCTCCAGTTTCACGCGCCCGCCCCGGACCTCCCCCACTTCAAACGCCACCGTTCCCCCCGGCCTCGTGATCCGAAACAGCTCAACAAAGACCGCGCCCATCACTTCCCGCCACGTTCTGATGCTTCTCGGCACAGTGATTCTGGAGGCTACCTCATCGGGGTCAATTCCATTGAACCAGCATCGCAGCCAATTGTCCTGGGCGTATTGGACCACATCCAGAAACGGCGGAGAAGTCACGGTCAATTGGACGGTGCTGTCACCAATTTCCGGGGTAGCGCGGGCATCTCCGGTCAGAAAGAGCGCCTTCCTTCCGGTACGACGAAGCCGCTGGGAGGTGTCCTCCGTGATGCCGCCAGTAAGGGATCCGGTTTTCTTGAGAATCAGCTTCCGGGTGTCCCGGTATTCAGGCTGCTGCTTGCGCTTGGTGTTGATGATCAGTTGACGCTCCCGGGAAACAGCCTGGTTGGGAGGAAGCGTGTATACCGAGAAGAAGCCGGACGAATGCCCGGTCAGGCGACTTGTGGCCACCATGCGAATCCAACGGTCGAGCTCGTCTTCCCGATTATCTGCGCGACGCTCATGCAGATAGGATCTCAGGGAGCCAATCTCGGATTCCGTTTTGGGGTGATAAAACATGGACAGATCGTGTTTGGAAAAGCTCTTTCCGCCGGCAAATACGAGGGCCAACCTGGCTTCGAGTTCGGCCCGATTCGGGGGAAACAATCTGGCGGAGCACAGGATGCCGCTGAGTGGATTGCTGTCGTTGGAAACGATGTTTCTATCCAGCAGCGCCGCCTCAAGTACCGTCGTCCCCCTGCCGGAAAAGGGGTCGTACACCAGATCTCCGGGCTCTGAGAACAACTCGATGAAAAACCGGGGCAACTGCGGCTTGAAACACGCCCGATACGGCACCTCGTGGATCCGATTGGCCTGCCGTTGCCTCGCTGTCCAGAACGCGTCTATGTAGATGGGGATGTTGCGCCCTGCTATCTCAACCGTTCCAGGGCGAATGGCATGCGCGCTGCGACCGGACGCTCCCTCCCGCACAAACGGAGTGAGAAGTGCCTCGATGGGGGTGCGTTTCATCAGTACCTTCAGTAGCCGAAGTCGGACAAGGGATCACCTGCCCCCAACAGCACGCAGGGCCAGAATCCTTCCGGCTGGGGGTCGACGCTTTGATCAAAGCAGAAAGTAATGATTCTTCCCAAGAATGTCAACAGAAAAATCTCAGCGCCAGCTCCACACCGGGCTCCAGACTCATTTGCGAAATCCTGAGAATATCCGAGACGTGTCGACGCACGACATCTTCCCAGAAAATGAAAAAGATCTGCCGAAGCGCCGCAGACCTTTTCTCAGGGGTCAAACAAAGGAGTCCCATAGGGGCCTCCCATCGCCCATCCGATCTGTCAGAAGCTTCCCCTTGTGCTCCTTCGAGCAGGAATGAGCAGGAAGGCTCTTCCCCGCTTTTCTCTTCTCGCTTTCCTCCCCATTCCGGAGCAGGGCCGCGTCAGCCTATTGGCCCTTCCCCTGCGGGAGACTTCTGCGCCTTCTCCTGAACCATCGTGGTGAGGGACCGAAAATCCACCTTTCCGCTCCCCATTTTTGGCAACTCCGAAAAGAAGACGAAACTCTTTGGGATGGCGATCGGAGGCAGCTTCTCGGCCAGTCTTCTCCTCATCTCCATCTCGTCCACCTCGGCCGTTACCGCGGCCACGATCCGGGACCCCTTCAGTGCATCTGGCACCGCAACGATGCAGCAGCTCACGTCCTCAGGAAGCAGATCCTCCAGTATACTCTCCGTCTTTACCAGAGAGACCATTTCTCCTCCGATTTTGACAAACCGCCGGAGCCGCCCTCGGTGCCAGAGAAATCCCTCCTGATCCAGCACACCCATATCTCCGGTATCATACCAGCCGTCCATCAGACACAGGGACGTCTCCTCCGGATCGCCGAAATACCCCTTCATCACGAGGTGGCCCTTGACGAGAATCTTCCCCTCCTGCCCGATTGGGCAGACGCTTCCCGTCCGCAGATCCGCGATCTTCACCTGCACGCCGGGCAGTACCTTGCCGATGCTACCAGGTCGGTTGGCCTCATGAGAGTTGACGGAAACCACCGGGCTGGTCTCCGTGGTGCCGTAGCCCTCCAACAGCTCAATGGAATGCTTCTCCCGATAGCCATCCCGAAGCCAGTCTGGGGTCTTATCCGCTCCGGATACCATCAGCCGCACCGATTTGAAATCGCCGGATTTGGATTCCCTCAAGTAGCCGGCCAAAAAGATCGGAGTGGCGGTGATCACAGTCGCCTGCTCTTCCCTCATATATCTCGGAATGCTCTTGTAGTCCAATGGATTGGCACATGTCACCGCGGTCATCCCGGTTGTCAGCGGAAGCCAGAAATTGGTCGTCTGCCCAAATACGTGGAACAGGGGCAAAACGGCCATCATCACATCCTGGCTGGAGAGCTCCATCACCTCGGCCACCGCACGCACATTGGAACCGATGTTTCGGTGCGTCAGCTCAACCGCCTTGGGATCCTTCTCACTTCCGCTGGTAAACAGAATGACCACATCGTCATCGGGCGCAGCTGGAGGAAGGGCACTCAAAATGAGTCGGGTCGGAAGTTTCGCCCGGAGCGCGGCGCGCAGTTTATCGCGGGTGGTAAACCCCTTCATCAGGTCCTCGAGAAAGACCATGTCTTCAACCGGACGACACCCGATCTTCTCGATCAGTGCGCGCGAGGTAACAATCGTTTTGCAGCCACATCGGGTCTGCGCCATTTCGCAATTGTCGGCCGCACCGGTGGAGTAGTTGATCATCACGGGCACCTTGCCGGCCATGAGCACCCCCAATATCGACAGCATCGAACCGGCAGAGGTGGGGATCATGATGCCAATGGTACCCTCCTCAACCTGCCGGAATCTTTTTGCAAGCATGAGCGAGGCGATCAGTGCCTTGGAATAGGATATCCTGCGATCGGTGGTGCGATCGATGATGGCCATCCTCTTGCCATACTTCCTGGCTTTCTTGATAAACTCGTGATGCAGGACCATCGGCTCTTCCTCTTCCTCTTTCTCTTTGTCATTCAATGCCGAAGCCCGATTGACAGGAACCACTCCAATGAGCATCATAGTCAGGCAACGTTACGATTCGTTCTTAAGCGTCCTCTGTAAGTATCTGGAGCGCAAGCGGTCATTAGATGTTATGATGGAGGCCTCTTTCCAATCTGCCCAACGCCCAGGCCCGTCCATCAGGCACCGGCGGGTGATCGTATTCTCGAGGAACAAATCAGGCACGCCAGGAGATTCCTTCTCAGATCAACGCAACACACTTGGGCGCAATTAGGTGCCGTCATCGACATCCGATCTGTTCGCGTCTATTCTTTCGCTGTCTCTATAAGGGCGAGTATGTTCTCCACAGGCACATCCCCCTGAATTTCCTGTGCCGGAGCGAGAACGTATCCTCCATCAACGGACAGGAGGTCTCGCACTCTTCGCGTCTCTTGTCTCACTTCCTCGGGCGTCCCGAAGGGCAAAGCTTTTTGCGTACTGATGCCGCCCCAAAATGTCAGGCGGTCCCCATAGTTTCTTTTCAGTAGCGCCAGATCCATGGCTTCCGGCTGGACGGGGTTTAGGACATCCAATCCCATCTCAATCAAAGAGGGGATGGCCTTCTGGACGTTTCCACACGAATGCACCCAGACATCTTTTTCATAGCTGTGGATCAGATCATACTCACGCTGTTCCCCCGGGCGAATCATCTCCTCCCAAGTGTCTGGTGACATGATCAGGTCCAATTGGGTGCCCCAGTCACTCCCCAGAAGTACCCCATCGATCTCTCGCGCGCTCAGAAAGTTCTCCAGCATGACCATGTTCTTCTCGATGATCCGGTTGAGCAATCTCCGGGCAAAAGCGGGCTCTCCAGCCATGTCCGCCAGAAAATTCTCAATCCCCCTTGCAAAGTTTGCCTTCTCGAAATGCGAGCCGTAGATCATCACCAATATATACTTGTCACTGTGGTCTCGGAGCATTTTGATAGTTTCGACAAAATCCCGGTAGCTGCCACTGCCCACGGTTCTGGCAGGTGTCGAAGGCGCGTTTGGCTGCCCCCATTCCGGCCCGAGCTGATCCCAACCCCACCACGGCACAGTGACCTGAATGATATCGTTGTCCACAAAACCGGCTGCGGTGCGTTCGCCGATCGCCTTCTGCAGGACCCTTTCACCATCCGGCGTGAAAGAAATACAGTAAGGCACCCGTTCCGTCTGTTTGTGTGCGATGGCCGCTTTGACTAACGCTCTTCGGTCCAATGTGTTCAATCCTTTCAGTTTGGCGATAGGAATCCCGTTCGTGAGAACCGGGAATGGGTGTTTGGCGAGACTAGGTCTCTGTCGGACACGCTCCCGTCAAGAACGTCCGAGCTCTGCGGCAACAGACATCCAACTACCCAAGACCTGATCAGGTTCGGCCCAGCACCGGAGACGCGTTCCGATTGAATGGGTTGGTCCGCATAGCCAGAGAAAACAGATACGGATAGCTGCTCTTCAGGTGCTTCATGTAGTCCAGCCACTTATGGGCCAGGGGCCGATACACTCTCCTCATATCCCCGTGCAGATGCTGAAAGTCCTCATCCGGCAGGCCCCGCATATCCGCTCGCGCCTCAAGCTCCTCCGCCAGATGAAACACCGCCCGAAGCACGCCAGTGAATTTCTCGTGCTCCAAAAGGCTGGGGTTTTCCAGCAGTCTCAGCAAGAAATCCCTTCTCTGAGCCAGATAGGTCTTCAGATCCTCCCAGTCCACATTCTTTGCCTCAAGGGTATAGTCGTTGTTTCCCACCCAGCGGATGAGTTTCTCATACTCCTCCGCTGGCGAGCCATCCCCGGAAGCCAACTCTCGCTGTAGGTTCTCCGTGTCAGGATCCAACCCGGACAGGATATCCAGAAGCTTCGCCCCCACCTCGCTGAAAAACGCTCCTATGACCATATTAACCTGTATTATTCATAAACCTGAAATAACATAGAAAGACGAGTTCTTGAGGGCCCGATTTTCTGGAATGGAATAATTGTTCTTCTGTTTCGCCTGCATTTGGAGTGGATGTTGTTGAACTGCGCGTGGTAATGTGCATGGAC
>JAZDJA010000056.1:0-5107 GCA_043804415.1 Candidatus Latescibacterota bacterium | reverse complement strand
CACGAACTCAGTGGGGAGGATTCCATCATTCACATGGTTCCCCGAGACTCCAATGATACGCCCGTCAAACCACTCAACCCAAACGGGGGCGTGGTGGTTCGCTTCCTGCCGGATGCGATCAGATTGTCGATACAGGAGTAGAATGGAAAAACGGGCTTGGGGGAAACCGATTTTGGCCTCACGGCCGGCCGGGCAAACCGGATTGTTGCCCAGGGGAACCTGGCATGGAGCCACCCTTTTTTGGTACAAGCTTGTCCGAGAAAGGCACCTGTTCATGGCAGATGTGCTGGAATCGTATGCTGGAACACAAGTCGCAGCGTTTTAGTTGCAGGCGGGGACGGCTACCTTCAATCGCCTTGTGGAGTATGACGGCGAGTTTGAGCTGCTGATCATGAAGGGGAAGATCACTCCTTCCGACCAGCAGCTTTGGGGTGCGTGGTCGTTGGGCGGAGGTGGTCAATCTGGATATGTTGCACAGGACGCTCGTGGAGGAAGGCTTCACCCATCACGCCAGCATGATTCACGGCGATGTGACCGGGGAGTTGGCGGATTTCTGCATGTTTCTTGGAATCGAGGCGGTGATGGTATGAGACGCACGTTTAGGCTCAAACTGCCGGCGTTGTTCGTCTCGGCCATTGTCCTTCCCGCGCTCGTCTTGGCCTACCTCGGCCTCCGGGCTATCGGGGACGAGCGCGAGCGGGTGATGGAGGAGCAGGAGCGCGTGGCCGGCTTGCTCCGGCAGGGATTCGAGGAGGTGATCCGGCGTGCCATCGGGGAACTCCGCCGGGTGGCGAAGCCCGCGGGGAGGGATGGAACGGCGTTGGGGGATCTATCCAGCCTGTTCATCGAACACGCTTTCGTCCTCGACGGTCGGGGAAGATGGATCGTTCCAAACGTGCCTGTGCAGCGAAAGGCCACGCTCTCCCCCGAATTCAGGGCGAGTATGGCGGCTGCCGGGCATCTCGAATTTTCGGTCCCGGACATTGCCGGTGCGCTTGTCATGCTTCGGGGAATCGCCGCACGCTCCAAAGACCGGACGGAGCAAGCCATCGCACTTAATGCTGCGGCTCGCTGTGCTCGCAAGATGGGAGACGAGGAGTGGGCGCGGAAACTGTACACGGCCCTCCTCCGCGACCATCACATGGCCTTCGACGGGCAGGGCGTACATCTTGCGACATACGCCCATCTCCGTAAGGCGGACATACTCCTCCACAGCGGACAACCTCACGAAGCCCTTCGGACGCTCGGCGATTGGCTCGATGCCATAGATCGGGGCCTCTATCCCATCTATGAGGGCTTCGCCTATTATCTGAACCGCGCGGAGGAGCTCGTCCGCTCCATCGCAGATGAGGAGGCTCCGTCCGATGTCCAGGCGGCGGTAGAGAAGTTGCACGCTCATCTGACACGCACGAAGACACAGGTCCGCTTCGTCGAACACTATGGGCCGATCATCGTCCGTCCGGACTTTGCAGATCAGATGACTTCACTGGAAGCAGACCCCGACAGCATGCTCTATCGGACGGGTCACACCGGGGAAGGCCCCTATCTGATCGTCCTCGCGCCTGTCTCGGAGCACCGCTTTGTGGGCGCGCACTTCGATCTGAAGGCGATCCAAACCGAATGGATGGGATCGGTGCTTGGCGAAGCATGGAACCGGTATGGATTCCGCGCCTCCATCTTAGAGGGACCACACAGCCCCCGCGTTTGAGCAAGCCCACGAAGACGCCATGACCGCAGTGGTGGAACTGAGCGGCCGAGTCTCCGGACTCAAGCTTGGACTTTACGTCGAGGACTCCGCAAGACTTCTGAAGCACTATCGCCAGAGGCGATGGCTGCTTTTCTCCGTCATTCTCATGCTCACCGCCACCATCGGCTTCGGCGGGTATCTGGTCGTCCGTGACGCCGCCCGCGAGGCCAAACTCTCCCGCCTTCGCTCCGATTTCGTCTCCAACGTCTCCCACGAACTCAAAACGCCCCTTACCTCCATCCGTCTGTACGCCGAAACGCTTCTCATGAAGCGCTTTCGAGGGGAGACGGAGCGCGCCCACTGCGTAGAAACCATCCTTCACGAAAGCGAACGACTCTCCCGCCTGGTGGACAACGTATTGGATTTCTCCAGAATCGAGCAGGGGAGGAAGACCTATCAGCTCCGGAACGAGGATCTGGCGGACGTGGCCCGATCCTGCCTCGATCTATTCCGCTATCGGCTCCGGGAGGAGGGATTCACTGTCCGGACGGACATCCCGGCCAGCCTGCGTCCCATTCCGCTGGACAAGGACGGGGTCACGCAGGCCCTCCTGAATCTCCTGAACAATGCCGTCAAATATTCCGGGGAGCGAAAGGAGATTCACTTCCGGATTTACGACGTTGCGGATCACGTCACAGTTGAAGTAGCCGACCGGGGCATGGGCATGCCGGAGCGCGAGCAGGCCCGGATATTCGACACGTTCTACCGGATCGAATCGGATCGGCTCAAGGTCAGCGGCGCGGGACTGGGCCTTACCCTGGTCAGGCACGTGATGGATGCACATCGGGGCCGCGTGGAGGTTGAAAGCGCCGTGGGACAGGGGAGTACCTTCCGGCTTGTGTTTCCGCGGGGGAAATCCAATGTCAAAGACGAAAATCAAAATGTCAAATGAAGCTCGAAATCCAAAGGCCCAAGAACTGTGAAAGTGGGAGAGTGGGGTCTCACCATCTCACCATCTCACTTTCCCACTTTCTTCCCTCTGCGGGCTCCGCGGTCACTGCAGTGGAATGGGACCGTTATTCAATCCTCGATTCTCAGGGAGACCCACCCCCATGCCCACCCTCCTCGTTGTAGAAGACGACACCGCCATCGCCAAAGGACTGGCCCACAATCTCGAATTCGAGGGCTACCACGTGCTCTCCGCCCGCGACGGCGAAACCGGTCTGCGGCTTTTGCGGGAGCGCTCCGTGGATCTGATGATCCTGGATATTATGCTTCCCCACATGAGCGGCTTCGACGTGTGCCGGGCGATGCGGGCCGAGGGCATCCGGACTCCCATCATCATGCTCACCGCCAAGGGCCAGGAGATAGACCGGGTGCTCGGCCTCGAATTGGGAGCCGACGACTACGTGACCAAGCCCTTCAGCATCCGGGAGTTGTTAGCGCGCATTAAGGCGGTGCTCAGACGCACCGCCGGGCACATCCCCGACCTCAACCGCGTCCGCTTCGGCGAGGTTGTCCTCGACTTCGGAAAGTTCGAGGCATGCGTCCGGGGTTGCGAAGTCCACCTTTCCCCCAAAGCGTTCGGCGTGATCAAGCACCTCATCCAAAACGAAGGCCGCGTGGTTTCCCGCAATGAGTTGTTGGATCGCGTCTGGGGCTACGACACTTTCCCCACCACACGCACGGTAGATAACCACATCGCCGAGCTGCGGGCCGGATTGGAGGCGGATCCTGCTCATCCTGAGCACATCCTCACGGTTCATGGGGTGGGATACAAGTTCGTCTCCTGAATTTACAGAAGCCTTACAGCTTCCTTACACTTTCATGACACCTCCTCCGAACGAAAACGCTATCTTTGGGGCATGGACGGGATGCTGAGGAATCCGGCACGAGAGGAGGGGAAATCAACTGCTATCTTTTCAGCGTCCATATCGTGAGACAAAATCACAGCAAAGCGCACCAAAAGGAGGAAGGAAACGATGAAGATCACACGGATGCTACTCGTTGCAGCTCTCGGAGGATGCCTTTTCTGCGCTTCCCATCCAGCCTTCGCAGAGACCGCGGCGGAGCTGTATCAGGAAGGGCTGATGAAAGAGGACGCCGAGGGCGATCTCGAAGCGGCCATCGAGGTCTATCGTAAGATCGTCGAGAAACATTCCGATGAGGCGAGCGTGGCGGCCAAGGCCCAGCTTCACATCGGGATGTGCTACGAGAAGTCAGGGCAGGAGAAGGCGAAGGAAGCCTATCAGAAGGTCATCGAGGGTTTCCCCACCGAGACCGGGATCGTCCAGCAAGCGCGGGAACGTCTCAACGCGCTCAAACAAGCCGAACAGGTCAGGCGGCCCAAAATAGGAGCCAGCCCCGAGAAGACCCGGGCCATGATCGAGGAACTGGATCGCAAACGGGAGCGGATCCGGTCCTACCGGGCGTCTATGACGATCACGATGGAGGTGATGGGGAAGCCGGTTACCACCAACGGAGCTATGCTCTTCAAACGCCCCGACCGGCTCAGAACGGAGACGACCGGCTCCATGCCAGCCAGCCAAAGCATAAGCGTCTTCGACGGCAAGATGAATTGGACCCATCAACTGCAGACCAATATGGTCATGAAGATGGACATTGAGCGCATCAAGAGCGAGTTCCCGGACTACGAGCTGAACGACAATGTTTTCAAGCCGTTGCAGGGACTGAACAAGAAAAGCCTCCGATACATCCGGAGCACATCGCTCAACGGCGAGGAGGTGTATGTTTTCCAGGGAGATACAGGGGACATGCTTTCTAAGCTGGGCTATGGACAACTCGAACCCGCATGGATCGAAGTCTGGGTGGGAACCGGAGACGGCCTCATGCGGAGGATGATCATGTACAGAGACACGGGAAAGGAGATGATGACGATGGAGACGACCATCGAGGCGATCAATCCCTCCATCCCGGACAGCACCTTCGTGTTCACGCCACCGGAGGGGGTACCGCCCGTTGATATGACGGATATGATCCTGAAAATGCAGAGACAGGCCAAAATCAAAGAAGCCGAGGAGAAAGAGGAAGGAGAAGTCAGCAAGGAGAAGACCGAAGCCCTCATGAAAGCGGTGAAGGAGAAACGAAAGGCCGTCAAGAGCTACCAAGCTCAGGTTACCCGTCAGATGCAGATGATGGGCACTATGATAACTTCCCATACAACGGAGTGGATCAAGGAGGACAAGCGCAGGAGTGAGATGACCACCTCGATGGTGCCCGGTCAAACGATCATGATCATCGATAGTCTCGGAGTGATGTGGACCTATATGCCCCAGATGAAGATGGCTCAGAAGATGGATATGCGGCGGGTAAAGGAGACGCACAAAGAAGAGGTTGAGGAGGAGAAGTGCGATACGTTCTATGGGATGGTGAAGGAGGCTGTCCGAACCGTCGGGAAAG
>JAZDJA010000055.1:0-26063 GCA_043804415.1 Candidatus Latescibacterota bacterium | reverse complement strand
GCACCCAGCCCATACACGGTCTCCGTGGGATATCCGATCACGCCTCCGCATTGTAGCACCTCACATGCCCGCAAGATCGCTGCCTCCGAAGGGGAGTCGGCATCCACCTGCACCACCCTTGAACTGTCCACCCACCTGCCTCCAGCCTAAGAATACCGGAAACGAAAACTCGAACGCACAAAGGGGCCATTTTTCATTTTCCACCATGCACTTTGCACTTTTCACTGTTCACTGTTCACTGTTCACTGTTCATTTTGCATTTTGCACTTTGCACTTTGCACTTTGCATTTTTCATTCTGCACTTTGACCCCTCACCCCTGCGACATCTTCTCCCTAAACGCCACCAACCGCCCCCGCACCTCCTCATCCCCCAATGCCAAAATCTCAACTGCCAGAAAAGCCGCGTTTTTCGCATTATTGATCCCCACCGTCCCCACCGGCACGCCACTGGGCATCTGTGCCATCGAAACCAACGCGTCCATCCCGTTGAGTGCTCCCGATGCGATGGGCACCCCGATCACGGGAAGGATCGTATGCGCCGCCAAGACACCGGGCAGGGCGGCGGCCAATCCCGCACCGGCGATGACCACCTTCACACCCCGGCCGGCCGCCTCCTGCGCGTATTTTGCGGTCTTCTCGGGATTCCGGTGCGCGGAGGAGACCACAACCTCATACTGGACCCCCAACTCGTCCAGCACACACAACGCCTTCTCCATCACCCCACGATCCGACTCACTTCCCATAACAACTCCCACGCATACGCCAGCCATCCGATTCCTCCGTCGTTGTCCGTTACGGGTCATCACGCGTCAACAATATACCACCAACAGCCTCCGATGTCAACAGATTTTCAGGAAGCACAGGCAACAAAACGCCGGGTATCAGCCCTTCATGCAAAAGGAATCAACCCGGAATCGTTTCAGAATGAGAAACACCTGTACCCGTGGATCAGATAGGGGCCGCCGACCAGGGCAATCACAGAAAGGAACAAGCAGCCCTGGCGGCTCTTCTCCGCGCATGCAGGCGGCCTATCCGACAAGACTGCCACGGAATGGGACAGGAACGAATCCAGATAAAAAAATCGTCTGATCATCCTGCATTTCGAGGACGGAACAGACGATTTTGTCTCCCCGGAAATCGGAAAGGGAACCACGCAGATTCGCGTTTTGGAAAGAGGGAAATCCGTCTTGCATCCGTGTGGTTCCGTATCTGAAAATCCCCCGCATCCGAAAGCGGGCTGTCAAAAGCATGGCCCACTGATCTTAGTCGCAGAGGTCATCAAACCCTCCCTTGGACTTGGCCAGCTGGGCACAATGCGCCCGCATCCTTTTTATCTCCTTCTCCGACAATCCGGCCCCCAACGCCACCTTGTACGCCTCCTCCCAGCATTTCAGATCCTCGGGCTCGTGCGAATCGGTATCCAGAACCAAAGAGGCTCCCAGTTTTCGCGCCAGGGCAGCCACGTGCCCGTTCGTCAGAGAATGCCCCCGCCGGGTGGTGATCTCCAAAGAGATGCCTCGCTTGACCGCCAGGCGCACCTCCTCCTCTGTGATCAAACCTGGATGCGCCAGAATGTCAATTTCACTCTCGAGCGCCGCCCGATTCGTACCCGGCGCCACCGGTTCGGCAAGCGTCTCCCCATGCACCAGCACGATCTTCGCCCCCATAGAGCGCGCCCGGCACACCAACTGCGCGATCCCCTGTGGCGGCACGTGCGTGATTTCCACACCCGGAATCACGCGGATGTTGCCAAAATTGGGCTCTGCGCAGGCCCGAACCAACGCCGGGACCACCCATTGCACATTCGCGTAATCCACATGATCGGTCATCGCCATCACCCGCACCCCCTTCACCTCCGCCCTCCGAGCCAACTCGGAGGGCAACAGGCCGCCATCGCTCAACAACGTATGCGTATGCAGATCTATCAAGTTTTCCTCCAAATGCGAAACACGCTTCCAGCATGAAAGTGGCTGGGCTCAGTCGCGCTTTCAGGAATTGCTGATAAGATGAAGAAGCCAACGAATCAGAAAGACGCCCGCCGCTCCGATTGTTCCCCAGATAATACCGACAAGACGCGAGCTTTCTACCCTGCGACCACACGTAGGACAATGCACAAACCTTCGTACCCAATACGTCCATGACGGGGCAAAACTTCCACACTTGGGACATTCAGCCATTGAAGATCACCTCCCTGAGAACCACCAAGATCCAATCTGGCGCGAACGTAGCGCGTCGCGATCCGCGTTCACACGCAGGAGCGTTGGAACGGGATGCAGTGTAAGTGGGAAAGATCAAGCGCCCTTTCTGGGATTGCGGAACAGATGAGAAAACCACCAGATCAAGATGACGCCCACCCCTCCGATCGTTCCCCAGAGAATGCCGTTAGCGAGACGCGAGCTTTCAACCCACTGACCACATGTGGGACAAGGAACACCCTTTCGCACCCAATACGTCCATGACGGCGCAAAACTGCCACACTTGGGACACACAGCCATTGAAGATCACCTCCCTGAGAACCGCCAAGATCCAATCAGGCGGGAACGTAGCGCGTCGCGATCTGCGTTCCCACGCAGGAGCGTTGGAACGGGATGCAGTGTAAGTGGGAAAGATCAAGCGCCCTTTCTGGGATTGCGGAACAGATGAGAAAACCACCAGATCAAGATGACGCCCACCCCTCCGATCGTTCCCCAGAGAATGCCCTTAGCGAGACGCGAGCTTTCAACCCACTGACCACATGTGGGACAAGGAACACCCTTTCGCACCCAATACGTCCATGACGGAGCAAAACTGCCACACTTGGGACACACAGCCACTGAAGATCACCTCCCTGAGAATTGCCAAAATCCCGACAAACAAGGACGCGGAGCGTTCCAATCTGCGTTCGAAATACCCCAGATGCTCCGAAGGAAATCCGCTGACCGGTTCACCGATCACAAGCATTCACGCACCAATCGCCCCCTACAGCCTTGCCAGCGCCTTCGCGCCGATATCCTTTCGATAGTACGCTCCCTCAAATTGGATCTTTCCCACAGCCTCATACGCCCGATCAATCGCACGCCCAATATCGGTACCCATCGCAGTCACACCCAACACGCGTCCGCCCTGGGTCACAATGCTGCCATCCCGCATCGCCGTGCCCGCGTGGAATACCTCCACACCCGCCATCTCCTGTGCCGCCTCCAGTCCTGTGATGCGCTTCCCCGTCTCATACGATCCGGGATACCCTCCAGAAGCGATCACCACACACACCGCGGTCTCGCCTGACGATTCCAGCACCATCTCCCCCAGACGGCCTTCCGAGACCGCCATCATCAAGTCCACCAGATCGGCTTTGAGCAGCGGCAGCACCACCTGGGATTCGGGATCTCCAAACCGGCAATTGAATTCCACGACCTTCAGCTTCTCATCCTTTATCATCAGCCCTGCGTAAAGGACCCCCTTATATTCCCTTCCCTCCGCCGCCATCCCCGCAACCGCCGGACGCAATACCTGCTCCATGACGCGCTTTAGAACCGTCTCCGTCACGACCGGAGCGGGAGCATAGGCACCCATCCCACCCGTATTCGGCCCTCTATCTCCATCGAAAATGGCCTTGTGATCCTGCGAGGACACCAGCGGGAGGATCGTCTTCCCGTCTGTCAGCGCAAGAATCGAGGCCTCTTCTCCCTGCAGAAACTCCTCCACCACCACTTCCCGTCCTGCTGCGCCAAAAGCCTGCTCATCTAAAATCGATTGCACCGCAGAAACGGCCTCGGCCTCCGTTTGGCAGATCAACACGCCCTTGCCCGACGCCAATCCGTCCGCCTTGACTACAATCGGCGCTCCCTGCACCCGCACATACTCTATCGCGTCCTCACTGGACGTGAACCGCTCATACCTTGCGGTCGGAATCCCGTACTTCGCCATCAAATCCTTAGAGAATCCCTTACTGCTCTCGATCTGAGCCGCCCTTCCGGAGGGCCCGAAAATCTTGAGTCCATGCTCCTCAAATCGGTCCACTATCCCCAGTGCCAGCGGCACCTCCGGTCCCACCACGGTGAGATCAATCCGCTCCCGAAGGGCAAACGCCAATAAGCCCGCCACATCATCCGCAGCTATGTCCACACACTCCGCCATCTGCGCCATCCCGGGATTTCCCGGCGCCGCAAAAATCCGATTCCCGCCCACGCTCTGGGCGATCTTCCATACCAGGGTGTGCTCGCGACCGCCGCTGCCCACCACTAAGACCCTCATGGCATTCTCTCCGCAAAGATCATATTCCTGGTTCTCTGGACGAGTTCCCCCGTCAGTGCTGGATTGATCCTCAATTCCCGATCGGAAATCGCCTCAGCAATACCCGAACTCCTCCAAATCCTGTTCCCGCTTTCTCCAATTCGCACGCACCTTCACCCACAACTCCAGATACACCGGACGATCCAAAAACGCTTCGATCTTGGTCCGGGCCTCCTGCCCGATCTGCTTGAGCATGGCACCCCCGGCCCCAATCACGATCCCTTTCTGCGAGGAGCGCTCCACGTAGATCACCGCTTGAATATAGTCCTTCCGGCCTTCCCGCTCTCTGAACTCCTCCACCTTCACTGCCGCTGCATACGGAAGCTCCTGCCCCAGCTTCAGGAAGATCTCCTCTCGTATCAACTCGCTGACAAAAAAGCGCTCCGGCTGCTCCGCCACCATATCCGGGGGATAAAAGAATGGCCCCTCGGGAAGCCGCTCTTCGATCAATGCCATCAACCCATCCACGTGTGTGCCCCGAAGCGCCGAGAGGGACACGACCTCCCCGGATACTTCCGCCCGAATGGCATCCACAATTTTTCGAAGGGGCTTCTCCGTCACCAGATCGCACTTGTTGATCGCGACAATCAGAGGACCCCGCCACCCTTTCAGAATCTTCCGCATGCGGTCATCCAGGAAATCCTTCGGGGCGGAGGCATCCACCAAGGCCAGCAAAACATCCGCGTCCTTCACGGAATCCTGGATCTGTCGGGCCATCACCTCCTGAAGCCGCCCCTTGGGCTCCAGCATTCCCGCGGTATCCCAGAAAACAGCCTGACACGTTTCGCTGGTCATGATGCCGAGCACCCGGCCCCGAGTGGTTTGCGGTTTGGGCGTTACAATGGACAGCCGCTCTCCCACCAGGGCATTCATCAGCGTGGATTTGCCCGCGTTGGGTTTCCCGATGATGGCTACGTATCCGCTCTTTTTCTTTCGGATCTCGGATTCCGGATTCTGGCCTTGTTCATTCCCCCCACTACAACCGGGAGTCTGCTCGCTCATCTTACCCCTTTTCATCCAAAAGAGCGCATTTCATACGATTCGTTTCCTGTTTTCACCGAAGTGAAGCCTCGATGAAAAGGGGTCCCGTTTTCACGCTTTGCGCGTCACTGCGACCGTACCTGCCTTCGAGGTTCTATCTATGCGGTGTGAACCGCCGTTCTTCTGCAAGCTTTTGCGCGCAACCCCATCCGCCTGGCACCCCATCGAGAAAGCCAACGCAAAAAGTCACCGGAGCCGGATTCCCTCATCAAAGCCGCACCGACGCCGACACCCGATGCGTGCCACCCAAAGCCTCGTGCCCCGAAAACGCATAATCCACTCCGAATCTCAAATAGCGTATCCCGGCTCCGGCGGTCAAATGTTCCTCCTGCGATCCCAGGCGCACCGAAAGCAGATTGCCATACTGGTATTCCATCCCTGCGTTGACGCCCCCCACTCCCTCCTCGCGTCCGTCCGCTCCCAGACGACCGGATCCCAAGGACCAGAGAACTTGTCCTTTCAGCGTGGGGAGATGCACCCGGTATGCCATACCGATCGAAAGCGAGGGTCGAATTCTATCCTTCGCCCCGGTATCCCACGAGACCATGGTTCCGGTCACATCCCGGAGGTTTGCCCCAAACGTCAACCCTCGCGCCGGCGCAAGCAGCGCTCCCACATCCAATCCATACCCCCACGCCGAATGCTCCCCGATGGTCCGCCGTATCACTTTCAAACTTCCTCCCACGGACCACTCCCGCCATACGCGACGCCCCTGGGACAGGTACACCGCATAGTCCACATTGCTCTCCACGCTGGACACACGAGGGCGGTTGGACGCGCTGAGCACCTCCTTCGGATCGTCAAGTGCAGTGAACTGAATATCATCCACACCCACCCGAATCATACCGACCGCCAGCCCGCCGTGCTCTCCGAGGGGCATCCCAAATCCTGCAAAATCGTATTTCACCACTCCGGCAAACTGCTCCGAGTGCGTGAGGGAACCTTCCCGCTCTCCGAGCCGGGACAACCCCGCCGCGTTCCAATAGGCCGCCGTCGCATCGTCGCTGACTGCCACAAATGCGCTCCCCATGCCCAAGGCCCGCGCACCCGCGCCAAGAGCGAGAAACTCTCCCGCATACTTGGTCTCGCCCCATCCCGAGCCAGCTCCCATCAGCACCAACAAGCAGGCAAACACATACCTGAACAGGCGACGTTCCCTCATCTCGGTCCTCCTGTTACCCATTCACCCGTCAAGTCCCTTCTTGCCACGAACTCAAATACTTTTTCTGCTCCTCCGTCAGCTCGTCTATCTCGACCCCCATTGACTCCAATTGCAACTGAGACACATGCCGGTCAATTTCCGGCGGAAGCTGATACACCTTCGGCTCCAGCTCATTCCGGTGCGCGATCCCGTATTCCACGCCCAGCGCCTGATCGCAAAACGACAGCGCCATCACCGTGGAGGGATGGCCCTCCGCGCACGCGAGATTCACCAACCGGCCCTCGCCGCAGAGGAAGACCCGTTTTCCGTCCACCACATATTCGTCAAACAAAGGTCGGATGGAACGATTCGCGGAAGCCGCCTTGTGCAATCCCTCCACGTCGACCTCGTTGTCAAAATGCCCGGAATTGGCCAGGATGGCCCCGTCCTTCATCGCCCGGATGTGATCCACGGAGATCACGTGCAGATCTCCGGTGACCGTCAGGAAAAGATCTCCTTCCAGCGCCGCCTTGGCCATCGGCATCACCCGAAATCCATCCATTTTCGCCTGAAGCGCGCGAAACGGATCCACTTCCGTCACGATCACATTGGCGCCAAAACCCTTCCCTCGGAGTGCCACGCCCTTGCCACAGTTTCCGTATCCAGCCACTACCAGGGTCTTTCCACTGATCAAGATATTCGTCGCCCGAAGCACCCCGTCCAGAGAAGACTGACCCGTACCGTAGTAGTTATCCATCAGATGTTTGGTCTGGCAATCGTTGACCGCAATGACCGGATATTTGAGTGCACCGTCCTGCTCCATCGCACGGAGCCGGATCACGCCGGTGGTGGTCTCCTCGCACCCACAGATGATATCCTGGATCAACTCCGGATGCTTCGTGTGGATCTCGCTGATCAAATCGCATCCGTCGTCAATGGTCACGTGCGGCCTGAATCGGATCACCTCCTCGATAAATCGATAGTAATCCTCCCGGGTCTCTCCCTTGTAGGCATACACCCGTACCCCTTCCGATGCCAGCGCTGCTGCCGCGTCATCCTGGGTGGACAGCGGGTTGCAGCTGGCGATAGCCACGTCGGCGCCCCCCGCGATCAGCGTGCGCACGAGAATGGCGGTCTCCTTGGTCACGTGCAGCGCCATACCGATGCGATAGCCCTTCAAAGGCTGCTCTTTGATGAAGCGCTCCCGAACCTTCAGCAGGGCACCCATCTGAATTTCCGCCCATTCGAGATTTTTCAGTCCCTGTTCGGCCAGATTGATGTCTTTTATTTCGTAAGGCATAGTTGCTCCTATGTTCTCACCTAAAGACCCACGGAAAGCAGATAAAACAGGGAAAAGCGAAGGATACCCTACAGGAAAGGGGTTCCAAACACTCAGAATCTGCCCTTTGGTTTACCCGTTGTTTCACCTGATATCTTACTCTGCGCTCACGCTGCGTCTCTGCGGCGCCCATGGGTCAAATGGTCAAGTCAGTCCTGCTTCCTTTCTCAGTAGCTCCGCCTTGTCCGTCCGCTCCCAGGTGAAGCTCTCTTCGGTGCGCCCGAAATGCCCGTAGCTCGCAGTCGTTTGGTAAATGGGCCTCCGAAGGTCCAGGTGTTGGATAATCCCTTTGGGACGCAAGGCAAAATGGGCCCGGATAAGATCCACGATCTTCCCTTCCTCAATCTTGCCCGTTCCATAGCAATTCACATTCACGGAAACCGGATCAGCCACTCCGATCGCATAGGCCAACTGCAAGCCACACCGATCCGCGATCCCGGAAGCCACGAGGTTCTTCGCCACATACCGCGCCATATACGCCGCAGAGCGGTCCACCTTCGTAGGGTCCTTGCCCGAAAAGGCGCCCCCACCGTGATGACCCATTCCTCCGTAGGTATCCACGATAATCTTACGCCCGGTCACCCCACAATCCCCCTGCGGGCCGCCGGTCACAAAACGCCCCGTTGGGTTGATGTGGTACACGGTCTTCCCATCCAGGAGTTCCGCTGGAATCACCGCTTTCACCACGTGCTCGATCACGTCCGCGTAGATCTGAGAATGCTCCACCTCGGGACTGTGTTGGGCGGATACCACCACCGAATCGATGCGCACGGGTCGATCCCCTTCGTACTCCACCGTTACCTGCGCTTTTCCGTCGGGCCTCAAATAGTCGAGGACCCCCTCCTTGCGCACCTGAGCCAGCCGCTTCACCAACTTATGCGCCACCATGATCGGCATCGGCATCAACTCCTCCGTCTCGCGGCACGCAAAGCCGAACATCATTCCCTGATCCCCCGCGCCCTGCTCCGCATGCAGCCCATCGCCCTCAGAGACCCCCCGAGAAATATCCGGCGACTGCTCGTCTATGCTGGTCAACACCGCACAGGTGGAGTAATCAAACCCATATTTCGCACGGGTATATCCGATTTCTTTGATCGTATTTCGAACCAATTTTGGGATATCCACGTAGCACGCTGTGGTAATCTCGCCTGCCAGCAGCGCCATTCCCGTGGTTACCAACGTCTCGCACGCCACCCGACTATACGGATCCTGTGCGAGCATCGCATCTAACACCGCATCCGAAATCTGGTCCGCCATCTTATCCGGATGGCCCTCGGCCACCGACTCCGACGTGAACACTCGCCGCTCTGCCATGTAAACCCCCTTCTGGGTGATGGATGATCCAGTCACCACGAGCCAGCCAAAAACCGGCTCTTCCCGCTATCTCATTCCAATTTCCGACGAATCCCCCACGTTCAGCCGCTGGGGGGCACCCCGAACCAAGGCCTTGTTTCCGATCAGCGATCCCTCCAGAAGGCCGTGCTGAACCACCGCCTCCGCTCCGATGATGGAGTCCTTCACAATGGACCACTCCACCCGCGCGCCTTCCGCTACAGATACATAGGGCCCCACGATCGAACCTATAATCGTGGCTGAGGGCGCGATAAACACCGGCGGAAGGATCGTGGAACCGACAATCGCCGACGGCTTGGACTCTTTCCTCAACAGATACCGGTTCGTGGCCAACAGCGTCTCCGGCTTCCCACAGTCAAACCAGCCCGCTACAGAAAACACCTCCAATACCGCACCCTTATCGACCATTTTTCGAAACGCATCCGTCAGTTGATATTCCCCGCGTGTCCGAATGTTTTCGGCAAGAAGCTCGCCCAGACACTCGAAGAGCAGTGGGGTGTTCCGGATGTAGTTGACTCCCACGATCGCCAGATCGGACACGAATTGCTCCGGTTTCTCCACCAGATCGACGATTCGCTTCCCCTCCAACTTCACCACGCCGAACCGCGCCGGATCGGCCACCTGCTTCACTCCGATCATCCCGTCCACCAAATCGCTGATCCCGTTGGGCAGATCGCCCTCGAAGATCGTATCCCCATATATGATCAGGATCGGCTCCCCACCCACCAGACTCTCGGTCAAACCGATCGCGTGCCCCAGGCCTTTCCGTTCTTCCTGCTCCACGGCTTCCACACTTCGAAAACAATGGGCTTCTTTCACATACCGAACGATTCGATCCCCCATCTCGCCAACCACGAGCACCACGTCCTCGATGCCCAATGCCGCCACCTTGTCCAAAATATGCCCGATGATCGGCTTCCCAGCCACGTGAAGCAACGCCTTTGGTACGGTATAGGTTTGGGGCCGAAGTCTCGTTCCCATTCCAGCCACAGGAATAACTGCCTTCATCCGAACGTCCTTTGGGTAAGCGGTTATTGTTGATTGGTGCAACGCAATTCGCAGGGGGTCCAACATCTTGAACCCCTATTCAAGGAGAAAATCACCAAACTTACGCCGTACCACCTCCAGCAACAGCGCCCTGATCTCCGCCTTCGTTTCCATCTTCATAACGCGCTCGGCGATCTCCCGAGCCTCCGAGATCTGAATCCCCCGGACAATCATCTTCACCTCTGGGATGGCGATCGGACTCATGGAAAACTCATCCAATCCCAGTCCCAAAAGCAGCAAGGTAGCCAGCGGATCGCCGGACATCTCTCTGCACATCGCGACCGGAATGCCCTTTCTGTGCCCGGCGTCGATAGTCTCCCGGATCAACCGCAGCACAGCCGGATGGAACGGGTCAAATAGCGGCGCAATGCGCTCGTTCCCCCGATCCACGGCCAGGGCGTACTGGACCAGATCGTTGGTCCCTATGCTGAAAAAATCCGACACTTCGGCCAACTGATCCGCTATCATGACCGCAGACGGGATCTCGATCATCGCTCCCACCTGACAGTGCGCATCAAAGGGGATTCCTTCGTCCCGAAGCGAATCCTTCGCCGATTCCACGAGTTCCTTGGCCCGACGCATCTCCTCGATCCCGGAGATCATGGGGAACATGATCCGTACATTGCCCCGAGCACTGGCCCGCAGGATCGCCCGGAGTTGGACCCGGAACAGATCCTCCCGATCCAGACACACCCGGATGGCCCGCCATCCGAGAAACGGATTGACCTCCGGCTCGATGGGCAGGCTGTCGGCCAACTTGTCTCCCCCCAGATCCATCGTCCGAATGACCACCGGATGGGGAGCGATCCGTTCCACAACCGCGCAATACGCTTCAAATTGCTCCTGTTCGGTGGGCAGATCCGAGCCCATCATATACAGAAACTCCGTCCGGTAAAGACCGATCCCCTCTGCACCGTGCGCCGAAACCGATTCCACTTCCTCGGGAAACTCGATGTTGGCCGCCACCACAACCGATGTGCCATCCAGCGTCGTCGCCGGCAAGTCCCGCAGCGTGGCCAGATCCGCGGCCATCTCCGCCCATCGCACCTTCCGCTTCCCATACTCGGATAAAATCGCCTCATCGGGATCCACATACACCAGCCCGTGCGTGCCGTCTAAGATCAGAACAGCCCCTGGCTCAATCTCCTCAAGCGCCCGTTTCGTTCCCACCACAGCAGGAATCTCCATCGCCCGCGCCATAATCGCAGTGTGCGAGGTTTGCCCTCCCAGTTCCGTGATGAATCCCAGCAACCCCTCCCGGTGAATCCGGGCCGTATCCGACGGCGCAAGATTACGTGCCACTACAATGGAATCGGCCTCCAGACCGATCAGCGAGGCGTGCTCCTTCCCGACCAGTTTCATCACCACACGTCGCTGGATATCCAAGACATCCTCGATCCGCTCCTTTAGATAGGCATCCTCAGTGGATCTGAGTGCCTTGACGACCTTGCGCAAGGTGCAAAAAAAGGCAAACTCTGCATTTTTCAATTCCTCACGGATTCGTGTCGCCGTTTCGTTCAAGGCTATCCGGTCGCTCAACATCGAGAGATGCGTCTCGAAGATCTGGCCCTGCTCCTTCCCCAGTTCCTTCTCCATCTGGCTCTTTGTCTTTTGAAGCTCCGAGATCACCTGATCCACTGCGGCGAGGAAACGCTGCTCCTCCGCTTCTGTCTCATACGCTGCAATAGTGCGCTCCTCGATCCAGAAATCCTCTTTGTGGTAGAGGAAAGCTTTTCCGATCGCGATCCCTGGCGATGCCGATATGCCCTTCAGCACAGTAACAGCCATCATGCTTCTCCGAATTTGCCTTCGACCAATGCGACCAGTTCGGGCACGGCCTCCCGTTCATCCACCCCCTCCGCCCGGATCACAAGCGTACTCCCGCATTCCGCCGCCAGCATCATCACCCCCATGATGCTCTTTCCATTGACTTCCACACTATCCTTTGAAAAAACAATATCCGAACGAAACTTACTCGCCGTCCGAACCAGCAGCTGTGCAGGACGGGCGTGCAGACCTAACTCATTGCGAATCTCAACGTGGTGCTCAATCATGGTGCCCCTTCGGGGAATGTCAGCTGCCAGAATCGGGATGCCCAGTCCGACGCTGCGCCCCAGCATCCCCGAAAAAAACGCCGCAAAACCTGCTTGCTGAAAGCGTCAAGTGTCATCCACAACTCGGTGGCGCTCCCAGATTCCGCTCGCCAATAAAGGTCATTTTGCTCTGTATGCTATCCGGCCGTTCCCGGCAAGGAAGGAACAAGCGCCCACAAACAACGCTATACTAACCGGCCTGTTTGGGAAATGACCATCGGGGCAGACAAGAGCAGCGGGCTCTTCCTTGCCTTTGCTCTTGCCTTAACCTCCCCCTTTACAAATACCTTACCTGCCTACTCAACACGCTCCGCCTCGTCAATCAACATGATGGGAATATCATCCTCGATGCGATAGCGCAACTTGCAGGCCCGGCACGTCAAGGTCTGCGCGTTCCCGTCGTATTCCAGATCCCCCTTACACTTCGGGCACGCCAGAATATCCAGCAGTTCCTGATCCACCATAATAGAGGCCCCCCCTTCGATCAATAGCGAACAATACAATCACGCCTCTCTCCAAATCAGACAGATTGCGTGGCGCACTATTCATGTTGTCTCAACGTTTCCACAAAGAATCCAGGAGGCCGAATGGGCTTCCCTGCTCTATTCAGGAAGGCATGCACGGTATACCCGCATGCGAGCCGTTCGTCGTCCCGCCAGACCTCGCACAGAATCTTCAACCGCGCCCCGGACAGGGCACAAAAAGACGTTCGGATCTGGACCAGGTCATCGTAGCGCGCAGAACGGTGATACTGGACGTGCGCCTCCACCACCGGAAGAAACACACCCTCCTCCTCCATCCTCCGATACGGCCAACCCGCCTGCCTCAAATACTCCGTCCGCCCCGCCTCGAACCACTCCAGGTAACGGCTATAATACACCACACCCATTGGGTCTGTATCCGCATAGCGTACTCGGATATTGTATACCCGCACCAGGGCTTGCGCGTTTTCTGCGGGATCGTTCGGAATCCTGTTGCTCATTCCTCCCACACCCCCATGCGCGCAAATTTCTCCCTTCTCCGATGGACCAACTCCTCAGCCGGGATCTCCTTCAGCGCTCTAATCTCGGCAATCAAAGTTCCCTTCAAAGTCGCCGCCGTCTTCTCCGGATCCCGATGCGCACCCCCCATGGGCTCCCGCACGATACCGTCCACAACACCCAACGCGCTGAGATCCTCCGAGGTCAGTTTCAAGGCCGCCGCCGCCTCCTCCTTCTTCTCACGGGACCGCCACAAAATCGTAGAACACGACTCCGGCGGGATCACCGAATACCATGCGTGCTCCAGCATGAAGATTCGATCTCCTACCCCGATTCCCAGCGCTCCTCCCGATCCCCCCTCTCCGATCACCACCACCACAATCGGCGTAGCAAGCCGGGACATCTCCATCAAATTCCGCGCAATCGCCTCCGCCTGCCCCCGCTGCTCCGCCTCAATGCCCGGATACGCGGCCGGCGTATCGATAAAAGAAACCACCGGAAGCCCAAAGCGAGCCGCAAGTTTCATCAATCGAAGGGCCTTCCGATACCCCTCCGGATGCGGCATGGCCCAGTTCCTCCGAATATTCTCTTTCGTATCCCGCCCCTTCTGATGCCCAACCACCATCACCGCGTCTCCATCCAGGCGGGCCATCCCTCCCACGATCGCCTGATCGTCCCCGAAACAGCGATCCCCGTGCAGCTCCAAAAAATCCGTCATCATCAGCCGAACATAGTCCAGCGTATAAGGCCGCTTTGGATGACGCGCCACCAAAACCCGCTGCCAGGGCGTCAGCCCGGAATACACCTCCCGCCGCATCCCCTCAGCCCGTTCCTCGAGGCGAGTCAGTTCCCGTGACATATCCAGCCCCTCGACTGAAGCGTACTTCCGCATCTCGTCAATTTTGTTCTCCAACTCCCCAATCGTGCGCTCAAATTCCAGAAAGAACTTCATAGCAAAATCTCCGGCGAACAGCCTTGGGAAAGGATCCCCGTTGTCACAAAGATCGTTTGGTGACTGACGATTTGGGTCGGACCATTCTTCCTTCGGTCTTGTTCCTGCGGGTCAGAATTGTCTTGACAAGTCGGCGCTTCGGCATATATTGGGGGAAACCCAATGGATGAGGGGGTGTTTTCCCTCCACGCAATACCCCTAAGATAATGCTTGAACTCCCTTATGTCAAGGGCTTTTGTTTCATTTTGCAGCCCCCGTTTCAGTTGGCATGGCAAAACAGACCCGATGCTTACGGTTGAGGACTTCTCCTGGTAAGCTGCCATGTCCCCCAATTCCGTTGAAAGGTCGAGAGAAATGCAGATTATTGCCGGATCCTACCGGGGAAGACGTCTATGGACGCCCGTCGGACAGACCACGCGTCCCACCGGCGCGAAAGTAAAGGAGGCCCTCTTTCAGATTCTGGGAGATGCCGTGATCGGAGCCCGGGGCCTCGATCTCTTCTCCGGGTGCGGGGGGCTCGGTCTGGAGGCCCTCAGCCGGGGATGCGAAGAGATGGTCTTCGTGGAACAGAGCAAGATGGCGGCAAACGCCATCCGGAAAAACGTATCCGCGCTCGGATGTGCGGACCGGGCCCGCGTGGCCCAGGAATCTGTGCTCAAGTTCCTGCGCAGATCCACGCTTGGGCAGAGCTCGTTCGATCTGATCTTCGCGGATCCTCCCTACCGCTGCAACTTGCTTCGCGACTCGATCGCGTTGATCGCCGACCGGGACCTCCTCTCCGAAGACGGCACGCTGGTCGCCGAACGCTGGAAGAAGGACGAACTCCCGGAGCGCATGAGTTGCCTGTACTGCTATCTTGAGCGCACCTATGGCGATACAAACGTGAGTTTCTGGAGGAAAGAAGAGGAAACAAACAGCTAACGGCAGCGAAACGGCCAGGAAGGTGATTGCGTTTGGGGGTCTTTGACCTTTATCTTTGCCTTTTCCTCCAGCTTTGTCTTGATCTCTTCTCTCTTCCTGCGCATCCTCGCCTCCCGAAAAGACGAGAAGCCCCTACCACTCAATATGGACGGGGCTTCTCATTTTGACCTTCCCTACTCATTCAAACTCAACGCACCAACGTCATTCTCAACGTCTCTTTGAAGGCTCCCCCATCGCCGGTCATCTCGGCTACATACACGCCGCTGGCCATCTCACGTCCCGCCTCGTCCTTCCCATTCCAGAACGTGGTATACCCGATGCCCGCAACCAACTCCTTGTCCAGCAACGTCCGGACCTTCTGGCCGGCGAGATTGTAGATGGCCAGATGAACAGAACCGTACCGGGACAGCTCAAAGGGAATCCAGGTGCTCGGATTGAAGGGATTGGGAACATTTTGCGAGAGTGTGAACGCACCGGGAGAAGCCGCCGGTCCCTCGTCTTCGACTGCGGTGTCCGGCTCGGTCCGCAGTACATACTCAACACCCAACGGAGTGTTGTTGTCCCCGTCCAGCAGGAACACCTTCATGGAACTGGCGCCTGTGGCATTGGTCACCTTCACGAACAAGCGGTTGTATCCCTCGTCCAGCGTTACGGAGGTGTTGATCTGGCTGCCCGATCCCACCAGCTCTCCATTGAGCCACACCTTGATCCGGTCATCTCCGGTTGCCGTCAGCTTCACGGTTTTTGGGGCATCCGACCTGACCCACGTGAAGCCGTATCGGGTTCGATTTCCGGTGGAGCCCAACGACATGGTAGAATGGTCGCGGAGGTCGCATGCAGCCTCCTGCCACGGGTGACCGTTGGTGACCTCCCCTGCTACCGGAGTCAGCGTTCCTTCCCCGCCCAAATAGTCCACGTCAATCGAAGAACCTTCGTACGGGCCATTTACGAGCCAGCGCGTAATCCCCATCGGACCCAATATCCAGTTGTCCGGTTTCCGGAAGGGGCGCCGCACCTCCTCGATGGATCGGCCCACGACTTCGATCTGATTTGAGTCCCACGTGCCGAACCCCTTGGCAGCCGACAGATGCAGATGATAGATGTCGTAGGGTGTAAACCCCATGATGGTGGCTACGACGGCCTCCGTGGCCACCGGATCCCCACCGGCCACGATTACGTTCAGTTTTACATCCTCGCCCCACTGCGGGCCATTGTGCTCCGTACCCCAAAAACTCTCCACGACGGAATAATCCGTGGGACAGTAGGAGAACATGTCCATGAAACCAAGAGGCACTTTGTTGTTCCCATCATCGTGTAGTCCCCCTTTGCTGTTCCCGTTAGTGCCGTATGCGCGCTGCATAAAGGTACCCACGTATTGTTTGTGTATGGTGGTCACCCCCGGAATGTTGTGGATCTTCATCACCGGCAGGTTGATGAGTTTGTCGCAGTCCAGGAGGGTCTTGGACACGTAAAATCCCTCCTCCCGCTGAAACCACGTCACACCAGTGCCGTTCGGATCGGGCACAGGAATCGGATCCCCGGAGGGGTTCCTGTTTGTATACGGGTAACTCGTCCCATCCTTGTCCACGTAATCGTCATAGTTTAGATCCACAATGTCCACCGCGACGCCGTTCGCGTTGCCCTGAAACCCGGCTACGATATCCTCGTTGCTCAGATTGTCGAAAGGCTCCCAGTGCACGGTCCAGCCATCATGCTCCTGATTGGCATTGGTGCCCACTTTGCCCAGTTTGCGCCATTCTGCCCCGCCTTCGGCAAGGGTAATGCGGCTGGCGTCTCCATCCACCTCGATCAGGTATTTGACCACAGCCCGCACCACGCGCAGATCCGTCGTCTGTCCCCAGTGTTCCTGTCCGCGATTATTCCCCGACTGAGGTCCCCAGGCAGTACTGATATCGTTTCCATTGGGACAGGTGACCATGTTGAGCTTGATCACCACCCAGTCTCCAGGCTGTACCACCTCCCGAATCGAGCGGTCAGAGGTGTCCATGTTCAGCGCTTTGTAGACCATCTCCTCGATCTGGGCAGCATTCATCCGGGCTTCCATGTCCGCATGCGGATCGTTCGCGTATTCCGGACGGACCATAAGCGGAACCGGGCTCGTCAGATCCGCATCGTCCGATCCTACGATCACCACCTTGGACTTGGCCCCGGGAGCAGCCACCACGCCGGTGGGCAGAAAAGTACGCGCCACCCGCGCACGATCGGTCTGCCAAAGGTCCACAAAGACGGACACTGCCACGATCAAACCGATCGCCCACCACAACGAACGCTTTCTCAGTGCGTTGCTCATCGTCTCCCCCTTACTTTCCGGTCCGTTGATCGGATTCAACTCCCCGATCCGCGATCAAAAACCATTCCGGTTGGGAACTCACCCATCCGTAGATCGGGCATCGGGCCATCACCCCTCGGCGAACAGGTCCCACTACACTGGAACGTATTTCTTCACGCGCAGATGCGTTCCCAGAAAACGAGAAGCCCCTACCACTCAATATGGACGGGGCTTCTCATTTTGACCTTCCCTACTCATTCAAACTTAACGCACCAACGTCATTTTCAACGTCTCTTTGAAGGCTCCCCCATCGCCGGTCATCTCGGCTACATACACGCCGCTGGCCATCTCACGTCCTTCCTCGTCTTTCCCATTCCAGAACGTGGTATACCCGATGCCCGCAATTAACTCCTTGTCCAGCAACGTCCGGACCTTCTGGCCGGCGAGATTGTAGATGGCCAGA
This sequence comes from Candidatus Latescibacterota bacterium, assembly GCA_043804415.1. Taxonomy (GTDB): domain Bacteria; phylum Latescibacterota; class 4484-107; order 4484-107; family 4484-107; genus 4484-107. The sequence goes on along the minus strand of JAZDJA010000055.1, from coordinate 8,171 downwards.
TGAACAGGACCGGACCGGGACAGCTCGAACGGAATCCAGGTGCTCGGATTGAAGGGATTGGGAGTGTTCTGCGAGAGCGTGAAGGCACTCGGAAGCGCCGTTGGGTCCTCTTCCTCGACCGCAACGTCGGGCTCTTTCCGCAATACATATTGCGTGCCAAAGGGCGTGTTGTTGTCCGAGTCCAGCAGGAACACCTTCATGGAACTGGATCCTGCGGCGTTGGTCACCTTCACGGACAAGGCGTTGTATCCTTCGTTCAGCGTCACCGAGGTATTGATCTGACTACTCGATCCCACCAGCTCTCCATTGAGCCACACCTTGATCCGGTCATCTCCCGTGGCCTTCAGATTCACCGTTCTTTGGGCATCGGATTTGACCCACGTGAAACCGTATTGGGTCCGATTGCTGGTAGCGCCCAAGGCCAGGGTGGATTGCTCACGAAGGTCGCATGCAATCTCCTGCCAGGGCTGGCCGTTGCTGACGTCCCCTGCTACCGGAGTCAGCGTTCCTTCTGCGCCCAGATAGTCCACGTCAATCGAAGAGCCTTCGTACGGGCCATTTACGAGCCAGCGCAAAATCCCCATGGGGCCTGCAGCCAATGAACTCGGCTTCTTGAAGGGCCGCCGAACGGCTTCGATGGTTCGGCCCACGATTTCGATCTGCTGTGGATCCCAGGTGCCAAAACCCTTGGCAGCCGACAAATGCAGGTGGTACACGTCGTGGGGATTGAACCCCATGATTTCCGCTACCACCGACTCCGTGGCCACCGGATCGCCACCGGCCACGATCACGTTCAGCTTCACATCGTCACCGGTCTGAGGCCCCTGGCCCTCAACACCCCAGAAGCCCTCTACCACCGCATAGTCGGTGGGACAGTACGAGAACAGATCCATAAAGCCATTGGGCACCTTGCCCACCCCATCATCGTGCAGTCCCCCCTTGCCCGAACTGGAGCCGTACGCATACTGCATATACGTGCCCACGTATTGTTTGTGAATGGTGGTCACGCCCGGAATATCGTGCGTCTTCATCGCCGGCAGGTTGATGAGCTTGTCGCAATTCAGGAGGGTTTCGGATACGTAAAACCCCTCGTCCCGCTGAAACCACGTCACCCCGGTGCCATTCGGATCGGGCACTGGAATCGGATCGCCCGAGGGGTTATGATTGGTCCACGGATACGCCTGCCCGTCCTTATCCACGTAGTTGTCGTAGTTCAGGTCCACGATATCCACGGGGATGCCGTTCGCATTATCCTGAAACCCGGCTACGATGTCCTCGTAGCTCAGATTACTGAAAGGCTCCCAGTGCGCGGTCCAACCGTCATGCCCCTGGTTGGAATTGGTGCCTGATTCGCCCAGTTTTCGCCATTCCGCGCCGCCCTCGGCAATGGTAATCCGACCGGCGTCCCCATCCACCTCGATCAGGTATTTGAGAACTGCCCGAACCACTCTAAGATCGGTGTTCTGACCCCAGTGATCCTGATTTCGGTTGTTGTTCTTGCTCCAGCTTTTTTGGCCGTAGGCATTGGCGATATTCGCCCCATCCGGACATGTCACGATGTTGGGTTTGACCACCACCCAGTCTCCGGGCTGGACCACCTCGCGGATCGAGCGCTCGGACGTGTCCATATTCAGCGCCTTGTAGACCATCTCCTCGATCTGCTCCGGAGTCATCCGGGCTTCCATATCCGCGTGCGGATCGTTCGCGTATTCCGGCCGAACCATAAGCGGCACGGGATGGGTCAGATCCGCATCATCCGATCCCACGATCACCACCATGGACTTTGCCCCGGGAGCCGCCACCACACCGGTGGGCAGAAAGGTACGTGCCACCCGCGCGCGATCCGTGTGCCACATGTCCGCAAAAACGGACGCCGCCACGATCAGACCGATCGCCCACCACAACGAACGCTTCTTCAGTGCTCTACTCATCTCCTTCTCCTTCGTTACCACGGATGAATGAGGACTTTCAGGGTTTTGAAAATCCCGGAAGTATTGCCTTGATTTACATTCAGTAGCCTTCAGGTCACACAGTGATACGATTTACAGGTCACTTTTGAATCGGAACTTTACACCGCCCCACGAAGACTTCCTTACAGCCGTAGTGCCGTCCTCAACCCAGATCTCGACTTCGTATATCTCCGGCCCGGACTCCGTGGACAACTGCACATAGTCTGCGGTCACAGGAGGGATTTCCGGTTTCAGGGTCTCCCACCCGTAGGTCGGGTCAACGGAGTAGTCGGTGTAATTATAGTTTACCCCTTCGCCCACCTTTTCTCCTTCCGGGACTCGTGCCTGCCCATCGGGCCCCAGTTTCGCCCCCAGGAAAAAGGTTGCCTCGTAGGGCGCCGCATTGCCTCCCACACAGACGCGCACCTCGGATATGACCGCAGGCTCCGGAAGCTCAAAAACCAGGAACCCTTTGTTCCCCCACTGGACCATTCCCGGAGACGCGTCGTTTCCGGGATATTGTCCGTCGGTCAGGCTTGCCAACTCACCGGTGAATAGATTGTATCCCTCGGTGGCCTTCGTAACCGCATCCGGAGCCACGTTTAGAAGCCCGATCGCCCAAACGATCCCAGCGAAGAGCACCCCCACGATTCCAACAACCATCAGCGATCGAAATCGCCACACATCGTTCATACGCGCCCCCTCTCATTGAGTACAGCAGCGGGACGGTTCCCTTTAACCCATCTTAACTGGGCTCATAATTTCTGAGTCACAGTCATCCGAAAAAGAGTGTGTTTGAGAATGATTCCAATATAATACTTTTCCTATATAGTGTCAAGAGAATTCGGACTTTTCTCTGTTATTTTTGCCATCTATTTTTGGATGGAGCAGAATCCCTTGTGCCGCTTGGCTTCGCGAATGACGGAGCAAGCACTCCGTCATATCCATTTGTGCAACGGGGGAAGCTTCGGACAAGGTGGCGACGGTTCGTGCGTTCGTGGTGCGGGGGATGATTATCGGTGGAGCAAATTGCAGCCGAATTGACCGCCCCTGGAGCGCCTTTTTCCCACTAAAGCTCCCTGCTCGCTTCCAACTCTTCCTCCAATTGTTTCGCGTAAATCTGCAGAGGCTCCCTCAACGGATCCAGATCCGGATTGTTTGCCACATAGCGATTCAGCGCCTCCGACAGGCCCAGATCCTCGGAAATCTCCGCGCGCCGCACCCGCTCCGGTATCTGCGTCCTGGGCATAATGCTGGCCACCAGAAAAGCCCCGCGGAGCGCATCATGGATGGAATTGAGATCCACAGAAATCTGCTGCTCCTCGGACACGTGGTAGATCACCCGCACGACGGCATCCGATACATCCTGCCGCGCGATCTCCTCCAAAATCTCCCCGGTGGGATCGTCTCCGATCACGGTCACCTCGACCGTCACAAAACGCCGCGCCGGAACCGGCACAAACTGATACCGCGCCTCCCATCGGTTGGCCTTGGGACGCGCATTCTCTGCAAACAAGGGCAGATTCCCCACCTCCGCATGCGGCTCTTCCCCATCCCTCGCGAGCCGGTTCTCGGACTCCCCTTCCTTTTGATCCCCGATGGTCACAAGACAAAATCCTTTGTCCTCGCGCTCCTCTCCAAAATCCACCCGCTCGATGCTGCCGGAATACACCACGGGCGGAATTCCATCGAGATTGAGATTCTGGAACTTATGCACATGTCCCAAGGCCACATAGGAAAACGCGGACTGCGCCAAGACGCTGGTCGTAAGCACCGGATCCCTACCGATCAGCATCGTGCGCTCGGATCCGGACAAGGTGGCCCCAGCTGCAGTAAGGTGTCCCGCCAGAACTGCGGGAATATTCGGATCCACTCTTTCGGCAAAGTGCTCGATGAGGTGGGCGCATAATTCCTGGACTTTTTTCGTGATTTCCTCTTCCGAAAAGTTTTTGTATTCCTCCTTCGTGAGGAGCATACTCCGCGTGGGCCAAGGAAATCCTACGATCTGGATCGGACCGCTTTTCGTGTTGAGAATGCGAAGCTCGGGTTTGGTGAAAACGTGCACGTGCTCGATCCCCAACGTCCCGAAAATGTCAATGGACGACGCCCTTCCATATGAGACCGGATTGTCATGGTTGCCCACAATCATCACCACCGGGATGCCCGCCTGACCCACCATGCGGATGGCTGCGGCAAACTCCCGCTGATGCGTAGGGTTGGGGGTGCATGTCTTATACGCGTCCCCGGAGAAGATCACCAGATCCACCCGTTCTTCGATGCCCCTGGAGAAGGCAAACCGCAGACACCTTACAAAATCCTGCACACGCGTGTGCATGCCGGTGGTGGAATCCACACGCCCGTAGTTCTCCATTCCGATGTGCGTGTCGGCTATATGCAGCAATTTGATGGACATAGCAACTCCCCCAGCGCTGTCGCTTCCGAACCGCCCGAATGGGTGCCAGAATCCTCCGCTCAAACATCTGCCCGATTGCCCCAGTATGATGGATCCGATCAGGGCATCTGCGCAATCGCATCGATCTCCACCAACACGTCAAACGGCAGCCGGCCAGCTTGAATCGTGGTTCGAGCCGGATAGTTCCCCTCTGTAAAAAACCGCTGGTACACCTCGTTGGCCCGCACGAAATGGCCCATGTCACCCAGGTATAGGGTGATCTTGAGTACGTGATCCAGTGACGACCCCGCATCCTCCAGAATCAGTCGCAGGTTTTCAAACGCCCGCACAACCTGCTCCTCCACCGAATCCCCCACAACCTTTCCCGTATCCGGATCCACCGGCACCTGCCCGGAAACGAACAGCAACCCGTCAAACGCCACTGCCGCGGAATACGGCCCCTTGGCCTTTGGACCCCGCTTGCTCACGATCACTTTCTTTTGGGCCATCCTATTCCTCCATAGACGGTGCGCATTGCGCGGGAGGGGTCTCACACGCTTCCCCATTCCAATCGGGAGCACTCCCTTTCCCCTTCACACGAGCCACTACCGGGAAAATCAGACTCCCCCAAATCACTCCCCAATAGGCGACATTGGAAAACTCCGAAAGTCTCTCAAATCCCAGCGCACCGGATAGCTGCCGTTGGGTGGCCGCGATCAACGCAAGCGGGAGGAAAAGCTGCGGAAGAAAACCCGCCGCACCATCCCACCTTCGAAGTCCCATGCGCTTGAGCAGCGGCCGCGCCAGATGGATCCCTGCGAGTTTGCTGGCCACCATCGCCGCGACATAGATCCCCGCGATAACCCATGGAAAGGAAGCGGTCCCGACAAAGCGGAATTGTATGCGAGTACCCAGGAAAACAGCAAGGAATAACGCCGCCATCTGAGCCTCCCTACGCCCTGTCGCACGCTGTCCTTCGCGGCACTCTCCACCTTTCGGCAAGACGATGCCGAGCGTCACGGCAAAGAGAAAGAGCGCGGCCTCGGAAGCCAGCAGAAGATGAAGCGCTACCATGCAGGCACTCAGGAAAACCGGACCTAAAAGCCCCGTATAGCGAATAAGCCTAAGAATCCAGGATACCAGAACGGCCAATGCCGTGGCACCGACAAGCTTGAGTCCGGGCAGCCACACCGACGCGGGAATCCAGCGACTGTGAGCGAGTTGGATCCCTCCCACGACACCGATCCACATGAGGAGCACCAGCACGCTTGTAGCGATGACCAACGATTGTTCCGACGAATGCTCCGGTCGCTCCCCATGGTCCTGCATGGACGAAAGCACCAAAGGGGCCGACGCTGTTGCGATGGTGCCCAAAAGCAGCGCAAAGACGATGGGCACCCCACCCAGGAGCAGCGCCAGGAAAGTGCCTGCAAAACTCACTCCCACCAAAAGAACCGCCGCGGAGGCTGATTTCCGCCACCGTCCTTGGGCTCCGGAGGAACCCAAACCCAATCGAAAGGCCACCCAGCCAAGCGCCAACATCGCCAGCCATTCTATTTTTCCAAAGACCTCCGGCGGGATCAGGCCAAGCCCCTCCGGCCCGATGAGCATCCCGATCGCCACACAACCCATCCATTTCGGAAGCTTTGCCTTCGCGAACGATTCGCTCGCGAAAAACGACAGAACGATCAACAGACCCGCCGCAAGCAGCGGATGAACCGTTCCTGCCGCATCCATGCGAACCGCCGCCAGGAAAAGCAGAATGGTCCCAACTGTGGCGAGAAATCCCTTCAAGGTGCTCTCCTTTGTCGGTGACTGCAAGGCGGTAAGTGGCAAAGGCGCGTGGCAATCAGGAGGGCTTCCCCACACATCCCGGACACCCTTGCATTTCACGTGCCACGTTCCCCGTCCCGCGAAATGCCCGCCTGAATCCATAGGGAGCCGCAAACAGCGCAAGCAGGACCGAAATCACTATCCCCCCCATCAGCACCTCACTCAATCCCTGCCCATAAACCACTGCCAATGCGATTCCCCCCTGTGGGAGCAAAGCCAATTCCCCCTCGTTTCGCCGTGCTTCCGACAATTTGGCAAACATTCGGGCGCCGAGGTCAGTTCCGGCTCTTTTCCCAACAACACGCGACGCAAACAACAGCAGCCCGATCCCCAATGCAACCCATGCCTCCCCGGAACGCACGAGGGCGAGAACCGAGAGGGACGCACCGATAACCACCAAGAAAGCCCCTTCCACGCCCAACCGGATCCGATCCCCCATTTCGTGTAGCTCAAGTCGCCTGGTAGTGGCGTTGATCAGCCACATCCCGGCTATCATACAAACCAGAACCGGAGGGAACCCCAACGCAGTCGCCGCACCCGTGCCCACCAACAGGACTCCCACCACCAGATAGTGGCGCTCGTGAAGAGGTCGCTCCACACTGTTCGCGAAATCGGCCAACCCCCCCAGCAATCCCCCGCAGACCAATACCAGGACCAATCGTCCGATCGCTCCCTCGATCTCCACTCCCAGAAACGAGATTGCGGCACCCTTGTGGAACGCAAGGAGGAATCCTAACGAGAGAAAAGCCAAGAGATTACCAAGGAGCGCCATCGACATCGCAACCTGAGATCCCTCGCTCTTCCGATCCATCCTGCTGGAAAGCGCAGACATCGTGGGATACCTCGTCACCGAGGCGGCGATCCCCAACACCGCGGAGATCCGAAAAAGCTCCATGCCGAAATCCGTTTGGCCCCACATGCCGAAGAGAACGTAAAGAGGAACGGTTACCACCAGAAGCGTGAATAAGGCCTGAAACAGAGACAACCCCAAAACCGCGCGGGACATCTTCCGGAGAATGCGCAGTTCCACTTTCATCCCGTAGAAAAAGCCCACCGCGCCGGACAAAAAAGACAGAGCCAGATGAAACGTCTTTCCCAAAACGGCACTCGGCGAAAGAAACAGACTCACCCCCAATCCGCCTAGAAGACACACCAACAGCACTGAGTGGGATCCCTCTCCTTCCGTAGAGAAGCGTCTCTCCCGTGCACGAACTACCAACCACTCCATGCTTCTCACTGTAGCCTCATGCGAAAACCCGAAAGACGAGTGGATGCCGCTTCTCTCACTTGGTCAAAATGGGACTGATCTCCGGCAATGCTTCTCAGACCACGGACGGTGACTTCCACTGGATGACTTTTCAGGACGCCCCCAACTCACTCTCCGATCTCTAAGAAAATGCCTCGCCGAGAAAACGTATCGGCGAGGCATTGCAGTCAAGAGAAACCCCTGAGATGCGCCCTTTCAAATCCTGAAAGAACTCGAACTCCAAACCGCAGAGGAAGTATCCGGAGTTCCCGATCCGGGATTTCCCTCAATATGCCTGCTCAAAGACTTAGAACGGAAGATCATCCTCCCCTTCCTCCGGCGGTATAGGGGGCTCTGGATGAGTCGAAGGCTGCCCACCCCCTGTGGCCTTGGCATCCAGCATCTGCATATCGCGCGCAACGATCTCCGTGGTATACCGCTTCACTCCGTCCTGTTCCCAGGACCGGGTCTGCAACTGACCCTCTATATATACCCGGCTTCCCTTCTTGAGGTACTCGCCGCAGATCTCCGCCAACTTCCTCCACGCGACGATCCGATGCCACTCGGTGCGTTCCTGCTTCGCGCCGCTCGCATCTTTCCAGCTCTCATCCGTAGCCATCGTAAAATTCACCACAGCCGAGCCGCTTGGCGTATACTTCAATTCCGGATCCGCGCCCAAACGCCCGATGAGTATCGCCTTGTTCACCGTCCCTTTAGCCATGCCGGACCTCCTTCCTGGATGATGGTTTTT
>JAZDJA010000054.1:0-3399 GCA_043804415.1 Candidatus Latescibacterota bacterium | reverse complement strand
ATGGCGAAGATGCAAGTGAAGGGCAGAGCCGCAAGGCTGATATCGTGGATCCTAACAATCCAAATGGCCCCCAAGATGGCTATGGGATTGACAAAAAGCAATGCCGTGCGCTGAAGCCATTTGCGAAGGGCTTCTATGGATATAGGAAGCCGGGTGAGCAACCGGTCCGGAAACTTCTGGATGGCATAGCCCACCAGAAGCCCGAAGAGGATGAGACTGAATGAATAGATGAGTTTAGATATCACCATCGGTGACATTTCTCACTTATACGAATTTAAGATTACGCCTTAACCATGCTTACTGGCAATTCAAATTAATTTCTGTTCTGATAAGCATAATAGCAGATCGTTCATCTTGGGTCGAGCACACTTGTTCAAACAGTATTCAATAACACAAGGTGGCGTAAAGGTTTGGTGAATGTCATCTTTTCTTCATGCACGTCTGAGCAGTACTGGTTGGAATCTGGCATATAAACGCATCAGGTTGCACTCTCGACTACAATAAATACGCCACAGAATATAAATGTGTCTCTCGACCGAACCCGATTTATCCCAAGTGTTACGCTGATTGCTAAAATGCAGAGTCGCTGAGCGGTTAGAAAAGCATAGTGGATAGTTCTTGACCCTCGGCACAGTCATTAGGTCACATTGGCAGCAAGGCCTTTCCTAATCGTTAAATGGTATTTGTGGGGAATGGGGGAGGGAGGCTCTGGATTCATTGATACGTCGGCAGATCCTATCGGAAAAGTTGGCGCAACCACCTACTGGTATTCCTTCGTGCCCTATACTACTTTTAAGTTCCTCGGTGTATGGGAAATTTACCTATCCGAAGCAACTATTGGGTAGCATACAGGGTAGCACGATCCGGAAATTATTTTATAAGTTATATCTATATTAAACAGTTATATAAAATATCAGGCGGATTAGGAATCCGTCGCTCTATCCGTCTGAGCTACAGGGGCAATCCAATGGGAAGAGGGGTGCCGTCTAACACGCTTTACCGTGGGTGTCAATATCCGATGTCCCTGCAAACCCATCCGAAAAACCGTTGGTCTGAAGACAGGAACCGTTGATGCGGCCTCGAATTTCCGGCCCATATCGGACCATCCCGTACAACGGAAACCATCCCGCTCATCCGCCGAGGATGATGCGGGCATCCGCCACCACGCAGCGGCCGGCGGAGCACAGAAGCGGATTGATGTCGATGGACGCGATCCGGCCCTCCAGTTCCATGACGAGGGTCGAGAAGGCCAGAATGGTTTCCATCAGTTTTCCCTGATTCACCGGTTCGGCGCCCCGGTATCCCTCAAGCAACCGACGGGCCTTCAGCCCCTCGATCATGGCCGGGACTTCTTTTTCGGTGAGAGGCGCCATCCGCAGGGTGACATCCTGGTATATCTCCACGCCGGTGCCCCCCATCCCCAGCAGGATCATCGGGCCGAACTGCAGGTCGATCTTTGCCCCCAGGATGAGCTCGATTCCTCCGGGCAGCATTTCCTCGACCAGGACACCGAGGAAGCCATCCAGACCCTGGAAGCGTTCAAATACTTCCACCAGGCGCCCGTCGTTGCCGATCCCCACCACCACGCCGCCCACGTCCGATTTGTGAAGGATGCGGAGGGAGACAATCTTGGCGACCACGGGAAACCCGATCTCGCGGGCAAAACCGAGAGCTTCCCCCGTGGTCTGGGCGAAAACGAATCGCGGGACGGAAAATCCCGCCAGCGAGAAGAGCCGCTTGGCATCGGGTTCAAGGACCCAGCCGTCGCTGCGGGCCTCCTCGATGATCCGCAGGATTTCGGGAGAGGATTCGATCATGGCCTGTTCCTCCTGAGGGCCTCAACCATGAGCACCGCGCCTTCGATCGAGGGGGAAACCGGGGCGCCGTTGAGTTCGAATCCCTCGATCAGCATCGCGTACTTCTCCACGTGGGGAACGTAGGCAATCAGCGGTTTGCTGTGCCGTGCCGCGACATTGCTGAGTTTGGCGCCAAGATCGGCAGTGATCCCCGGAATATAGGGGAGCAGCAGCGCCAGCAGGCAGTCGATCTCCTCCATGGCAAAGAGCGTTTCGGCGGTAGCGACGAAGTCGTCGTCGATCCCGCTTCCGGTGAGATCGATCGGGTTTGCCAGTGAGGCAATCTCCCGGACGCTCGGGCTGAGAACCTTGCGGAGTCCCTCCCTGACGCTGTCCGTCAATGCGGGAACGGCAATCCCACGCGCGGCGCAGGCATCGCTGGCCATCGCGCCGTGCCCGCCGCTGACCGTAACGATCCCGACCCTGCCCTCGATCGGCTTTTGGTAAATGCTCAGCGATTCGCAGAAGGAGACGAGTTCCAGTTCGTTTGCCGCCTCCACGATTCCGTACTGGGAAAGGGTCGCGGAAAAGCTGGCGTAATCCCCGGCGAGCGATGCCGTATGGCTGGAAACTGCCCTGCTTCCGCCCGGGCTCTTGCCGGACTTGAGAACGATGACCGGTTTGCCGCACTGACCGGCCTTGAGCACGAATTTTCGACCTTCATTTCTGCCGAACCCTTCGATGTAGAAAACGATCACCCGGGTGGCCGGGTCATGTGCGAGATAGTCCAGGAGCTCCGGTTCGCCCAGAAGCGCCTTGTTCCCGATGCTGACGGCCTTGGCGAGCCCCACTCCCTCACCGGCGAACTTGATTAGGTGGTCGACGAGGATCCCCCCGCTCTGGCTGACGAAGGATACGTTCCCGATGGCGGGTTTGACCATGCGCTCGCTTGGCAGGAAGAAGGTGTCCACATGCGAGGGGACGTAAATCCCGAGGCAGTTGGGTCCGACAAAGGGGAACGAAGCCTCCCGCGCGATCGCGATGATCCGGTCCTGCAGGTCCCGCCGGCCGGTCTCTGCAAATCCTCCCGAGATGATGGTTGCGGAGCGGACCTTCGCCCGGATGCACTCGGACAGGACATCCGGCACGAAATCGGCCCGGACTGCGATGACCGCAAGGTCGATCGCTTCGGGGATCTCCGAGATGCTCCGGCGGATCGTCTCGCCGTTCAGGGTTCCGCCGTGAGGATTGACCCCGTACACCTTGACCGGGTAGCGAAGCAGATTCTTGGTGAAGATCTCGTTGGCCGGATGGCGGTAGTTGCCGGACGACACCCCGAATACCGCCATGGTCCGCGGTTCGAAGAGGGGGTTGAGATCCATAATGTCCTCCCTGCCGTGAAGAAAAAAATACTGTAAAAAATTGTAAGGGAAAGAACATTGGGTGTCAATCGAATACTGGGGGGCGAATTGCCTCAAATAAAATGTTACCCGAGGAGGTCTTGAAAAAGGATCGTTGACTCATAATTCGATGTTACCGAACATCGCCTTCCCAAAGGAGGGATAAATATGAGTCCACGATCCAAACAAGAGTATCGGGAAAC
>JAZDJA010000053.1:0-2363 GCA_043804415.1 Candidatus Latescibacterota bacterium | reverse complement strand
TAAATTTGGTGTTGGGAAACCCGGATAGACCCCGTTTTTTCTTGCAACATCACTAAATCGTCATCCAAGCCGTGCCGCAGGAGGTCCAGGCGAGGCGATAAAGATGCCAAGTGCTCTGCAGAGACGTGCGCCAGGCGAAAGGGAAATATACTTGGGCCATCGAGTAAGTCTTTAATGGCAGCGGAACTGTTTGCGCGGGCGTGCAAAGACGCCTCCACCATCCAGGCGATGAGTCTGGAGTCCTGAATCGAATAGCGATTACCTTGAGCGTATACGCCCTTATCCTCCGTCTTATTCAGAACGTTCCAGTCGATGAATGACCTTAAGACACGCCGGGCTGCCCGAGAGGCGGTTTCGCGCTCTCCGTATTGTTCTTTAACCCTACGCTGAACATGGGCTGCCGCAGCCGTTCCCTGAAGTCGCAGCAGACGACCGGTGTGTGCGGCGACCGCACCCCAGAATGGATAAGCGGCCAATGCCATGCCCCAGTGAACGGCAATACGGTCTTTACGAGGTAGTTCCTGGAGTATCTGCAAGCCTCCGTCGCGGAGCGCTTCCAGGCCGCGGGGTACGGTGAGCCATGTCTTCATCAGGATAGTGATGGCCTTCTCTCGATTGCCCCGGATGGCTTGACCGCCGATGGAGACCTTATCCTTCAGCAGTTCCTGGAGAGCATCGTTGACTGCGGCTTTATCGTTTCCAGCCAATACAAGGTTGGCTGTCTGTTCAAGCCATTCAAGGCGGATACGTTGGCTGAAACCGATTTGGCTTGCCCGTCCGTTCATACGCCCCCCCTTTCGATTTGAACGAGAGGGACGACGACCTCTTCCAGGGAAATACCGCCGTGTCCGACAAGGCGTTCTGTTTCACGAACAAATGCGGAGCGGCCTGGAGCAAGCAAGGGCAGATAGTTTTCCGGAAGGCCGACCGGGGGCCATTCCAGAGCATCCGGAAAGCGATCCTTGATTTGAGCACGAAGGATGGAATCGGAATAAATCCGGACGCGCTCACCGCGCAAATCCGCAACCGCTCCTTCAGCAGGACGCCCGCATCCGACAGCCTCCACATTTCCGTGGTCCGAGGTCAGGTAAATCCGGTACCCATTGTTTAAAAGCAGTTCGATGAGATTCGTCATGAAAGGCTGTAAAGCCCATTGTCGAATCTGATTATGCATTCCCGCGACACCGAGTTCCATGCCGTGCATGATCTTATCCACCTTGTCTATAATCAGACCGGCAACCCGTATCTTTGGGTTTGTAATCAGCTCTTCCACGTTGTTAAGGGAGCCGTCGCCTAATCCCTTAGCATATATGACTTCATGTTGTGTCAGGCCCTGGTCTGCCCAGAATTGCGTCCATAGGGCGGATTCCTTATTTGTAGTATGGATGCTGTTAGGATAGTAAATAGGCGGTCTGCCGGCAAAGGCAGCTTGGCGTGAGACGGATGTGATTGTCGGTATCCAGGCGAAGACCGCGTTTTCGCGGAACCGGTATCTTTGGTGTTGTTTAGTAAGCGCCTTGCGGATGACGATCCACTGATCGAGCGAAAGCCCATCCACCAAAATAAATGCGACCCTGTTTCCCTTGGCATTACCGATGTATCGGGCGAGAAAACGAGGGATATGGTGGAGCATGACCGGCGGTACAGGCGGCAGATTGATCAACCCCGCGTAACGCTTTATCAGCCAACCCGCAAACGCGGCGTCAATTTTGGTTTGTAGGGATTGGATCCTCTGATGAGCCGGTTCGGGCAACCCCGCATCTGGTTCCAAAGCAAGCGCCATAAGCTCAGCCCATGTTTTGGCGAAATGGAACCAGTCGTCGTGCCGCGTATCCTCTGTCGGGATTGCGGATGCTATGGTGTCGAGCAGGCCGTCCACACGACGCGTCCGGTCTGCCTGCTCATCGGTACGGATGCCAATGGCGAGCCAGGTTTTGGACAGAGCACCGGCTCGCTCATGGGAAACGGCTTGAAGTAGCCCTTCAAGGAACAGATTGTCGATGTAGACACGGATATCATCGTGGTCGAAAGGTAAGTCCGAGGGGCCCGAAAATTCAAACCCATAGGCTCCCTTGTTATCGCTGATCTCTAAACCATCTTTTTTGGCCGACCGGTCGAGAAAAATGGGCCAGCGTTCCTGGAGGAAGGCGAAAAACGCTTCTCGGTCCGGGATAATGGAATCGAGGGGCCAGCCTTCAAAGCCGTCGTTCTGGCGAAGGACCTGGATGAAACGTTCATCCAGAATCGTCGGGATGCGCTGTTCGCGGTAATGGCGGCGAAGTAGCACGCGAAGCAGATCAGACGGCTTTCTGATCAGTTCGGGCGCGATCTCGAATACGTGCCGAAGAATGAACTCTTTGGTC
>JAZDJA010000052.1:0-3749 GCA_043804415.1 Candidatus Latescibacterota bacterium | reverse complement strand
AGTGACAGAACTTGTTTCAGGTAAAGGGAAAACTCTCGCCGAATGGGAAGCGACAGGAGCAGAGGAAAAGATTGCTTCCGCGGAAGGATTATACTCTGCTGGACTTGTTCTCCTCTGGAAAGAAGACTATGAGAAAGCCCTCCCTTATTTCGAAAAGGCGGTCAAGGAAGATTCGCATTACGCTGAAGCCTATCTTCAGATCGGGATTTGTAGTGGCAGACTCGGACGTTACACGGAAGCGATAGAAGCCTTCAAGCAGGCCATTCGCATCGAGCCTGATGATGCTGTTGTGCACTACAATCTGGGCGTGTGTTATGGCAAACTCGAACGCTATACGGAAGCGGTAGAAGCCTGCAAGCAGGCGATTCGCATCAAACCCGATTTTGTCGATGCGCACTATAATCTGGGCGTGGTTTATGGCGAACTGGAGTACTTTACGGAAGCGATAGAAGCCTGCAAGCAGGCGATTCGTATCAAGCCCGAATATGCTGAGGCGCACAGCAATCTGGGTGTGACCTATGGCCATCTCGGACGTTACACGGAAGCGATAGAAGCCTTCAAGCAGGCCATTCGCATCGAGCCTGATGATGCCCTTGTGCACTATAATCTGGGCGTAGTCTATTTGAAACTTGGGGATAAGGGTTCTGCCTTGAAGGAGTACAAGATTCTCAAAAACTTAGACAAGGATTCAGCCAATAAATTGTTCAATCTGATCTATAGATGAGGGAGAAACCTCTCCCCACGGAGTCCCTTATATGCCCACCTTATTTGTAATCGCCACGCCCATCGGAAACCTGGAAGATATGACTTATCGGGCTGTGCGCATCCTGTCCCAAGTGCAGGCGCTGGCCTGTGAGGATACCCGAAGGACGCGCACGCTTTTGACCCACTTTGACATTCCTCCGCCCAGGCACATTTTCTCCTACCACGAGCACAACGAGAAACGGGCCGGAAACGGCATTATCAACCTGTTGTCCGAAGGGAAGGACATCGCGCTTTGTTCGGATGGCGGCTACCCGGGGGTGAGCGATCCCGGGTACCGCATCATTCATGAGGCCATTGAAAACGGGTTCGATGTCGAGGTGATTCCCGGAGCCGGCGCGGTTACCATGGCGCTGGTTGCCTCCGGACTCTCCACGGCCAGCTATACCTTCAAGGGATTTCCGCCTCGAAAGGCGGGACCTCTGACGCGCTTTCTGGAAATGGAAAAGGAGTTCCCGCATACGCTGATCTTCTTCGAGTCCCCCTTTCGAGTGGCCAAACTGCTTGGGGCGGCCTTGTCGGTCCTCGGAAATCGGAGGGCAGCAGTCTGCATCGAGCTCACCAAGATCTATGAGGCCGTGCATCGGGGATTTCTGGAGGAACTGGCCCAGGAGTTCGATGGGAAGAAGATCCGGGGCGAGGTCACCGTGGTTATTGCCGGGAACCACCCCAAGTTTCTGGCCTCTGATTTGGAGCCGGACCTGGCGGAGGTCGCGGAACCGGCCTGATCAAAAGAGCGCTTTATGCGTATTCATGTCCCCCCTGACTTTATTGGGAGCAACTCTTATGAAAGCATTTGGTGGAACAGACATTCCTGTCTGTTCATCTCTTTGGATAACCGAGTCAGACAAGAATGTCTGACCCACGATTCCTGTTATTGACCTCTGCACCATGACTTCGACAAAATGACTTATGCAAGAGGCTCAGGGGAATATTGTTACCTTCGCCCTGTCCTGATCTTCTGAGGAGATTACGATGACCGGGTCCGATATACTGGTACATACGTTGCGGGAGCACGGAGTGACGTTGGTGTCCACCCTGTGCGGAAATGGGCTCAACCCTTTTTTCATGGCGTGCCGGAAGGTCGGGATTCAGGTGATGGACACCCGGAACGAGCAGGCGGCTTCCTATATGGCCGATGCGTATGCGCGCCTGACGCGCCGGGTCGGCGTGTGCGCGGTCAGCAGTGGGATCGGCCACTCCAATGCGCTCTCCGGGTTGATCAACGCCCACTTTGACGGGGCACCGATGTTGCTGCTCTCCGGGGCGAGCGCTCAGAGCGGCAATGACATGGGCAAGTTCCAGGAGCTGGATCACGTGGCGCTGGCGGCTCCGGTATGCAAATATGCGCGGGCAGTGGACAGGGCGGAGCGGATCGCGTTCTACGTGCACGAGGCGTTGGCAATGGCCACCAGTGGGCGGCCAGGGCCTGTGCATCTGACTGTTCCGATCGATGTGCTGGAGGCGGAGGTGGATGCCTCCGCCGTGATCCCCGTGCGTGGGGGCACCGGCGAGGTCGTGCAATCTGTCTGGGGAGATCCGGATCTGGTGCGGGAGGCGGCGGATTGGATCGCGCACGCCAAGAAGCCTGTGCTCATTGCCGGAAGCGGGGTCTTCTATGCGCAGGGCGAGGACGCGCTTCGATGTTTTGCGGAGGCGATGGCGATTCCGGTGGTGGTGCCGATCTGGGATCGGGGACCCGTTTCCGGACCCGCGAAGCACTTTCTGGGCGTGATCTGAGCGGCCAGCGGCGGGCCGAGAGTGCTGCCCGATGCGGATTTGGTTCTGATCGTGGGCGCTCGCGTGGACTATCGGATGGGGTATGGTCTGCCTCCGACGATCCGAAAGGACGCGCGCATAGTGCGTGTGGATGTGGATGCCCAGGAGCTTCGGCGCGGTTTGGAGCCGGATATCGGCATCCCGGGCGATGCGCGATCGGTGCTCGAACAGCTTGCCGAAGAGATGCGTCTCAGGGAAGCCCGTCCGCATCTGGCGTGGCTTGCGGAAGCGGGAGAGCGGAACCGGGGGTTTCGTGCCCGATTCAGGGAAACACCTGCGCCGGTCGCTCCGCCGATGACCGGACGTCATATCGTGGATGCGCTGCGTCCGTTCGTTGAGGATGAGGCGCTTTTTCTCGTGGATGGCGGCAACATTGGCCAGTGGGCGCACATGGCACTTTGCGACCGCTATCCGGGGCATTGGCTCACCTGTGGCGCAAGCGGGGTAGTGGGATGGGGACTGCCCGGTGCGATGGCTGCGAAGTGTGCGTTTCCAGACCGACCGGTGATTCTCCTATCCGGAGACGGTTCGATTGGCTTTACCCTAACGGAGTTGGAGTCTTCGGTGCGGCAGGGCATGTCATTTGTCGTGGTGGTGGCAGACGACCGGGCGTGGGGCATCGTGGCAAACGGACAGGAGGAACAGTATGGCTCAGATGGCGTCCTTGCAAGCCGTCTCGGGGAGATTCGTTATGCGTTGGTGGCGGAAGGTCTCGGTGCCATAGGGGTACGGGTGGAAAGTCCGGATCAGATCGGTCCGGCGATCCAGCGCGGATTGGCGGCGGATCGTCCTACGCTTATCCACGTGCCGATCGATGGAATGAGTCCCATCGAAAGAAAGAACCAGCCAGAAACAGCGCTATGAAGGAACCTTCGATTCTCCTCTAAACAGTGCGGGAGGAGGAAGGGCTTTTCTCACGGCTTATTGTTCACGCTTCATGGGAGTCATCGCTTCTCGAAAGGAGAGGATCATGCAGTATAAGAGAGTGTGTTTGATCGGGATGCTGCTTTGCTGTTTTGCGACGGTCGGTACGGTTCTCGGACAGGATTATGCCGCGTCCGTAGGGACCGAGGAGAATCATCTGCAGTGGGGCTGGCAGTCCTACGTCATGGACAACGGACTGATCACGGTGGCAGTGGTGCCGGAGATCGGTGCCCGGGTGATGCAGTATGACCTGGACGGGCATCCCTCGATCTATGTCAATCCCG
>JAZDJA010000051.1:0-18773 GCA_043804415.1 Candidatus Latescibacterota bacterium | reverse complement strand
ATCCCCTGGCGCGATCTCACTCACCAATTTCGCCAGATAGTAACGTACCGGCGTATCGAAGCCCTGGTGGACGTGCGACATCGTCTGCAGGTGTTCGCACAGGATCGCGTTGATCTCCGGGTTGGCGTACCCGAGATACATAGCCCAGCTCTGGGAAGTGCAGTCCACGTATCCCTTGCCTTCCATATCGTACACCCGGACTCCTTTGCCACTCTGGATGACGGGCAGTCCTCTCGTGCCTCCCCCGAGCATCAGATGTCCGGAGCATTCCGCCATTGTTGCCTTATCCATCGCATAGATTTCTTCGAGCAACGGATCCATCTTCTTTTCCCCTCTCAACTGGGCACCCCTGTTTCATTTCATTCGTTCCCTTCTTTTCGAACGCTCACTTGCGGATGTTCTCTGTTTGCTGGAGGTTCCGATCGCCCCTTCCGCAGGAAATGACCCCCGCGCCGACCGCACCAGATGTCTTCTCCCGGGTGAAACCGTTCCTTGCCGGACCTCCTGGATCTCTGTGAGATCTTTGTCATGGGGTGAGTTATCCTCGTATTCCGGGAACGCCGCCTGGTTTGCCCTGCAATCCGGGCTCCGGATCGCGGTCACCCCACCCGCTCGAAATAGCCCTGAATCAGCTTGTCCTTGTCCAGATCCACCCGTTCGGCTCCCCTCTTCCGAAAGTGGATTACGGCTACCTCCTTGGCCGGAATCGTCACCCTCACCGTCTGGTCCGCCCCGATCTCCAGTCGCTTCCGCCGGAACAACTCCTCCGCCTCACGGATCGTTCCGAAGTCCGGGAATACGCGAATATGCACCGTCTGCTCTTCTTCATCCCGGTTGATCGCGATCACCGCCGCCTCTTCCGTATTCCAGTGCAGGCTCGTCTGAACAGTGCGCTGATCTCCCTGCACATACAGTGGAGCATCCACCGAACGGATAATCGTCCGCAACACCTCCCCATCCAGCGCCGAAAACCCCACCTGAACCACCGATCCCTGGTCCACCGATCTCCGGCACGCACACACCGTCCCATCCGGGGCCGTGAGCACCGGCTCCACATCGGACCCGTCATATCGCTCCAGCAGATGAACCGAGCACGACATCCCCCCGGCCTCCAAGGCAACCTGCCGATCCTCCGATGTCCCCCGACGGATCCGCAGCCCGTCCATCAATACCGTACACTCCTGCTTCTCCACATCCCGATGCGGAGGCGGACTCAGGAACACCAGCTTCCCCCCCTCCCGCACATAGTCCACCAGCTTCACCTGCATCGCCCGATCCAGGAAGGAAGGAGCTGCGTAGATCAAAACCTCATACTTCGACAGATCAGTCCGCACGTCCACCACATCGAAATCCGTGTCCGTATCGATGAGCGTCTTGGCATAGAGCCAGAAGGGTTCCTGCGCCAGATGTCCGTAGTCCTTCGAACCCACGACGGTGTAATCGTCGGGCTGAATGATCCGGCCCCCCTCATACAGAAACTCCCAGTAGTGCTCCTGATGCCACAACAGCCCGATGGCGCACTGTCGAGACAGATCGGGCCAGTTGATCTCCTTGAGGATCCGGAACATCTCTCGGTGTGCGAACCACTCCTCCCGGATCTTCCCGTTCTCCGTCACCGGACAGAATCCTTCCCAGCGTTCCCGCTCCACGAACATGTAATAGTCCATCCCAAGCATCCCGGCGGCCAAAGAAAAGAAGGTCACCATGCGCTGATGCTGCGATGTGGCCGGCCCAAATCCCATCATTCCGGATCCGCACTGAAACTCCGGCGACCACGGGAAGTTGGAGATATTGTTGTTGAGCGAGACGTAGACATAGTCCCAGTAATAGGAATCCCCTGGGATCAGGTAATACGCGTAATGATCGAGTCCCACAAATGCCACCGCCTTTTGCAGCTCAAGCCAATCCTGGAGAAAGGGGAACGTGTTGTTCGCAAGCAGGGGCACATCGGTCCCGTGCTTCCGGAACATGGTGACGAGTCTCTCGGCATAGTCCCGCGGGAAATACCGCGATCTATACTCCATAATATCCAGACAGCTCTTCCAGTTTGCACCCACAGAGCGAGCGTAGCTGTCCCCGGTCTTTCTCCCATTGTACACGTCCTTGTCGGATGCCATTTCATCAAAGTCCCGATACGACCGCTCCCAGACCGCGTTCAGCGAATCAATAGAACCATATTTCTTCTCCAGAAACTCCTTCAGTCGCACAGGCGTCGCATTGATTTCATCATCCACCTGCACCAGGATGAGCGGGCCCCCATTGTAGATCGAGTATTCCCTCCACACCGCGCTCACTGCCTCGACCCATGCCTCCGTCAGCTCCAGGAACTCATCCGAGCGCCCACCTGTCCGCCTGCTGACCTCATTCGCATAGTCTGTCGGCCCGCTTCCGGAAATCTCCCCGAGACAGACCGGACCCGACCGCGCCATAAAATACAGCCCGGTTTTGTGCACCAGATCCAGGAATCCCTTCAGATTCGCCTTCGGATCCCGCCGTCCCGTAAAATCGAAATCCCCCCGAATCCTCTCGTGAAAACTCCATGGGATGTAGGATGCCACCATCGGCATTTCCGCGCCCTTGATCAACCGCCCCAGAATATCCCCCCACCACCGAGGGTCCACCCGCCAGTAGTGAAACTCGGCGCACATGGGGAGGATCTTCTCGCCTTTCACGCGGAGTCCATCCTTGCCCAGCTGAACCAATGGTTCCATTATCCGATCTCCTTTTGCTATTGATCTCCAGGTAATGTCTTTGACACTCAGGCGGCGCCGGGTCAACAGCCAAGAGGCTTTGACCCTGCTTGGTGGCCCATTCTTTATCTGAACGTCCACACTATGGATTTATGGGATCTTTCCTCAGTGTTGTCCACCAGAGAGAACTGGTAATCACTTCGGGTGTGCCCGAAAACAAAGAACCTCATTGTCCGAAGGTTCGTCAATCGGAGTCCGTGGGCCCGAGCCCATCAATTCCATGCCGTTCTGGGCCCCAATAACCGCATCGGCGTTCTCGGGTCGGATCTCGCAGTCCACACGCTCATCGGGTCCCATCCGCCCAATCGTTCTTTGCGGGACGGTACTGCCTGTCCGGAACACGAACACCATGCCGTGGTGAAGACGCATCTTCGAGTTCGCTCTGTCATCCGAACTCGGAATGGGGCTCACCCGACCCGCTCGAAATATCCCTGAATCAGCTTGTCCTTGTCGAGATCCACCCGTTCGGCTCCCTGCTTCCGGAAGTGAATTACGGCCACCTCCTTCGCTGGAATCGTCACTCTCACCGTCTGGTCCGGTCCGATATCGACCCGCTGTCTGCGGAAAAGCTCTTCAGCTTCTCGCGGCAACGGAAAACGCGGAAAGACGCGAATGGCGACAGACTGTTCCTGCGTGTCCCGATTGATTGCGATCACCACCGCACTCTCGTCGTTGGCGTGCAGGCTCGTCTGGACAAAGCGATTACCGCCTTGCACGAACACCGGGGCGCCAACCAGACGGAGAACTGCCGGCAGGATATCCCGCTCCAGCGCCGAGAATCCGATCTGAACCACGTACCCAATGCCCACAGGCTTGCGGCAGGCACAGACCTTCCCGTCAGGCAACCTCAGCACGGGCTCGACATGGGCGGCGTCATACTGCTCCAGGATAAGCGCTGAGAACGACGTTCCGGCTATTTCGAAAGACGTCTTTTCGTTAACCGGGATGCCGCGACGGATGCCGAGGCCGTCAAGGAGAACGGTGCACTCCTTCTTTTCCACGTCGAGATGAGGCGGCGGGCTGAGGAATACCAGCGTGCCGCCTTTCTTTACGTAGTCGACCAGCTTCCCTTGCATCGCGTGATCGAGGAATGGTGGCGCCGCGTAGATCAGCGTTTGGTATCTTGACAGATCGGTGCGCACATCCACGATATCGAAGTTGGTGTCGGAATCTATCAGGGTCTTCGTGTAAAGCCAGAAGGGCTCCTGTGCCAGGTGCCCAAAATCCATGGAACCGATGACCGCGTAGTCGTACGGCTGGGTGATCCCGCCGCCTTCATGCAGGAACTCCCAGTAATGCTCCTGGTGCCACAGGAGGCCGATGGAACACTGCCGGGAGAGGTTTTGCCAGTCAATCTCCTTCAGAATGCGGAACATCTGCCGGTGGGCGAACCATTCCTCCCGTATCTTGCCGTTCTCCGTGATCGGGCAGAAACCCTCCCAGCGCTCGCGCTCCACGAACATGTAGTAATCCATTCCTAACATGCCGGCGGAAAGAGAAAAGAAAGTCGCCATTCGCTGGTGCTGGGAGGTTGCCGGGCCGAACTGCATCATGCTGGATCCGCATCCGAACTCCGGAGACCAGGGGAAGTTGGAGATGTTGTTGTTCAGCGACACGTAAACGAAGTCCCAGTAGTAGGTATCTCCGGGAATCAGGTAGGACGCGTAATGGTCCACCCCGACGAAGGCCCCCGCCTTCTGAATCTCGTACCAATCCTGAGAAAACAGGAAGGTGTTGTTCACGAACAGCGGCACGTCGGTTCCGTGCTTTCGGAACAAAGCCACGAGTTTCTCCGCATAATCGCGCGGGAAGAACCGGGTCTTGTAATCCATAATGTCGAGGCAACTTTTCCAGTTGAACCCGATGGAAGTCGCGTAACTCGTCCCCATCTGCCTGCCGTTGAAGACCTCCTCGTCCGCCGCGGCCTGGTCGAAGCTTTCATACGACCTTTCCCACGCGGCGTTCAGCGCCGCGATGGTGCCGTACTTCTTCAGCAAAAAGGCCTTCAACCGTATCGGCTTCGAGGTGATCTCGTTGTCCACCTGAACCAGGATCAGCGGGCCGCCGCGCTCGACGGAATACTCCTTCCATACCGCGCTCACTGCCTCGACCCACGCTTCCGCCAGCCCCAGGTAGGCATCGGACTTCTCTTCGACCACATGTGCATAATCCGGAGGTCCGGATCCGTCGATCTCGCCCAGACACATCGGTCCGGACCGAGCCATGAAGTAAAGCCCGTGCTTTGCAACCAGATCGAGGAACCCTTTCAGGTTCGCCCGCGGATCCCGCCGTCCCGTAAAATCGAAATCGCCCCGCACCTTCTCATGAAAGCTCCACGGGATGTAGGATGCCACCATGCTGAGCTCCGCACCCTTTATCAGCCGACCCAGAATGTCGTCCCACCAGCGGGGGTCGACGCGCCAGTAGTGAAACTCGGCGCACATGGGGAGGATCTTCTCGCCGTTGACCCGCAGTCCCTCTTTGCCCAGCTGAACGAATGGTTCCATCGTCCGATCTCCTGTCCTTCCAACATGTTATCCAATAAGGCAAAACCTCTATCTTAGCTCCGTAATATTCCATCACTTGGCATTCGCCCGCAAAAAAAGCACCTCACTGCCCGAGG
The DNA here is from genome assembly GCA_043804415.1 of Candidatus Latescibacterota bacterium. Classification (GTDB taxonomy): domain Bacteria; phylum Latescibacterota; class 4484-107; order 4484-107; family 4484-107; genus 4484-107. The sequence goes on along the minus strand of JAZDJA010000051.1, from coordinate 13,400 downwards.
TATCCGCAATCCGAACGTTGATGCCCGACGCCATCAGCTCTCTGCCCGAGCGTGTCGCGATAACTGCATCCTCGTTTTCGGACCGGATTCCGTAGCTTGTTCCCTCGTCCAGCCCGGTCAGTTTAATCATCGTCTCCGGGAGGGGACTGCTGGGCCGAAACACAAACACCATGCCCTCTCCAAGGGCTGCATCATGGATCTGGACGGCATCCCATTCCCTGGGGTCCCTTGGCTGGGAGAGCAGATGTCGTATGGGTCCCCGGAGTCGTTTCCGCATCTTGTAGAGCGCCAGCGCGCGCGCAAGGGACGCCTGCGCCTCGGGCGGCAGCGTCACCAGATCATCGCTCACGTTAAAGGCGCCCATCGCAGAGGCCCGGTAGAAGTAATCGAACAGACGACGCTTGCCTGCTGAATCCGTTCGGGCATCCAGATCCTGGGCCGAAACATCCCAGTTGGTGGCGGGATGGGCCGTACACGCGGTGCAGAAGCGCGGAGGCAGGGGATGGGACGCGCCATAGAAACAACGCCGCACGAAGTAGGAACGATGGTCATCCTGAAGCCAGGCCGTATGCGTGCGCTGCAGTGCTCCAAAATCCAGCACGAGCGCTCCAGACAGGGCGCATTCGATGATCAGATTGGGGTGTCTTTCGATGAGGTGGTCCAGAATCTGGTAGAAGGCCTGCACCTGAAAATACAACGCATCCTGCTCGTTCTGATGGTTGTGCCCCGAAGCATAGCATTCGATGAACAGGTTCTGATCGAACTTGAGCCAATCCACCTCATACTCCGTCACGATCCGATCCAACTCCTTCTTAACATAGTCCAGATACCCCGATGCCAGGCACGCGCAGGTGCCGGCAATATTCTCCTCATCGTGGGTCTTTCCCTCCTCGGTCTGCACGAACCACTCCTCGGGATCGGCGGTGGGCGCACATTTGGGATCGAAGGAGGCGAAGGCCGCCCAGAGCCCAAATTGCATCCCCAACCCATGCACATACTGCGACAGCGCCTTCATTCCGGAAGGCAGGAGCTCGAGATTTTCCCGCTTGTCTCCCGCGGACCGGCTCCATCCGTAGTCCACCACAAACGCCTCGAAACCGAGACGGGCCGCCTCATCCGCCTGCGATTTCAGGAGCTCCTCCGAGATGTCGGTGGTAAATGCCCAAAAGCTGTTCCAGCATGCCGGGGGCATGGAGAAAGGCGCTGCATCCGTGTCCGCATCGGGTGGCTTGGGACAGGCCGCACTCAGATGCTTTTCCACGAAAAACTGGGTTTGGGTGCCTGCGTCCTCGAGATCTCCGGTAAAGAGTCCCTCGAACAGGGTCAGTCCTTGCAGGGATCTTCCTGGCGCGAGCCGATGCCGAAATCCCGAGCCCAGGGCCGCAGATACGCCACATACCTCCTCGGAGGGAGACAGCGCCACCTGCCACGGTCCGCTCCATTCCAGGCCCATGTACAGGCCTTCCCGCGCACAGGGATCCGAAATCACGATCCATGGGAAATACGAATAGTTGGAATGATTGACCGCAGGCAGCTTGCCGCGTTTCCACTGCCTGAGATAGGACATGTCCCGCGGCATCTGGTTGGTGAAGAGCCGGGGCACCCCGGGCTCAAGCGCGCGTTCCTCCAGGCCGTAGTCCAGATAGGAGAAAATGTTGGGTCCGATGGGATCGGTAATGCCATTGAGCCATTGTACGCGCATTTCTGGGGACATTGCCAGAGCCAGCCCTTCGGTCGCGAACAGGCCGTCTACCTCAAACGACCGGTCTCCGGACAGATTCTGGATCCGGATCTCTTTGCGAATCACGGCCAACCCGTCATAACACCAAAAGGACAGTTCGATCCCGAGTCCCTCCCGCTCGAGTGCAATCACGGTCTTCGTGGATCCGTGCCGGGCCTCGGAGCGCACGTCCTTCAGCACCAGTCCGGGATCCGAGCCCGAGATCCGGTCCCCGTCTATCCCCACCAGGAACTCTTCCGATCCCTCTCCTGCAAACTCGCGCCCGGACACGGGATTAATCAGCGATGTGGTGCGAATCCCCAGCCCCTGCTCAAAGGCCACTTTTCGCCGGACTCGGTCGTTCCCAAACGTCCAGGTGTTTTCGTTTCTCATAGGGCCATCCTCTATTTTATGGTATCTCAATGATTCTAAAGAGCTATCGAACCTGCCATTTTATCAGCCCCACGTCGAGCGGGCGAATCAGGCCCTTCCCGGCGGGCTGACTCCTGAAATACGTGCCAAATGCGGTGCAGATCCATCCGTCCGGCAAGAGCACCGAGCTGGTGGCCTGCACGCTGCGCCACCACGCATTTTCCCCTTTTCGGTCCGCCTGCCACTTGGCCAGGAGATATAGGTGGTCCAGATCCCAGCTCTGTCCATGATCGTGGCTGACGATCGCTTCCACACCAAACTGTTTGAACCCATCTGGTGTATCCGGCAATCCCGAGCGAACGACATAGCTCATCACCAGGTCGCCGTTGGGGAGAAGAACGGTCGAGGTGTGATGTCTGCCTTCCTTGTAGAGGGTTTGAGCTTCCGACCAGGTGTGCCCATTATCCTTGGAGATTGAGACTGCAAACCCGGTGTAGTGATCTATTTTTTCAAGATTCTCGTCTGAAGGATCCAGCCGGCAAGCGGCCAAGATATCCCCATTCCCCACACGGGTCAAGGCGATCTCATTTTTTCGGTCCCACTGCGGCACGACGATATCCGGACTCCAGGTTTGACCTTTATCCGTGCTGAATCGGATAAACCCCCTGGTATGGTTGGCGTCGGTTGTGAGCGTATATCCAGCCAGTGCAATGCGCTCCACCGTGCCTGTTTTCTTGTTTCTATCCACCAAAAAGGGATCCCATTGCCGACAAGGCTTGCCGTCGAAGGCCGCAGGCATCGGGGCAAAGTCTTCCCAATGCGCTCCGTAATCCTGGCTGAGCCACACCGAAGTGGCTCTATCAGAGCCTTCCGCACTCGACAAGATCACCTTGCCCTCGCCCAGATAGGCCAGGCCCACGCCGAGAAAGAATCGATCCGGTTTGATGCACAGATCTGGGTGGACAAACCGGGGAGCACTCCATGTGGCACCCCGATCGTCACTGAAGATCACGACGGGCTGATGCTCGCAATTGAGGAGCATCAAAAGGCGATCCGTCTCCGGCATGTATACCAGGTAGGGCACTTGGGAACGGACATTCCATTTTTCCGTTACAATCTGCATCAGCGCGGGTAGTTGGGCCCACGCTCCTTCGTGGATTCTCTGCTCCACCGTATGCGGCCCCCACAGGCTTCCCTCGGCGTAAAAGGGTTCTTCCCGGTCAAAGATGCCGGTCATATCAAACATACCCTATCTCCTTGTTGGCCTCAGGCAGTCGACCTGACGCAGGTCTTACGAATAGCTCGCTCTTGGGTGCCGTTCAGGTCTGGCGGGATTCCTTCATCCCTGCCGGGATTTCGCGAGGAATCTGCCCAGAATCTGCAGGTTATTCATGGGCGTATCCAAAGGTACCGCGCATTCGGGCGCAATGATGTCGATTCCCGCTTCGATGCTCTCCGCTGCGGCCCGCTCGATCTGCTCCCCGGTGCCGTTTCTTAAGACCTCGATGTTGCTGATCCCACCCATCAGGGACATGCGCTCCCCGGCCAGGCGGCGTGCTTTTTCGGGAGGTCCCAGTTTGGTGTCCCAGTGAAAGCATGGTATTCCGGTCTCCGAAATCATTCCGATCCGGTCGGAGGTATCCCCGCAGATATGGAGGATCAGCGGACAGGGGATCGTTTCGACCAGTTCCGAGTGAAGTTCCTTCAGGAAAATATCGTAAGCCTGTGGGCTGCACAGATCCCGCGTTGCGTGATCTGCGAGCAGCAGACAATCAGCCCCGGCATCAATCTGAGCCTGGGCAAACATGATCGTCACTTCCTTCAGTTTCTCCATTGCCCGCTTGATCATATCCGGTTCGATGAGCGTATTTACAAGAAATTCCTGTACCCCAAAGCCGTGGTATCCAAGCGTCCAGGGGCCAAAGACCTTGCCGCAGACAGCGGCATCCTCTCCAAGTCGCTCCTTGAGGAGCGTGATGGACGTCAAGGGCACCTTGCATCCGGGATGCGCGAGAAAACCCGGGGGGATCGTGATGTCTCCGTCCTCCTCCCAGATGGCTCCGCGGCAATCGGGCATGATATGTTTCTTTCCCCAATCGACCGGACACCCGAGTGCGGCCGACTCATGCCAGACGGAAAAGAGCGGCATGACCACATCAAACCCATACACGGTGTGTCCTGCCTCGGCCAGGCAAGTCATTTTTTCGCTGTCAAGATGCGCTTCGGGAAACGCAGCGCCGATGTGATCCATCAGCTCCATGGACACGATGGAGGTGCCGGGCCCTGATGCAGGCCCGTTTGCGTTTTTTCGGGTGAGTGCATTGATGAAGATCGATTTGGACACTTTGGCATCTCCCTATACGATCTAACCCTGCGAAGCCGCCTCCTCGGGGACTTCCGAGGGGATGAGCCGTGAGATTCGAGCGGATCTCCACCGGGAAATCGGGATGGCGTGCTTTTTCGCCCAGGGGAAGTTCGCCTATTTCTATAGCCGCCCACGCGCCACGGGATCTGCACGCCGACACGTGCGAACCATCTGGCCGCGGGCGACCTAGCCCGTCAGACCCCCTGCTCGCAGTCAAGCACTTGAATCGCTCCTTTGAGCACGAATTCCGGATGATGGCCAAAATACTCCCCTTCCCAGACAAAACCCGCGGTTTCGCTCGGAAAAAGATAGACCGCATCCCCGACCACCGTGGGAGGGTGAACGGCGTCGCAGGGGAGAAGCCGCTGACCAGGTGAATGCGAGCATCTGCGGCAAGGCGGTTTGGGGTTGTGGTTTCGGAGAATCTGGCATAGCGCACATCCTTCACTTGCTGGTGGTCAGCAGGCAGGCCCGGGCGCTCCACTGTTGGGTGGACTCACTGGCGCGAAGCTGGGAATGCGGCGTGATCGGCAGACGGTCATACACCTGTGGACGCATCGAGCTGAACGGCTCGGCATAGGCCACGCCGATGAACAGTCCGAAATGGCCGTCCACGGACTCCACCCGCTTGCGGGCGTACGCGCCCTGGTAGTTCTGGCTTACCATCATGTCCAGCGCCGCGATCTTGCGCTCGATGACATCGGTGATGTCCACATATACATCGCACCAGATGGTCATCGCTGCGGCCAGCACGTCCTTGGAGGCACACGCGGGTTCCACTCCCATAAAGAAGACCTGCGCAACGCGATGAGGCCGCCGCGTGGAATTCTTGAGCAATCCCCCTGCCGCATCAATCGCTGCGAGCGTCATGGCAGCGCATTCACTGTGTGTATTGGCCACTCCCCCTCTGTCAAAGGGATGGTGGGTGATCACGATATCGGGCCGACACTCCAGGACCAGGTCGGCGATCTGCCGGATCAGATCCTCACGCGCCAGCAGGATGTCGTCGTCATACTCCAGAAAACGCACGTCCTCTATGCCCATCAGCGCGCATGCGCCGCGGACCTCATCGCGCTTCTCATCCAGGGTCTCATGGACATCTCTGTCCACTTCATCCACCTGCACAACCGTTTGCTCCCCGATGCGGTATCGGTCAATCAGCGTGGCCGCATGCGATCGCGCTCCATGGGTCATCACCGCGACCGTCACCCGGTCCCCTGCAGCCGCGTGATGCGCCAAGGTGCCGCCTGCGTTGTCAAAGGAATCGGCAGGATGTCCACCGATCAGCAGAATCGAGAGCGGATCATGTTTCTGGCACATGGGTATTCTCCTTGAGCTTGGGGATGGGCTGTCCATGGGTTGGGCGGTTTGTTCTTCATGATGTGATGCTTCGGCGATACGGATGTTTTGCAGTGATTCCAGGACGGACGAAAGAATACCCGGTCTCGGTCAGACTTTGCGCAGCATAACCAGATCGTGGTTCAACCCATGGCGAAACACCTCCAAACGGGCTGAAGCAGCAGCTAAGTGCTCCGCGGAGACCTGAGCCAACCTGAACGGAAACAGGCTGGGCCCATCAATCAGGTCTTTCAGAGGGGCAGAGCCGCTGGTGCGTGCATGAAGAGATGCTTCGGCCAGCCAGGCGGTCATCCGCGGATCATCAACAGCCCGTGTTTTCCCGGCGGTGTAGACTCCCTTTGTGCCGGTCTCCTGAAGGACGCCCCAGTCCAGATAGGAGCGCACGGCTCGACGGGCGGCACGCGAGACCGTTTCCCGTTCACCATGCTGCTCACGAACACGACGCTGTATTTGGGATGCCGTCACTAATCCCTGAAGCCGAAGAATACGACCGACCTGGGTAGCCACATCCGACCAGAAGGGATAGACCGCCATAAGCATTCCCCAATGGACTGCCGCCTGTTCACATCGTGGAACTTGTTTCAGCAATTCCAGTCCATCAACGCGGAAGGACTCAAGCTCTCTCGGAGCCCTGATCCACACCTTTATAAGAATGGTGATCGTTTTGTCCAGCGACCCACGTACATCCCTTCGTTCTGATCGAAACGCCCCCTGTAAGTCATTTTGAAGGATGGTCTTGATGGCCGCCGCCTCTTCACCGGAGAGGATAAGGGAGGACACCTTCTCCAGCCAGGCAAGGCGGACGAGGCGGTCAATCCCTATTTGCCTATGTCTGTCCATGTTCACTCGCCCCCTCTCTCAATATGGACCAGCGGGACGATGAGTTCCTCGACTGAAACGCCGCCGTGGCACACGGTGCGCTGATTCTCTTGGACAAACGCCTGACGAACGGGAGCCAGGAGGGGGAGATAGTCATCTGGAAGGCCGATGGGATCCCATTCCAAGGCTTCCGGAAAGCGCTTCTTCACCTTTTCGCGCAGAGCTGCGTCGGGATAGATACGGACTCGCTTTCCTCGGAGATCCGCCACGGCTCCTTCCGCTGGCTGGCCACAACCTGTCGCCTCGATGTTGCCGTGGTCAGAAGTCAGATAGACATGGAAGCCCCGATCCAGTAGCAAGTCGAGGAGTGCAGCCAAGTATGGCTGCTGGGCCCACTGGCGCACCTGGTTATGCATACCGGCTGTGCCCAGTTCCATGCCATGCATGATCTTGTCGAGTTTGTCTATGACGAGTCCGATCACTTTGGCTTTGGGGTGAGAAAGCCGCTCTTCGATGCTATCCAACCTACCCTCGCCGAGTCCTTTGGCATAGGCGACCTCATTTTTTGCAAGCCCTTGATCGGCCCAGAACTTCATCCACAGAGACGGCTCCTTGTCCGTGGTGTGGATGCTGTTGGGGAAGAAGATGGGAGGCTTGCCGGCAAAGGCTGCTTGTCTGGAGGCGGACGTTATCGTTGGGATCCATGCGAATAGGGTATCTTCACGGAAACGGAAACGGGGCCGCTGAACAGCGAGGATCTCGCGAACAAGCGACCATTGGTCGAGAGAAAGCCCATCCACCAATAGCAGGGCCACTTTGGAATGGGAATCCTCCTCCAACAGGTGTGCAAGAAACCGCGGAAGGTGGTGTAGCATGATCGGAGGGACAGATGGAAGATTGATGAGCCCTGCGTATCGTCTCATCAACCATGATACAAACGAAGTATCCACCTCAGTTTGGAGGTGCCTTAGGCGCTGCAACACATTGGCGTCCTCCTGTCCATAGGCCAATAGAGCCAATTCCGCCCACCTCCGTGCAAAACGGAACCACTCTCCGTATCTGGAGTCTTCGGCCGGAATGGCGGACCGGATATTCTCCATCAGTTTGGCTATGCGACGGGAGTTGTCTTGACGCGGATCGGTTTGAACGCCACACTTTACCCAGATTTTCGAAAGGGTTTCTGCGCACTCATGGGAGACGGATTGGAGCAGTCCTTCAAGAAACAGGTTATCCATGTACACCCGGATGTCAGGGTACTCGAAAGGAAGATCCTCAGGTCCCGAAACGTCAAAAGTATAGGAGTCGGCGATTTTGTCCTCTCGGATGCTCGGGTCATCTTTGGCCGATAAGCGGTCGAGGAACACCGGCCAGCGCTCCTGAAGAAATGCGAAGAAGGCCTCTCGGTCCGGCAGAAGAGCCTCCAGCGGCCAGTCACTAAAGGTGCTGGTCTGTCGCAGGAGTTGAAGTAATCGTTCGTCGATAATACCCGGTATGTGCTGCCCGCGATAATGGCGTCGGAGAAGCACACGCAGCAGGTCAACGGGCTGCTTGATCAGCTCAGGCGCGATTTCGAAAATGTGGCGAAGTATGAATTCCTTGGTGGCGTTATCGCCGAGCTGGCCGGGCGCATGGCGTTGCTGGGCCTCGAACAGGGCGTCCAGGTCTCCGCGGTCCAGGGCCGTAATGACCGGGTAGCTCAGCCTTGGGAACACGTCTCCGAGACTGAAGGAGAGTTTGCGTCCTATGTGGAGCAGATCATACGGCAAGACGTTGAGCTCGCTGGCCTGGGACCTCAATACAACGACGAGGTCCGTCTGTTCGCCCCGATCCCAACGGGAGCGGAACTTGGATTCATAGGCATAGCGGAAAGCCACGTGATCCTCAAAAGGGATCAACTCGAATCCACGTTCCCGGATCCCTTCGAGAATCCCTTCTTCGAGGAGGAGTTCGTCGGGATCAGCAACCAAAGTGAGTCGGGCGACCTTGGGGCTGAACTCGCGCAGAATGTGGCTTCGCCAGGATTCTGCGCGAAGTGATGAGGACTGAGTGATGAGTGATGAGTCGGAGATCATTTGTTGTCTCGCCTTCGTTCGACAGAAACTCTCAGACCCCCTATGACTTTTCCGGTTTCCTTGGCCGACCGCATAAGTTCCTGGAATGCGGTTTCGTCGAGATATCCAGCATCCAATGCCACGTATAGCTGGGATCTCAATTCTGCACAGGATGCCTTGGCTATTGAAAGAAATTGGTGGAACTCTCGGGGGTTTCCTCGTTCAAATCCCTCCGCTATATTCGACATGGTAGACACCGCCGCACGCTGAATCTGTCCCCTCAACCCATGATCCTTGGCAAACGCACCTTGGCGCGTCACTTCATAGATCGCCCGGGTCAACGCCCGTGACTTCTGCCACGCAATCAAATCCTCGAACTCGACAATCTTGTTACTCATAACTCAGTCCTCATCACACATCATGCCGAGCTTTCGACCCGAATGACAATGAGGGGAGAAAGCTCGGGCACGGTATGGGCCTTCTGGTCGAGCTGCTCCTGGAAGCTCCGCTCTTCCTGCGTGAGGAGGTTTAGGCGATAGGTGCGGACCTGCGGAAGACCGATCCTATCGATGGTTCTGCGTCGGGCGGAAAAGGCATAGTCTGCTTTCTCGCGCTCACGTGCGATGCGGCCTTGGTGTTCCTGAACGAGTGCCTCATAGAGGGGGGTTCCGTGTTCCTCGGCGGCAATCTGAAGCTGTGCGAATGCGGTCTGCGACTCCTCGGCGCAGAGGATGGAACGGAGCACGGCGCGTTCCGAGAGGAGTTGGTCCCAGACGTGTCTGGCTGTGGGCATGAAGACCTTACCGCCATCGGAAAGAAACAGCGGCATGATCCTTTGACGGTTCCACTCCAGGGCGCAAATCGCGATCCGCCATAGGGACCAGACGCCTTGGACTTCGTCGGAAATGCCAGGGATCGACACCACCGGGATCGGCTGACCCGGCACGAAGCGAGGAAGCCGCGTGGCCAGGTCGCGTACCTTGGGCTCTTCGAGGGTGAGGTGCCGTGCGGTCGGAAGCTGTTCTGCCTCCTTGACTGTGAAGACCACGTTCGTGTAGGTCTGCCCGTCGGGCCAGGTGAGGTCCCAGCTTTGGTTCCCTCTCTCTGCCCGGCCGCCGTGGGATCCTAGATAGCTTAGGGTCATGCGCTCAACCCAATGCGGCAAGGGGTGTGTCAATAATTGTTGGGCTTCGCTGGGCTCCAGGTCTCTGGTCGCTCCGAGCACGGTTGCGGTCGTCCGCGCTTCGCGCACTTGCTCCTGCAATCTGGAAATCACGGTTTCCACAGAGTCCTCGACCTTGTCGGGATTTCGGATCGCCTCGACATACATTTTGTCGAATATCCGTCCTCCTTCAGCCGAATCGAGCACGTCGCCGGTCTTGTCGATGCCGAATTCCTCAAAGATGATGGCAAGTTTCTGTTCGAGGACCTCCCGGACCCGATGTTCCACTGAATCTTCGAAGACGAAGTTGACTGCACGAACGGTGTGTGACTGACCGATACGGTCCACCCGTCCAATGCGCTGTTCCAGTTTCATCGGATTCCAGGGGATGTCGTAGTTGATTACCACGTGGCAGAACTGAAGGTTCAAGCCCTCTCCGCCGGCATCGGTGGAGAGGAGGATGCGGGCGTCCTTGGCGAAGGTCTCCTCGGCCCGCTTACGCGCTTCCATGTCCATGGAGCCGTTCAGGCAGACAACCGAGAACCCTCGCTCGGTCAGGAACTGCCGGAGCATCTCCTGGGTGGGCACGAATTCGGTAAATACCAGCGTCTTGAGTTCCGGGTCCCCTTCTTCGGACTGAAGGCGGTAGAGCCAATCGAGCAGCGACTCGGCTTTGGCATCCGGTCCCGTCTGCTCGCAGCGGGCCGCAGCATCCATCAGCAGTCTCACCTCGGCGCGTTCGTTCTTCAGCGCCTTGATGCGCGTGCGTAGCACAACATCCAATTGCTCCTGTCCATCCAAATCCTCAAAGTCGTCATTCCACGAAGAGCACGAAGGTTCATGAAGTTCTGGGAATAACTCTTCTTGGTGTTCCTTCGTGTCCTTCGCGGATAATGCCTCCAACCGCCTTTCGAGCGTAGTGCGGATCGCGCTTGTGCTGGAGACCACCAGGCGCTGCATCAGGATCAGCAGGAATCCGATGTAGCTTCGCTTCTCCTGCAGGGCCTGGTTGTAGCCCTCACGGACGTATTCGGTGACCGCTTCGTAGAGGACACGCTGAGCGCGGTGGCGTTCTTCCCAGGAAATCGGGGCCAGCTGGGTGCGCCGGGGCTTGAACAACGGTTTTCCCTCGGCGTCGATGGCATGGCGCTTCTCGGTGCGGATCACATAGGGATGCACCCGCTCGCGGGTGACGCTGCCGATGTCCGGAAACTTCTGGGCGTCGATCAGAGAGACGAGCCGATGGAAGGCATCGGATTTGCCCTGGTGCGGAGTGGCCGAAAGCAGCAGAAAATAGGGCGCGGCTTCGGAAAGCCCCTGGCCCAGTTTGAAGCGGGCCACCTGGTCGGTGCTTCCGCCGAGTCGGTGGGCCTCGTCCACGATGATGAGGTCCCAACCGGCAGAGATCAGGTCCTCGTATCGTTCGCGGGCCGCCGCGCCGGCACGGCCTTCCATTGGTTTGGCGGAGTCCATCGGGACAACGATCTGGTCCATCATACGAAAGGGATTCTCGGTGGCTGCGGCAGGACTGAGTGCTGAACGCTGCGGGCCGGGTAAATGGGTGGCTTTACGGTTGTCTTCTTCCTCAGCCCGCCGTTCTCGTTCCTCGGTCCAGTGGGTTGCCGAGATGCGTTTGAGAGTATGATAGTCCTCGGTCAACACTTGATGGAATTGTTCGTTGAAGTGGAGCCTCATCTCGGCGATCCACTGCGTTGCCAGCCCCTTCGGAGCGATGACCAGCGTCCGTTTGACCCATCCGCGGAGCTTGAGCTCCCGCATGATGAGACCCGCCTCAATGGTCTTGCCCAGGCCGACCTCGTCCGCCAGAAGGTAACGCACCCGGTCATGCGCGATGGCGCGGGACAGCGCCCGGATCTGGTGCGGAAGCGGGATGACAGAGGATTCGATGGGCGCGAGCAGAATGTCCTGGGTCAGGGCGTCGGCCACCCGCGCGGCAGCAGCGACGTAGGCGATAGCGTCCGGTGAACCGGGGCTGGCGCTCTCCAAAGACCTGAGCCTCGAAGCCTGGATGTGGACCACGGAATCGCAGCCTGGCAGCCAGATCCGGCAGGTCGTCTCCCCCCAGAGCGTCTGGGTTTCTATGACCTGACAGAGCTGCCCGTGGTCCGAGCTGTAGCACCACCTGTTCGCATCAATTCTCATCCAGTTATTCCATTCTTGCGGAAAAGATGGTTAGCAAAAGTTCAGAATCATCGATAAGTCGATACACCGGTTTCTTGCCGGAAAGATTTTCACTCTCGCTCAGAATAATCGGAACGCCATCCCCTCGCTTCTCCATATAGTAAACACGTCTGACCTCGCCAACTACTTCCGCAACTTGGGTTTCGGCAAGTAAGCTTGTAATCATCTCGTTCCGGGTGGCCTGACGCAAGGCCATGCTCTCAATGGTCACCGTATTCGGAAGGGCGCCGGGCGAATAGATTTCCAGCCGATCATCGAACATGAAGAAACGGATCTTCGATCCGGAGACTGAGTAATCGCGATGAGCCACTGCATTTACGACCGCTTCAAAAACAGCCCTTTCGCTAAACTGTGGGAGTTCAATCCGGTGTGGTTCCTTTGTGGCGATAACGGTTTGATTTCTCTTCAGAAAGGCCATCGCCTGTTTGATCTGTAGATCCAGCGGGCCAAATATCTTCTGTGCGTCGGCTTGGTAGTTTGAGTCTTGTCTGGTTCCACGATAGCGGACGGCTTCAATAAAAGCACTGGGCAGAAACCGATCCGGACGTTCACAGCAAAACAAAACCCCGGCCACCGAGACGCGGATCGCTCCGCTTTCCTCTTTCGACAAGAGGTTTCGCTTTAGCAGAACGATCTCCGGAGGTTCATCGGAACGGGTCGTGTATCTGCGCCAAAGCGCTTCGGACAAGTCACTGATGTCCGATTGCGGAACGGGCTGTTCCTCAAATCGAATCAGCCGGGCCTGGCTGCGTTGTTGAAACAGACGAGCAAGATACTCCGGTGGCATTTTTCGTTTGGAGCTGCCCTGACGATGGAAGTAGCCTCCAGGGCTTTCGTGAACGAAAAGACTGCGCGGAATATCTACCTTGAGAACGGGCCGTAGCACTCCAGCGCTGTCGGGAAGCTCCATGCGAAAGGATCGAAACAGAACAGGAGGCTTGATGCTTTCATTGCAGATTTCATACACATAGCGCTCCACGGCTTCGATTCTCTCAACCGGTATGCCGTCAATGTCGCGCGTTTTGTCATCGACACCAAGCACAAGCACGCCATTGTGAGTGTTAGCGATGGCGGCCAGCTCGTCGGCCAGCTCGTCGCGCTTCGGCTCGGAAACCCGGTCGCCCTTGAGCCGGACGGACTTAAGTTCAAGTGATGTGTCCTCACCAAGACGTATCTTTTGCAGCAGTTCTTCCGGACTGTCAAACATGGCGCCCCTCCAATGCGATGCGGCGATAGCGTTGTTCGAAGGCCTTGCGTCCTCCCTCCATGACACTGCAAATCGTGGCCCGCACCGTCTTTTCCTGAAGGCTTCCTGCGCACTCCTTTTGCGTCTGCCCACTCCGCGCCGCC
>JAZDJA010000050.1:0-2226 GCA_043804415.1 Candidatus Latescibacterota bacterium | reverse complement strand
AGTGCGTCCCGATATCACCGCACGTCAGCGGCAATACACCGGGAAGAACACACAACTCAGGGTGGGCCTGATGCAGCTGACGGGGCTGGAGTCCGGGTCCATGTACGCCCTGCTGGAGGCACGAAAAAAGGGCCTGTTTCGCTCCTTTGATGATTTTCTGTGCCGCGCAAAGGGGGATGCCGCTCAGATCAAGATTCTGATCAAGGCCGGCGCCTTCGACCGGATCGAGCCGAAGAGAACCAGGCCGGAATTGATCTGGCAGCTTGTTTTCTGGAACGCGGCGAAAAGAAACGGAAAGACAAAAGTGCTTTCCCTATTTGACACCCATCCCGGACCCGCTCCCCAAAGGGCACCCGACTATGATTTGGAAACCATCCTGCGCCAGGAACAGGAGGTCCTTGGGTTTCTCATCAGCCGGCATCCGTTGGATTTATACCGGGATCAGCTCCGCAACTGTTCCTATGTGTTGGCGAAAGACCTGTCCGCCTATGCGGGCTGCGTGGTGAACACCCTGGGTTGGTTCGTGACCGGCAAAGTGGTTGCCACCAGGACCAACGAGACGATGGAGTTTATGAGCTTTGAGGATACTTCCGGCATTTACGAGGCCACCTTCTTCCCCAAAATCTATGCTCAGTTTGCGCCCTCCATGAGCAGGGCACGGCCCTATATCCTTAGAGGACGCGTCGAAGAGGAGTTCGGTGCGGTGAGCCTGAATGTGAGCGATGTCCGATTTTTGTGACGCAGGGGGAGAAGGGAGATTTCTGTTGACTTTTCTCCTGATATTTCCCATCTTTCCCTCCGAGCGAATCCATCAGGTCCAGGTGATGGAGAAGTACTGCAGCGCGGCAGGATAGCACCGGAGAACCTATCAGGTGAGGAAGACACAGATGCCCTACTCCAAAGAGGACTACAGCCGATATGTCCAATGGGGCACGAGCACGTGGACGTATGAGGGATGGAAGGACCTCGTATATCACAAGCAGTATAGGAAGTCCGCCTTCAAGAAGGAGTGTCTGGCTGAGTATGCCCGCGATGGCAGGTTTTCGACGGTGGGCATGGATCTGTTCTTCTACCGGCCGCCAAGCCGTTCGGATCTGGAATTCTATGCCGAACAGCTGCCAAGTGGTTTCAAGGCGTGCTCCAAGGTGTGGGATGAGATCACTGTCAAGCAGTTTCCGTATCATCCCAGATACGGAGCTCGGATGGGCCTGGACAATCCGAATTTTCTGAACGCGGAGCTGTTCGAGTCCGCAGTCCTGGAGCCCTACCGATCGTCCTTTCGGGAATTTGCCGGGCCCTTCATCTTTGAGTTTGGGTACCTTTCCAAGGAGGCCATGCCGTCGGTCCGCGCGTTTGGCGAACAGTTGAGCGGCTTCTTCTCCAGACTCCCGAAGGACTTCAAATACAGCGTGGAGATCCGCAACCGGAACTTTCTGGCGCCGGCCTACTTTGATGCGCTCAGGGAGCACGGGGTAGCGCATGTGTTCAACTGGTGGAGCTATATGCCTCCCATCTCGTATCAGAGGCGGTATGACTCCCTCACCGCTGATTTTATCGTCTCCCGCGTGCTCACGCCTTTGGCCGTAAAATACAGCGATGCGGTGAAGAGATTTCAGCCCTACAACCAGATTGTCGAACGCCTGCCCGAAATGCGCCACGATGTGCTGGATCTGGTGGAGACGGCCATGGGGCGCAAGATGCTGGCGTATATTCTGATCAACAACCGGTCCGAGGGTTCCGCACCCTATACCATCAGCGAGATGAATGAGATGGTGCGTGCGAACCTGTTGGGCTGATCTCAATCTGGAAAGGGCGAACCGAACGTGGTGCCCGGTCGGGCGCTGGAGAGGGATCAGTGGGGAAAAAACAGGCCATCGTGGCAGCGGACGTCGAAGTGATGTCGAAGTGATAGTGAGGGATCTCAGACAAACAAGCACAGAGAAAGGAAGGATCCAAATGCCGACACTGAAAGTAAGCCTGTGGACTGGCAGAACCAGAGAGCAGAAGGCGGCGATTTCCAAGGCGTTGACGGACGCCATGGTGGAGACAGCCCAGGTTCCGGCCGAGGCCGTAACCGTGATTATCGAGGAGTGGCCCCAGGAGAATTGGGCGACCGGGGGCAAATTGCACTCGGAGCTGTACCCCAAATAGAGAGAGGAGGATCCATGAGAGTTTTGGCGGTAGTGGGCAGCCGAAATCCTGACGGCCAGACCGCGCGTGCTGCAG
>JAZDJA010000049.1:0-31436 GCA_043804415.1 Candidatus Latescibacterota bacterium | reverse complement strand
TGGCAGTGGGTACGGAATAATGTGACCCACAATGAATTCTTCGAGACTCTCCCCCACCTGGATCAGGCGTTGACAGCCTGCATGAAAGATGAGGAAAAGCTAAAACAAGCCATCCTCTCTGTCTGTAATATGAACTAAAATCTTAGGAGGAGCGGTATACTATGGCGTAACCTGATTAAGGGAGATTTTCAACTACACCAGAATGGCAGCGTCTGTCACTCTGAACGCAGTGAAGAGTCTCCACGCCAAGTCGCAAAATACGTCATCGTATTTGTGATTTCGTGCACTTAATGATCGCCCGACAGATTTCTCTATTCTTGGACCGCAATCTTCCCGACCTACACGCCCCCTTCCGACGCATTGTTCGATCCTGCCAGTTCCCCCTCCTCGCCCAGTTATCCAGAGGCCGCTACCGAACCACCGCCAGCCGCTCCACCTTCTCGGCCTGCCTTCCCTCCGCATCCCGCGCGGTTATCTTGTAGAGATATACCCCGTTTGCGAGCTTGACATCCGACCCCCACAACACTTGATTGTATCCCCGCTGTCCCTCGCCGGGGATCGTCTCGATCAACCGGCCTGAGAGCGTATAGAGCCTGATCGTCACTTCGGCTTCGCGGCTTACCTGGTAGGTGAAAGTCGTTTCCGTACGCATGGGATTTGGAAAGCACAGCAGATCCTTCAGGCTCAGTCCGGCTTCGGAAGCCACCTCAACCGTCACCTGGGTCAGAGAGGAGTTGTTGGAATTGTCCCACGCCTTCAGTGCGATTGTGTGCGTGCCCTCCCCGAGCTCCCCGAGCTGAACTTCCAGATTCCCCTTCTCATAGGTGCCGTCAGCCACAAAATACTCGGTGACTTTGTGCACTTTGCCGCCGGCTCCATCAATCCGAATCTCCAGATCATGCCCGATCTCTCCAGTCACGTTGATCCCGCTTTCGTCCTGGATCGTGGCCAGCAGGACCGGCGAAGATTCGACGAAATCGCCGTCAGAAAAATCCTGTCCGCGAAATCCCAAGGTGCACACCGGCCCCACCTCATCCGTCACGGACGTCGTGCGGGTACCCGCCAAACGCAGCGATCCCACCGCCCCAGCGCCGTCTGCCCCTTCGTTCCACACGAACGCGCTCACTCGCCCCAAGGCGCCTCCGTAGGTGATACCCTTGGGAACTCGAACCACCCCGGCAAATTCCCCACCATTCACCGGGAAAATTCCCCGGAAGAGCGGAGCCCCCGGCAATTGGTAGCGGACCAGTGATCCCTCGTGCGAAACATGCACCACCTCATTGGCCGAGTCCCACACCCGAACAAAAACCTGTCCCTCAAAATCCGCAGACGCGTCCGCACGATCCACGCTCCCTTCAACGTTCCATTCATCCAAGGCCCTAAGCGTATCCTCTACGGTAAGATGCACCATCCTTTCCGGCATCGCCACCCGCATGGCCGGATCGCCCATAAGGTTATACAAGGTCGTATTTCTGATGTGGTAGCTTTGAACTTTCGCGCGCATCAGAGCCAGTCCGATCCGCTCCGTGCCTCCTTCTTCGGAGAACAAGTTCGCATAAAACAGACTGTTCAGATTGACATTCGAAGCGTTCGTAGTTAGACGAGTTCCCGCGATCATCGCCACAACACCCCCGTCCGGCGCGGTCAACAGCCGTTCCGCCAGCGAGACTTTGATCGGATGATCGAAGTGCCCGTTGCTGCACGAGGCCGAAAAAGCCAGGGGAAGCTTTCGGCCGTTTTTCAGCTGCGGGATATCCGTCGAAGCGCGCAGGAGGTCTTCGTGGGCCATCACATCGTAGTTTCCGTGTCCCACATAATTGAAGAGCAACGCACCGCGATTGATCGCCGCAATCAGATCGGATTTGGCCTTGGGTTTCTTCAAGAAGGAATTCATCTCGTATTCCATCAGGAAGACCTTCACCTGGTCCAGCGTTTTCGGAATGAAGTGCTGGGCGATATCTTCACTATCGACCGTATACTCGATTTGATTCCCTTGTCCCCCTGCCTGGCGCTCGTCGTCCCCCGCGATCAGCACGGTGTTCTGCCAGTCCCCTCTGAGCGGATTCTGCTCATACTCGATGATCTTCCGCACCACCGTCTCCGCCTCCTCCACCCGCTGCACAGGAAGGCGCCCGATGGCCATATCCGGAAACAGACTCGCGTCCATGCGCACAAACCAGTCGTCGGTCGTAGCCTCAATCTCTTCGTAAGGGGGAATCCAGTTCCCGGGGCTCGTTCCCTGATTGTTCTTGTAGTCGAACACCCCATCGCCAAACAAAAGCACCATACGCGGGACAGGAGTCCACTGCTCGAAGGTGTATTTCAGGAAATCACGAATGGCGGTCGGATCGAACAGCCCCCAGGAAAACTCATCATATACGTCCTGCACCTTTACGACCACCGTTTGCAGCGGCCCGTCAAAACGCGTGTCCTCCTCCCGCCAGCGTGCCAGTGAGCGGGCCTGGACGTAGAAATCTGCGTGTGTGATGATCACATAGTCCGCGCCCGAAATCCCTTTCAAATCGGACGGGCTGTCCACTGCAAGCCGATGGGGCGACCGGTACCGGGACGGCGCTGCCACGTAATAAGACTTCATCACCGCCGAAGGCACGGGATCCTGAAACACAACCTCTCCCGATTCCGAATCGTACGAAAATCCTGAGATGCGTCGCACATCGAAGGGATCGGATACGTCGAAAATTTCCGGTTGCGCCTCCCCGAATCCCTCGATCCGAGCCTTCAACACGATCCCGGGCATTCCGGAGGTGTCCATCCACGTGAAATATAGCGCTTCCTTGCGTCCGACAAACCGTTTCGAATATTCGATCTCATACCAATCGAAGAGCAATTGTCTGTTGTCCGATTCGGTCTGATGGATCCCTAGGACATTCACGCCTTGGACAGGTTGTCCGGGATAGGCTGTCTCAATAGGGAGGGTGCCCGCAGCGTACACCATCCCCACCGTCTCGTTGTTGAAGGTGATTCGAAGGGGAACCGGCTTGCCCGAGTTGCTGAGGACCCGCATTCGGATTTTTGTCGGCTCCGCATCGGACGCATCATAGATCAGTGAGGAATACTTCTTTGAGAACCCCAGAGATGCATCGAGCTGGTAGGTGTCCCAGAACCATTCAATCCCGGAATCTTCCTCCACATTAAACCGCTCCACCTCCTGATGAAGACGCGCCCTGAAGGTCTCTGGTACAATGGGATCCAGATCCGCCGGATACCCGTTTCGCTCCTCCATACGCTTGCCATCCACGTCGTCGCCAAAGGTCAGCCAATAGCAATTCTCATGGGTGTAGGGGTTGAGGTGATACTCAAATTCCTCCCCAAATGGGTCATACGTCCATCCATGCACGCTGCTTCCATAGAACAACACCGTGTCGGACTCATCAAAGTGTCCGTCTCCCCCATCCTCCACGAGGATGGCCATCTCCTCCATCTGGTCTCTTCTCACGGTCCCCACCGAGCGAGGCAGGATCTGCCCTCCGCCGTAGAACATCCGGATCGTTTTCGGATCCACACCGCCCAGTGCTACCCCGGCTTGAAGGAGCTGAGCGCCCGTCACCCGAACCATCCCATCCTCCACAACCGTTACCTTCACCCAGATTCCCGATCCGAATGCCGGAGTCGCAGCAGCCTTTTCAACCCGCCCCGCCCGCCGCCAGGCCCGTGCATCCTCATAGTTCAGGACAGTGCCCCGATAAAAGACTTCCTCCCCTTCCCTGTTTTGGATCGCGGCTCTCAAATCTCGAAGTGCCTGCGCCTCCCCGAGGTTCCGAAAGACCACCTCCACCTCCATCCGATCATAGCGCAGAATTTCTCCCCTGAGCGGATGGAAACGCACCGGATTAAACACAACCTCCACGACCCGCTGATCCCGCAGGAAGCTGGGTTCCCCCAAAGTCACAGGCGCTTCCGGCCAGAATTGGTCCTGACCGTATGCCGCTGCGTCCATGACATACCGCTGAACGGCAAAACGTTCCCCATCCATGCCAGCCGCCTCTAGACGAGGGGCCGGAGCCACCCGATAGCCCTCTTGGACGGAGGAGGAGAGCGCCACCACGCGCACCTCCACCTGAGCATTGAGCGGAATGCCCACCACCACGCGCTGAAGGGGAACCGCCGGCCACCCCTCCCGCCCTGCCGGCTGGGCACCTGCGATCCGAAGCCGATCCATCTCTCCAGCACTCGTCCGAACGGGCGTCCTCTCCAATGTGCCCGGTACATAAAGCAGACGCACCCCCTCCTCATTGCTGGTCAGCATCTGAACCTCGGACCCGAACGCGCCACAAACTGAAAACAAGAGTACCACTCCGACGAGGGTTGTCGCCGTACCCCTCCTCAGGCGGGGCAAACCACCGCACAGACCCGAACGTCGCGAGGGAGAGCGCGGGAGAGCCCGAGGAATGTCCACAGGGATGGCCATGTCACGTCCTGGCATCTCCCACGGCACTGACCAGAATGCGGGCTGCCGGTTGTGGCTTCTGGATGGAAGACCCCTTTTCCTCATCGGTTCGCTCCAATAAAAAAAGCCGGGAGTAGCCACCCGGCGTGCAAGATGCTTCGACGAAGCTTTGCAGCAAAGCCTCTGCGCAGTAATTGCGTGTAACGCTCGCCAAGTGTTTGGTTTCCTGATTCCACTAAATATAACAACAAAGTTTTCGTTTGTCAACTTCAAACTCGGAACCCAAACCCTTCGCGAACGACGATAGGCATCTCCCTTCTTTTTCCGATCACTCCATTTGACGGCGCCGAAAAAACACGCCTCAAAAATGCCCCATGAATAAAGTCCGTAATCCACTAGGGGTCACGGACTCTATTTAACTGGTAGCGGGGGCAGGATTCGAACCTGCGACCTTTGGGTTATGAGCCCAACGAGCTACCAAGCTGCTCCACCCCGCAGTAATGTGTGGGTTCAAATGATGGTCAAATTAAACACTTTTTGACCGTTTTGTCAAGCCTTTTTTTTGGCCCGCCGTTCTCAAACCGGGTATGGTTCCTCATTCCAAGCGCTTAGGCCGTTCTTTGTTCCTCGTCTTTCCCTTCCCGGGCGTGCTCTTTCACAATTTTCACCTTTGAGATCCGGTGTCCGGAAACCGATTCCACACACATAGACAACCCCTCGAAGGTGAGCACTTCGCCTTTCTCTGGAATGCGCCCCAATCGTTCGTAGATCAGCCCTCCCAGCGTCTTATACCCGTTGGTCGGTAGCTCGGCATCGAGGAGTTCGTTCAGGTCGTGGATGTCAATCCGCGCATCAGTCCAAAGGACTCCGTCCTCCAGCCAGCGCCAGAACTGTTCTTCCTCGTCATATTCATCCTGAATCTCTCCCACGATCTCCTCAATCAGGTCCTCCATCGTGACCAATCCCGCTGTCCCACCGTATTCGTCCACTACAATGGCAAGATGGATCCGTTTTCGCCGGAATTCGGACAGCATCTGAGCGATTTTCTTGCTTTCCGGGACAAAGCAGGCCTCTCTCAGCACCCCTTGGAGGTTCCACGACGCCGGATCGTTCATGATCCGAATCAGGTCCTTGGCATAGATGATCCCGCGGAGGTCGTCAATGCGATTCCTGTATACGGGAATTCTTGAATGCCCGGTCTCCTCGATCACCTTCACCAACTGCTCCAGGTCCGCCGACTCCTCAACGCACACCATATCAATGCGGGGCACCATCACCTCGCGCACCGTGGTCTCGGAAAACTCGAGAATGCCCTGGATCATCTCATTGGCATTCTCCTCGATGACGCCCTCTTCGCTTTCCGACTCCACGATGTTCTTCAGCTCCTCCTCTTTCGCCTCCTTGGAATCCAATTCTTTCGCAAAGAAACCGGAGATCCAATCCAGTGCCGTGGTCAGCGGCCAAAACCCGAAATATGCTACGATGAGAATTCTGCCAAATCGCAAAATCGAGGTCTCGTCTCGTTCTTTCAAAATGATCCGGGGAAAGACGTTCTCAACGAACAAAAAACACAGAAGCGAGAATCCTCCTGCGACGACCCACTCCAGTTCGGGAGCTGAATACGCCGGGCCTTCGGAAAAGAAGAGAATCGCCACGCCGGTAGCCACGACTAAGGCGATGCCTTTCCCCGTGGCGAGCATCAATTGCGCTTTCCGCTTCGGGCGATAGATCCGCAGAATCCATCGTGCGTTTTTCACGCCCTCGTCGCACAGTTTTTCCAGCGATGACCTTGAAATGGAGGCAAACGCCAGCTCCGCAATGGAGAATACCCCCGCAAGCAACAGCATTAAGACGAAGATCAGTCCTTCGGCAATAGAGTCAGGTTCCAAAAATTTCGATGTCCCGGCTGGAGTAGTTCATAGAAAATCGGTTTCGGATGCTCCTTAACGCTCATCCGAGAGCGGGGAAGTCACCGGGTACGAATGCTCCTTTCTATCTCTTCTTCCCTGTAATTTCCCGCCAAATCGCGGGGTCTGTTGAAGATTGAGGACACAAAAGCGCGAACAAACCGAGTTCTTCAGGGAACAACTCACCAGAATCCATTGGCCTTGTCCGCTCCGTTCTGGGCAAATCCCTCTCACGGGGTCCCGATGTCTCTGGATTCCTCGAACTTGCAGCACACGGGAACGGTCCGTGGCCACGCAACCTCAATGGAGAAGATCCATTTCCTCCATCACGTGCCGCACGCCGTCTTCTGTCTCCCGCAGCATCCGCTGTTCCTCC
Source organism: Candidatus Latescibacterota bacterium (assembly GCA_043804415.1). GTDB lineage: Bacteria > Latescibacterota > 4484-107 > 4484-107 > 4484-107 > 4484-107. Next base: position 24,745 of record JAZDJA010000049.1, on the reverse strand, counting down.
GCTCCGCCTTCTTCATGATCGTACCCGATCAGATGGAGCAGCCCGTGAACGGAAAGACGAACGACTTCTTCCGCCATGGGTATGTTCCGCTCCTTCGCCTGACTCTCTGCGCGATCCAGCGAAACGTAAACTTCCCCATCTGTTTCGTCGTCAGGGAGCTCGGAGCCTCCCAGATCGAAGGACAGGACATCCGTGGCCCCATCCCCTTTCCGATAGCGACGATTGAGGTCGGCCATGTAGTCGTCGTCCACCAGAATCAGATGAAATTGCTTGTCGATCCCCTTTCGCATAAGGAACTGCGTCAGGGAAACGGCCAACCGGTCCGGGTCAAACGGAAGCTCCTGCTGGACCTCTGCTACGAAAACCGGCACGCGCTGCTCCTTGTTCAAGGCAAAATGGCTCTTCGGTTAGATTCTCTTCGTCTTCTGCCTGGTGCCCTGTGGATAGGGGACCCGGGCATGCCCTACGGCCATCAGGATGGGGATGAAACTCTCCTCGATCCTGCTCAGATCTTGCAGTGTCAAATCACAGTCATCCAATTGCTCTTCCTTCAGTTTTCCCTGAATCACACTTCGAACCATGCCCTTGATCCGACTTGGAGTTCTCTCCTCGAGGGATCGGACGGCCGCCTCGCAGGAATCGGCCAACATCACCACAGCCGCTTCCCGGGTCTTGGGCCGCGGACCAGGATATCGAAAACTGGCCTCCTCCACCCGTCCCCCTGCTTCCATCGCGCGATGATAAAAGAAGGGCGTCAGGGCGCTGCCATGATGCTGCGGAATGAAATCAGTGACCGCGAGAGGAAGCCCATAGCGATCGGCCATCTCCAATCCTTCTTTCACATGGGAAAGGATGACCAGCGCGCTCATGGTCGGAGTGAGTCGATCATGGGGATTCCGTCCACTCGTCTGATTTTCCACATAGTATTCGGGTTTGGCCATCTTCCCGATGTCGTGATAATACCCCCCAACCCTCGCCAGAAGTGGGTTAGCCCCGATCGCCTCCGCAGCATTTTCGGCCAGAGTTCCCACGACGATGGTGTGGTGATGGGTTCCCGGCGCCCGCAACGCGAGCTCTCTGAGCAGGGGACGGTTCAGATCGGATAATTCCACCAGAGTGAGATTCGTTGTGATGCCAAATACGGTCTCGAAGATGGGCAACAACCCAATGGTCAGCACGCACGAGGTAAACCCGTTGATCGCGCCCCAGAACAGGCCCTCGTGAAGTCCCTCGAGTTTTCCAAGGCGCAACAGCTCTGTGGCCACCGTGGTCAACGCGTAGCAAAGCGGAAGCAGAATCATCGCCCGGTAAAACTGATGTCGATGGTGGATGTTCCGTACCATAAACACCGCTCCCGCTCCGCAGAGCAGGGCAACTAGAACCTCCCCGAAATACCCCGAAATGGCTCCCACAAAGAGGGCACTCACCATCGTCAGAATCAGCGCTACCTCGGCGTCAAACAGTACCGTGGCCAACATCGCCGAGAGCGCCACGGGGATTAGAAATTCTGAGATCCCGCCATGTTGGGTGGCGTAAGAGGCCACCGACGTCGGAAGGAAAAGCAGCATGGAAAGCAGAATCAGGAGCCCGTCTCTTTCGTAAACCGCCCTGCGAAAAACATACAGATAGCCGATCAGAAGCGCCAGCAAAGCCGCACTCACTAAAGCTCGATCCACAGGAAGCAGATAGCGCAGCCAGATCTGCTCCTCCAATTTCTTTTCCGCGTTGGCACGATCAAGCGAGTGCAACATATCGATCTGCTCGGGAGTGATCTGCTCGTGACTGTCCAGCAACCGGTAGTTCTTGTAGATCATCCCTTTGTACATGCCGACCCGATCTGCGGCTGCCTGCTTTCTTCGCTGGCTCTCCGCGCTGTCGTGGATCAGATTGGGAGAAAGAAGCGACGCAGCGAGCTCGTAATGCGCGTTGATCGCCCCCTCCTCGAATGTTTCCTTGCGGATGCGCTCAGACAAGGCCTCCTTGGCCTGCGTCAGATCCATGATCTCACCCAGTGGCACTTGGGTCTCCTGCGTTCCCTTCACCACGGTGACCACGTTCTCTGATTTGTCTTCCAAGTCCTTCTTATTCTGCAGCATGCCAACAGCATAGAGATCACGGAGGCTTTCTTTGCTCACATAGGCAAAACTTTCGGCTTCGCGTCGATTGGTCCCTTTTTTGATCAGAAAACGAACGGTAGGCTCGTAGAGCTTCCACGCGCTGCTTTTTTCTGAAACCGTCCCCCGGAGAAATCGCGCGTCGGAGGCTGCCGTCCGAATGACGTCCGCGAAGAGCGAGTCAAAATCCGCCATCGCAGCTCCTTCGACCGACTCATCGTACCGCAGGACAGGGAGAACCCTGTTTTTGGCCTCCTCCCGGTCACGGGCCAGTTCCGTCTCGCTCTTTCGTATCGGAAAATCGAAAGGGGCGATCACCTCCCGATCACTGATCATCCCTTCTTTCAGATCGCTGAACTCCTGGGTTTTCCGTGTCGGGAAAAGCCAGGTCATCAAACCCACCACCAGCAGTCCCAGTATAATCCGAACCGCCACACGTCTCCGGCGTTTCCAGTTCCGACGCTCTTGTGTCTGCCCGAACTTCGCTTTTTGCACCTGAGGATTACTCCTTGATCCGAGAAAGGGGAACGGAACCTGCAACACCCGGCGGTTCTGTCATACCATGCGTATTCACTGCCCCACCCCACAGGATGGGGCAAGATCCGAGCACAAAAAGGGATTCGCTTCCGCCTTATGCCTCAAACGCTTTACGTGTCCCGCTTCAGATGGTATGCATCGTAGGCCTTGATGATCTCCTTGACGAGAGGATGCCGCACGACATCGCGTTCCGTCAGGTAAACAAACCGCACCCCTTTCACGCCGGCAAGTATGTCCTGGATCTGCACCAATCCCGAGGTTGCCTTTCCCGGTAGATCCGCCTGGGTGATGTCACCGGTAATCACCGCCTTGGAGTGGGCGCCGAGCCGCGTGAGAAACATCTTCATCTGCATTGGGGTCGTGTTCTGCGCCTCATCGAGAATCACGAAAGCGTCGTTTAAGGTGCGCCCCCGCATGTAGGCCAAGGGGACCACCTCAATCGCTTTTTGCTCCGTCAGACGCAGGATCTGATCCGGAGCCACCATATCGTTGAGCGCATCGTACAGCGGACGAAGATAAGGGGCGACCTTCTCGTTCGGATCTCCCGGCAAAAATCCCAGACTCTCGCCCGCCTCTACAGCGGGCCGCGTCAGCACGATCTTCGATACCTCGCCGTCCTTAAGGGCTCCGGCAGCCATCGCTACCGATAGATATGTTTTTCCCGTTCCCGCCGGTCCGATGCCAAAGACGATGTCATGTCTTCGAATCGCCTCCACGTAGAGGCTCTGTCCCAGAGACTTGGGCCGAACAATCCGCTTTTTTGTGGACAACACGTGGTGCGCTTTTGTGATTTCCGAAGGCGTGCCGGCAGTGGCAAAATCCAAAGCCAGATGAAAATCAGCCTCATCAAAGCCGGATCCTCGTTTGAGGAGCGCCACTACTTCCCGAAGCAAATCCGCAGCCCTGCCGACGGCTTCGCGCTCACCTTCCAGCGTGATCTTCTCGCCGCGCGCCACTACTTTGACGCCAAACTCGCTCTCAACTGCCAGCAGATTGGCATCATGCGAACCATACAAAAGCAGCGGATCGATCTCCCCGACGGTTAGACTCTCCGAAACCGGTTCCCCTATGACGATCTGTTCCTCCGTGGTGCCGATAGTTCGTTCCTCCCCTGTGAAGACTGACGTGCAAAACAATGGCAACAAAAAGACACAGCCGGGAAAACGCCGTCCCGACGGCCTTTCTGCAAAAAGAAAAGCTCCCGACCTCCGACAAAGCCAGAAGCTGAGAGCTTTTCTATGGGTCCCTTACACAGGGGCAGATGATCGGTCACAGCCCCTGGAACTCAGCAAAGGAGGTGGCTGAGATCGCATCAGTCCCTCGGAACATCCAAAACCTGAGCCGGATAGATCATGTCCGGATCGGCGATCTGATCCTTGTTGGCCTGATAGAGCTCATGCCACTTCGAAACGTCTCCATACACCTTGCTGTACCCGGCAATCTTCGAGAGCCATTCTCCGCGCACGACCAGATGCTGGTTCGGACCCACTCCCCTGGGAATGGTCAGCACCCAATCCGGTTGGATCAAATCGGAATCCTTGATCCGGCAGTTGGCTACGTAAATCCGGGGCCACATATACGGATCGTTGTAAATGGCTTCTTTCTTTGAGATGTTCCAGAGATTATCTCCCCGAACCACCGTATACTCATCAGGTGTGGGGACCCGAGGGATCCGGGCTTCAAGCTGGGCCAGCATCCCCTCGATAGCGGAGATCTTATCGGCCACCTCAGGGAGGTAGGCGATGGGATTTTTCTTCAATGCCTCAAGCTTGGCTCTGATCTCCTCGACCTCAGCCTTGCGCTTGTACAGATCGTCGGGAGAAAGTCGCTGCAGGCCCCGGATCCGGCCGATCAGCCCGTCCAGATCCGCCATAAAGGCCTCGACACCGGCCTGGTTGCTCTGGACCAGACGGTATATCTCTGCCTCCGTGGTCGCCTTCTCTGCGTCCAGCGCGGATATCGCTCTTTTCAGATCGGCGATCTCCTTATCCAACTGGGCGATCTGCTTTGTGGCCTTGCTCTCTCGATCGGTATAGCCGGCCAGTTGGCTCAGATACTCCTTGTAGGTCATCCTCTGCTCAGCTGCCCAAGAGGACGCCAGGCAGAAGATCAGGAGGACCATCACCCCAACGCTCAGTGCTGCAACTTTTTTTGGCCATCGGTTCATAGTATCCAATCACTCCTTCCTGAGGGGAAGACGGCACGATGGAAAAGTCTTCCCTTTGGGAACCGCATCTTGGGTTTAGTCCACCTTCGACTTGACAGCGTCTCTCTTTTCCTGCAAGGCTTTCAGCTCGGCCTGTTTCCGGGCCAACTCCTGCTGAAGCTGGGCCTTTTCGGCCTTCTTCTCTTGGACCATTTTCTCCGCCGCTTCCGCCGACAGGCGGGCCTCGTCCAACTGGCCCAGCTCCTCCGTGGAGGGATGCTTGGTGCATCCGGTCAACATGGGCAGCATGAGCATCGAGAAGATCAGAGCCAACACGAACGTATGCCTAACCATTTTGTAGCGCATAAGGGTACACCTCCTTATCTGTGAAAAGAGGGACACTACTCTGAGAGAAACAGAACACTGCTTCCGGGATTTTTCCCCCCCGTGGATCTGCCTTTGAAGTCTAGCAGACTCTTCCTAAGGCGAAACGAGTAAACGCTGAACGCCGAAAAGATGGCACGATCGAACCATGTCGCGTTTGTTGCTTTGTTGTCTCACAATTTCAGGTGTAGGGCATCCACGGCCAACTCAAGTCCCCTCATACTCGAAACTCCTTCGATAAACGTACACGAATGCGCCCCATTGGGTCCCCTTAGCACCTCACGTGCCGCTACAGGTGGGGTGGTTTATCGAAGCATCCCGGGGCAGACCCGGAAAATGGATGAAACGCGACCGGGGAAAAAGCGCTTCAGACAAATAGTAATAACTTCCAGGCTCAATGTCAAGAGAAAAATGAACGTATGCCATCTTTCTTCAATTTTCTTTCGTCATTCCGCGAAAAAAGCGCGCTGCGCTCGGGTCCGTTGCCGCTTGGAATCAGCGCAGCCGCAATCCCAGGTCGCGGAGCTGCTCGGGAGATACCTCAGACGGGGCTCCATCCATCAGCGAGACGGCGCTGCTGGTCTTGGGGAACGCGATGACCTCCCGAATGCTGGATTCATCGGCCAAGAGCATGACGAAACGGTCGATACCCGGAGCAATGCCGCCATGGGGAGGCGCGCCGTATTCAAAAGCCTCCAGCAGATGACCAAACTGACTCTGGATCGTCTCGGGACTATGCCCCAGGATTCGAAATATCTTCTCCTGAACATCTCTCAAGTGACAACGAATGCTTCCACTGGCCAATTCCACGCCGTTGCAGACCAGGTCATAGCAATCGGACAGGATTGCTCCAGGATCCGAATCCAGCAGATGGAGATGCTCCTCCTTGGGCATGGTAAACGGATGATGCTCGCTGTCCCATCCCCCCGTCTCTTCGTTCCGCTTGAACAAGGGGAAATCCGTCACCCAGGCAAAGCACATCACATCGGGATCGGCCAACTTCAGGCGGCCCGCCATTTCGCGGCGCAAGGCGTCGAGGGCAACGGCCACTTTTTTCGGCTGATCCGCTACAATGCAGACCAGATCCCCATCCTGTGCGCCGGTTCTTTGTACCAAGGCTCGCAGCGCTTCGTCACCAAAAAACTTTGTCAGGGGAGACGTTACCGCGCCTTCTCGCAACGCGACTGGAACCAGACCGCCGACTCCGATATCCCGGACAAAAGCAATCAGCTCATCGATCTGTCGCCGCGAATAGTTCGCGCAACCGGGTGCCACGAGCGCCTTGACCTTCCCACCTTGGGCCACTGTCTGACTGAAGACGCGGAAGGGGCAGTCAGCAACGAGGTCGGAGAGCTCAGTCAAATGCATATCATATCGCAGATCCGGTTTGTCCGTGCCATACAGATCCATCGCCGAAGCGTGGGTGAGACGAGCAAATGGGGAGAGAACCTTTTTCTTGGTGGTTACTGCGGGAATCAGCTCGGTAAAACAAGTTTCGATCAGCGAGAGGATGTCATCCCGCTGGACGAAACTCATTTCCAGATCCAGTTGCGTGAACTCCGGCTGCCGGTCCGCGCGCTGATCCTCATCCCGGAAACATCGCGAAATCTGGTAATACCGTTCCATCCCGGCCACCATCAAGAGCTGTTTAAGCTGCTGAGGAGACTGGGGAAGCGCGTAAAAACTGCCCTGGCGTACCCGGCTGGGCACCAGATAATCCCGTGCGCCCTCCGGGGTGCTTTTCCCGAGAATGGGCGTTTCCACCTCGATGAAATCCCGCTCGTTCAGGAAGTTCCGAATGAACCGAACCACCTGGTGCCTTAAGATGAGATTACGCTGCATCGGCGGGCGTCTCAGATCCAGATAGCGATGGGTCAGCCGCAGTTCCTCATTGGCCTCACATCCCGCATCCATGGCGAAGGGTGGCGTCTTCGACTCGTTGAGGATGCGCAGTTGGTTCGTCTTGATCTCCACAGCTCCGGTTTGCAGCTTGGGATTAACCATTCCCTCGGGCCGTGCCTCCACCGTCCCGCGGACGGCGATCACATACTCGTTTCTGAGTAGCTCCGCATCATGGTGCACCCGATCATCAAACTGGGGGTTGAAGACCACCTGGGTGATCCCCCAGCGATCTCTCAGATCCACAAAAATGACGCCCCCATGATCGCGTCTTTTCGCCACCCATCCCATCAACACCACTTCTTTTCCAATATCCTGCGCACTCAGTTCCCCACAGGTATGCGTCCGTTTCAATCCCTTCATGGTGTCAGGCATCCCCGATATGCTCTCCTATTTCAAGTCAGGAGACCGCGCTAGGCACGCTCCCTTTTCCTCGCCTAAAAAGAAGACCCGCTCATCCATTTCTCTCGATAAGCGAGCCATTCATGGGTCATTCCGTTGCCTGACCCCATCCCAACCCACGCGACCCAGCAGCTCTATTCCTCAACAAAAACATAATTCCACGGATCCACCGCGCGTCCATTATGCCGCACCTCGTAGTGCAAATGCGGACCCGTGGATCGACCGGTGCTGCCCATTTCAGCAATCTTTTCGCCCCGCCGGACGTTTGTTTTGGCGGTAACCAGCGACTTGGACAGATGCCCGTAATACGTTTTGTACCCGTATCCATGATTGATGATCACATACCGTCCAAATCCCCGGGTATATCCCGTGGCTTCGACCACTCCGTCTGCGGTCACATGGACCGGTGTACCTGTGCGCCCGCTGATATCCAATCCCTTGTGCATCAGGAGACGTCCGGTGAATGGATCGCGGCGCATGCCAAAGCCCGATGAAAAATAGCCTTCCGCGGGCCTGATGGAGGGGGTATGATCTCTCAGACTCTGATCCTGGGTGAACCGCTCCTCGATCTCGGTCAAGCTGATCCGCTCCAACTCCGTCTCCCGTAGGAGCTGATCCAAGTCCCCCTGCACTCTGGATACCAGAAACTCCGCTTCCGACGACAGGGGCATCGCGGCATTTTCCTCCTCATAGAGAGGACCGCCAACTCCGACTTTTCGAGTATCTTCGTCAATCTCCGGAAGATTTGCCAATACGCGGAGCGCCTTTCCATGTTCGATCAAATCGCCGATCTGCTTCCCCAAGCCCTCGACGTTGCCCCCCATCGTTTCGATGCACGCCAACAGCTCCGTTCTCTCAAGTCGGAGCTGCCCCAGTTCCTTCTCATGGATCACCTTGGCGTAATAGCCAACCGTGTAAAAAGAGAGGGCCCCCAGCAGACAGACAGAGGCCATCACGCCCAGCCAGATCGCTCGGTGAGAGATACCCATTTCCCGGATATCGGAGCGGCCATGAGGAATAAATAGTAAAGTCAGTCGTTTCTGTGCCATCTTCCCTCCCTAGCGCACCTCCCTGCAAGGTCGGTTTCGCATGGCAAACAGGGACCTTTTCTCCGTGCCATCGCCGATGAAGCCACGGAGGGCAACCCGCCCTACCTTCCCCCTTCAGGCATCCCGCCAAGTCCTATCGGAGTGCGTTCGGAAACGTCCTCAAAAACCTCCTTGTTACAAAGTATCGATAAAAACGAACACAATGTAATGAATTTCTTGCACGTTGTCAACAAAAAAATCACGACCCACAAGAAATCGAAGAGCACATCACACAGATATCCCTCTGCCCTCCGATGACTTCCGGGCGCACTCCCTAGGATTTTCCGCTCGGGCCGTTGCGTGGTTTTCGGGGGCACTCCAGTCCCTAAGTCCTATACAGAAGGGGTTGGGGCTTCCGCCCCCTTTTCCATCAAAGACAACAAGATCGCGCACCTGAGCTAGTCTTCCGAAGCGAGCGCTTCTCCCTCCTTCTCTTTCTGGCCTCGAATGGCTGAAAACTCCGCTTCCTTCGCATGGAGATCAATTTCCAGCATTTTCAATTGCTCCACCAACTGCTTGACCTCCTCCTGATCCGCAATTACAGGGGCCTTCTCCTCAGTTAGGAGGTGATAGGTTAGGCCTCCCAATTGGGTGAAGGTCTTGTTGATGTCCCGATTGACCCCTGCGATGTCCAACTTGATCTTCCCAATGCGGCTTAGTTCTCCGGCCTTTTCAGCCGCCATTGAGGCTCCTGCAGTCACGCCTTTCTTGACTTTTTCCCACAGACTGTCCATCGTGTCACCCCATGTCTGTTATTGGTGATCCGTCGCCATCAGTGATCGCCATCGTGAGGGAGATCACCGGTTAACTCGATTCCATCAGAGCAGACTTTTGCCCAATTCCTCTTGGGGAGACGGAAGCAAGGCTTTGCCCACCAACATCCCCTTTTCTATGGCCTGCTTCGATCCAGCTTCCACGGCAGCTTCGACGGCAGAGACGTCACCTGTCATGGTGACAAAAGCTTTTCCCCCGAGTCCAACGGCCAGCCGGATTTCGATCAACTCCACCGATGCGGCTTTGACGGCCGCATCGGCTGCGGTAATTGTGGAGGCCACGGAGAAGGTCTCGATGACGCCCAGTGCATCCAATTGGGTTATGTTCGTAGCAGACAATATCGCGGGAAAAACGCTCGGATGCACGTTGGGAAGGATAAAATCGTCCACCACCTTATCCCCTCCTATTCGCTGTCCGACCGCGACACTATTTTGCACGGCCGCCACTTCGCCGGCCACGAGGACCAGATATTTTCCCGGACAGATCGGTCCCACGCGCACGATCTTCACCTCCGCGGTCTTGAGCATCGCGTCCGCGGCTTCGATACCTCTGGCAATGCTGTTGAATTCCACCAAGCCGATCGCGCTGTACACTTGGGCTCCTTTGCTATCGAGAAGAGGGATCCAAGGGGCGTTACCCCCGCTGCCCCATCCGGATCTGTCGGGAAACAGGTGGGGATCTCCGAAGTCCGGAGAACCTCGGAGATCCATCGGAAACTGCTATTTGGCGTAGGCCCGAATAACCTTGGCGAGCGCCTGACCAATCTGCTCGCAATCGGATGCCGTGAAGGTTGGAAAGGCAAAGCATGTGAAAGTGTGGCTCTGATGCCAGATTGCATTGGGCACTTCCACGCTGGTGTAGTCCACGCTTTCGGGGCTCGCGTATTCCTTTGAATTGAAGGGAAATCCGCTTCTCCCGAACGCATTGCGCCGGGTATACGCCTTTTCCGTGTGGCACTGTGGCCAGAAAACCTTCCAGCAAGGGGCTCCTTCGGCCCCGGCCGCCTGAACGAATTGATCGATGTCGCACCTCATATGCTCGATGTCCAGCGAGAAGGCACACACAAACCATCCGTTCTGCCGCTCTTCCGTATCTATGGGCATATACTTAATCTGAGGCAGATCTTTGATATGATCTATAATAATATGCGCGTTCCGCTTTCGCGCAGGCATGTTCCAGGTGTCCATCCGCTCCAGTTCGGAAAGCCCGATTGCAGACTGCATTTCGGTCATCCTGTAATTCCAGCCCACCATATTATGAATGTAGGGCAGTTTCTGCTCCATCTCCAGGAGGTTCAGCCGTTCCTTCACATCATATCCGTGATCGCGAAAACTGCGGGCACTCCAAGCCAGCTCCTCGTCGTCCGTGGTCACCATGCCGCCCTCGCCACCGGTCGTAAAGGTCTTGTTCTGACAGAAACTGCATCCAGCCATATGTCCGATGGTGCCCGTTTTCCTGCCCTTGTAGGATCCGCCAAACGCCTCGGCATTGTCCTCGATCACGTATAGATTGTGCTTTCTTGCGAAGGCCATAATGGCATCCATGTCGCAGACATTGCCGTACAGGTGAACGGGCATAATCGCCCTGGTGCGCTCATTGACGAGTTTCTCGGCCGAGGCCACGCTGATACAATGGTCCTCTCTGTTCACATCGGCAAACCGGGGAACCGCCCCAGCCTGCACCACGGAAAAACCGGTGGCAATGAAGGTGTAGCTCGGTACAATCACCTCGTCGCCCGGACCGATCCCCAGGGCCGTCAGCGACACGTGAAGCGCGGCGGTGCCGGTATTTACGCTGATGGCATACTTGCTGCCCTGCCACCTGGCAAATGCCTTCTCAAATTCCATCCCTTTTGGGCCGGTCCAGTAGTTCACCTTGCCGGATCGCAGAACCTCCTCCACCGATTTGATCGTCTTTTCGTCGAACTGAGGCCAGCCGACGAGCTTGTTGGTCACGGTCTTTGCGCCACCTTCGATGGCCAATCTTTCCGACATGCGATGCTCCTTTCTCTTGCCCTGAAAACTCCTTCTCCTGCTCATCCTAATCTGGATCTCTCTCGATAACAATCCGATCAGACACCAGCCTCACCCGCCCAGACAGGGAGGCGTGCACCCTCGCTCCCAATGCGTTCTCCGGAATCTCGGCAATCACGTCGCCCCGACGGACGCGATCTCCCACCTGAACGATGGCCCGAGCCGGAACACCAATGTGTTGCTTGAGAGGAAGGGACACCTGCGCGAAATGGGTTTGCACGGCAGTCAGCGGAGCACCTCCCACATACGGAAGGAGACCCAAACGCGCAGTCAGGCGTTTCGCAGGAACCCGGCGCCAGGCTTTCTCCTCCGCCGGTTCGCAAACCGACTCCTTGCCCCGATCCGGCTTGACGCCCATCCGCCCGATTTCCCTCTTCATCCAGGCGCATGCCAGTTTGGGAGCCAGGCCCATCGGACAGGCGTAATACTCACAGATCCCGCACTCGCAGCAAAATAAGGCACCGGCCATCACCTGAGCATCCTCGGCAAGCGGATGGGAAAGCGTGCGCATGATGCGGTGCGGCTCGATACGATGCCCGGAAAGGTAACGGGGACACATGTCGGTACACTGTCTGCATTGGGTGCATGCAGACCGGTCCTGCTGCAACACCCTGGAAAAAGAGAGCCTTTTTTGTGCGCCCAGGGGGTGGTCGGAGGGCAGCACCAGAATGGCATTGGTCGTCTTCGTCACGGGTCCGGAAAAATCATCGACGAACGACCCCATCATGGCGCCGCCCAAAAGGCCAAAACAATGCCTCTCGGTTGGACCGCCAGATAGGGCGATCACATCGTCGAGCGCCGTACCTATCGGAACGCTCATGGACATCGGATTTTGCACTGCGCCGGCCACGGTCAAGCATTTATCCACCACCGGCTCTCCATCCATCGCCCGCTGGACATTGAGCAGGGTCTCCACGTTGCAGACCACCGCGCCCACGTCCAGAGGGATCCCTCCCTCCGGAACGGCACGGCCCGTGACCGCAAGCACGATCTCCTGCTCGTCCCCGGCCGGATAAAACGAACCCAGTAGAGAGAACGTGATCCCGGATCCCTTCGAAGCCCTCTCCAGCGCCCGAATGGCCTCGGTGTAGCCCTTCTTGACGGCGATCACCTTATGCTCGGCCCCCACTGCAGTAGCGACCAGCCCCAACCCCCGAACAATCTCATCCGCCCGGGCGGCCATCAGTCCGCGATCTGCCTCCAGAAGCGGCTCACATTCCGCGCCGTTTGCGATGGCCCATCGGGCCTTCCCGGAGAGTTTGATGTGCGTCGGAAATCCCGCTCCCCCGGCACCCACCACACCAGCCGCCCGAACACATACCACGATGTCACTCAAATTCCCGCCCCCGATGTGGTGCGAAAAGGCACAACGCCATCAGAATAAGAAAGGCTGAGGTCAAGGATAGGACCCGCCGACCCTGCCTTTATACCCCCAACCTGTATGCTGCAAACTTAGCTGCTCTCAGCGATGGTTGCCTGTATCGCGCCATCTGAAAGAGTCCGAGAAAAGCGCCGACGCCCGGGCGTTTCGCTTGCCAAGGACGACTGGGTCCTATCCTGGCCAGAAGCGCTCCTCTCAGATCGCCTTGTTTGGGCACCTGATGGAACGTGCCCGTCTGCCTGCTCTTGACCCCTCCCGGTGAAACAGGCCTGCCTGCAGACCTGCCGTCGCCATCAACCCCTTTTCGTGTCCTCACTGCCCGCTACCTCTGAAAGCGCCCTCGATTCGGTTCTATGCCCTTGGAGCGGCCGTCCGAATCCGCCGGATGAGCTCGTCTTTCCGCATATCCGATATCTCACGTCCGGTTGCCCCGATTCCCGCGGTATCCCGGGCCAGCTTGCGCAATTGAGGAACCGTCCTGCCATCCAGATCGTCGGAGGCCTTTGGCGTCTCGGACGTCCTGGACGTCTTGGACGTTTCGAATCTTGCGGGTCTCTCGGGCGTTTCCGGAGGCGGGCTCGTTCCCGCATCCCGTTTCCTTAGAATCCGGCTCAATTCCTCGTAAGGTCTGGCGATCACATGTTTGGACACCAGTTGTCCCACCTGGGCGGCAGCTTCTGCCCCCGCCGCCACCGCGGCCTGCACCGCCGCCACGTCACCCGCAATCTCGACGGTGACCAATCCCCCTGTGGCCAACTCGTATCCCTTAAGCGTCACCTGCGCGGCCTTTAAAGCCGCATCGCATGCCGCCACCGCCCCGACAAATCCCAATGTTTCCACAAGCCCCAATGCCTGCTCCGCCATGACTCCTCCCGGTAATGGAGAAGAGAGATTTCCAGTATCACGCATCTTCCGGAAATCTTTGCACTAGCCCCACAATTAGATGGACAGAATCTTCTCGATCTCGTCGTGCGGTCTGGGAATCACATGCACGGACACCACTTCTCCGATCCGCTGGGCAGCAGCCGCTCCGGCATCCGTAGCGGCCTTGACTGCGCCCACGTCCCCTCTCACCAGCACGGTCACGAATCCGCCGCCAATCGTCTCTTTTCCCACCAACTGAACGTTGGCAGCCTTCACCATCGCATCTGCCGCCTCAATGGCTCCCACTAAACCTTTGGTCTCGATCATCCCTAGTGCATTCTGCATGGAAATTCCCCCTTTTTTTGAGTGTTACCGCGTGATCCGTGAGACTGACTCTATGCACCTCCCTAAAGGTAATAAAAGCAATCCGCTTTGTCAACCCCAATTTCCGTTTGCCCCCCTAATTCTCTCCGGAATCGCGCCTGCAACGCGCCTCCTTTTCCACGATCAGTGCAGCCAGTTCCCCGGAGCTGATAAATGACTCCAATTCCTCCATCGAATCCAGGACCACATCGGCCAGGAATTTCACCACCCAGTTTTCCCGAAGGGGGGAGATCGCCAGGACAACGCGGCCCTTCCCAAATGCCTCCCACATCTCAATGGCCGTGCCCATGCTCGCCTCCGGCAAGAAGGCCACCAATACATCCGGTTCGCCCGCTCGCGCCATCAGATCAAAGAACGTCCGCTGTCCCTCATCAAAAGCATAGTCGAGTGAGTTCGGATGATGCTCCACCGGACAGAAGACCTCGGCCTTGGGGAAATGACGCCGCAGCATCTCCCGGATGCGAACCCGATAATCCTGGGAATGGATCTCCAGCTCCCCAATGGAGCCCTGTATGATTCCGGCTATAAAAAATCGCATGGAGGATGCCCTTTTCCTGGATCTCTTTTGGGAGAGATCTTTCCATTTCCGCTTCTCAGCAAACCCACAAGGCCGTCGTGGGGGAATCATGCTATCCGCCAACGGACGTGTTCTTCCGACACAAGCTACATGACGCCGACCAACTCCTTAAATAGTTTTTCCGACAATACCGAGATCCCAAGGGCCTTGGCCTTTTCCAGTTTTGAACCGGCATCCTCCCCTGCCACGACATAGTCCGTTTTTTTGCTCACAGCAGACGTGGCTCGGCCACCGAGGCCTTTGACGATCTGGCAGGCTTCATCCCGCGTAAACGTCCCTAGTGTTCCGGTGAAGACGAAGGCTTTCCCTTGCAGATGCGGTTTGTACATCCCCTGTTTTTCCGCCGCGTCAAAACGCACGCCTGCGGCTTTCAGCTTTTCGATGACGTTCCGGTTTTCTGACTGGTCAAAAAACGTGATCACGCTTCGGGCCACTCCCGACCCAATCTCGTGCACACCCAGCAGTTCTTCTTCCGACGACGCCATTAAACGATCCAACGAATGGAAGGCATCGATCAATACCTCGGCCACGTGTGCTCCCACATGTCGAATCCCGAGCGCAAACAGTAACCGGGCTGAATCGCGCGACTTGCTTGCCTGAAGCGCATCCAGAAGATTCTGTGCCGATTTGTCCGCCATCCGTTCCAACCCGGCCAAATCCTCGCTGGTCAAAGAATACAGATCGGCCACGTCCCGCACCCATCCCAGATCCACCAGTTGGGCCACCAACTTGTCCCCCAAACCCTCTATGTCCATGGCACCTTTGGAGGCAAAATGCCGCACGCGCTCCTTCAACTGGGCCGGGCACGAAAGACCGGTGCAGCGAACCACAGCCTCGTCCTCCGATTGGAGCACCTCGGCGCCGCAAACCGGACAGCGAGCTGGGATCACAAAGCGCCGCTCCTGACCGGTGCGCAAAGAGGGGATCGCGCGGACCACCTCTGGAATGACATCTCCGGCACGCTGAACGATCACCGTATCCCCGATCCGGACGTCCTTTCGGTCCATCTCCTCCTGATTGTGCAGAGTAGCACGGCTTACCTGAACTCCGGCCAGGCGAACCGGTTCCATTATGGCCACCGGAGTCAGCGCTCCGGTGCGTCCCACCTGCACGACGATGTCCCGGATCACCGTTGTCTCCTGTCCGGGTGAGAATTTGTAGGCCACCGCCCACCGGGGGCTACGGGATTTCTCGCCCAGTTCCCGCTGAAGATCGAATTGATCCACCTTGATTACCACGCCGTCTATCTCATAGTCCAGCGTTTCCCGAATCTCCTCCATATGGGTGCAATAGGCCAACACCTCAGTGATGTTCGCGCAAGAGCGCACATGGGGATTCACCTTGAGCCCCCACCGCTTCAACGTTTCCAGCACCGCTCCGTGCCGAGACAACGAGCTCCCTTCCACGTATTCCACTCCATAACAGAAGAAATCCAGCGGACGCCCGGCTGTGATCCGGGGATCCAACTGACGCAGCGATCCAGCCGCTGCATTTCGGGGATTGGCAAAGGCTGGCAGCCCTTCCTCCTCTCTCCGACGATTGAGTGCCTGAAGATCACTGATTCCGAGAATGACCTCTGCGCGCACGGCTACGCGCTCCGGGACCGGTTCCTCCGCCCTCAATACCAAAGGAAGCGATCGAACGGTGCGCAGATTCCGGGTCACATCCTCCCCCACCAATCCATTTCCCCGCGTGGATCCCACCACAAAGCGTCCCCTCTCATAGACCAGTTCCACAGCCAGGCCGTCGAGTTTCGGCTCCGCCACATACGCAATATCCTCCTCGGTGGCCAGCATGCGTTTGATCCGCGCATCGAACTCCCGCACTTCCTCCTCGTCAAAAGCATTCTCCAGACTCAACATCGGAGCCACGTGAGCCACCGTTCCAAACGCCGCCACGGGTTCGGCCCCCACCCGCTGGGTGGGGGAGTCTCCGGTGACCCATTGGGGATGCGCCGTCTCCAACGCCTGCAGCTCGCGCATCAGCCGGTCGTACTGAGCATCGGAGATCTCCGGATCGTCCAAAACGTAATAGCGATAGTTGTGGGTTCGGATTTCTGCCCGGAGAGATTCGATGTGGTTTTGGACGCTACCCATCAAAGGTGCTCCTGATACTCGTGGTTAGGAAGGGGCGTGCTCTCATCTGGGTTGCCGAATGGGGATGCCTCCCAGAAACGATTCGATCGCTCCCGGTGGCACAGTCACTTGGCAAACATGGTGAGATCTTGTTTGCTGACGTTTTTCAGCGGGCATCCCTTGCACACCCGGCCCGCGAAATCTTTTCTTGCTGGGACGCTGTTTCTCCGCCAGCGCACCAGGCGGCTTGTTTTCTGCGCATGGACCCCGCATCGCTGTCCTTTGTGGCACCAGCAGTTACTGACAGTTCCCGTAGCGACCCCCCTTGACTCCGCTCTGGGGAGGACGTCGGTCCACTAATATAGTTTAGTGCGTCTCAGATGTCAACAGATTTTGCGGCCGTCCTCGATAATCCTAGACTGTTTTTCCCTTTTTTGGATCTGTTTTTTTCTCTTTTTGCTCCTTCTTCCTTTTTTACTTGCGGAGCGCGGGCGGTTTGTTTATATTCTCGTCGAAAATGACAGGGCCATTCTCACGTCTAGTTGCTCGATTGGAGGACCATGATGAAAAAGCTGTTGATGCTGACCCACTCGGCGGGGTACGAGCACGACTATCTTCGGACGGCCGAAGAGGCCGTGACGGAGATTGGGGCTGCGTCCGGGGAGTTTCTCGCCACAACGACGCAGGATTGTTCCCTGATCCACGAGGAGAACCTGAACCAGTACGACGCGCTGCTTTTCGCCACCACGGGCGAACTTCCGATGTCCGAAGCACAGAAACAGGCGCTGGTCGACTTCGTCAAATCGGGTGGAGCATTTATCGGCGTGCACAACGCAACGGACACCCTGTACAAATTCCCCGAATACGGGGAGATGATCGGCGGATATTTCGCGGGGCATCCGTGGACCCAGGAGATCGTCGCTGTCGTGGAAGATGGGGATCATCCCTCCACCCGACACCTGGATCCGTCGTTTAGGGTGTTCGACGAGATCTACACCCACCGAAACTGGTCGCGCGAGAAAACGCACGTCCTGATCCGACTCGACAACGCCTCTGTGGACGTGGGCAAGGGAGACCGGAAAGACCAGGACTACGCACTGGCGTGGTGCCATCCTTACGGAGCCGGTCGGGTGTTCTACACGGCATTTGGCCATCCCAAGGAATTGTGGGCCCAGGCTTGGTTCCGAAAACATTTGCTGGGGGGAATCGGGTGGGCGATGCGTGGGGATCGTTAGGCTTTTTTCCAGGATGAGAAGAGGACGATGGAGAGCATACTGAAAACGGACGTGACACACGGATCTCTGGGCATCTGGTGGATCGGTCAGGGGGGGTTTGTGTTCAAGACGAGCGAAGGACGGATCGTAATGGTGGATCCCTATCTTTCGTTTTCGATGCAGGGCGTAACCTACCTGCATCCCGAACTGGCGCTCCGCCCCGAATCGGTCCGGGCAGACTTTGTGCTTTGTACCCACGACCACATGGATCACACCGACGAACCCACCCTGTCCGCGATCGCCCGTTCGGATACGACCACGAAGTTTTTGGGTCCCCCATCGAGCGCAAAGCGGATGATGACGTCTGGCATCCCCGAAAAGCGGATCACATCCATCGTGCGCGGTCAAGTGCTCCGACTGGACGAGGCGATCTCGGCCGAGGCCGTATACGCGCACCACAGCCCGGACAGTTGTGGGTTTATTTTCGACTTCGGGGGGATTCTGGTTTATCTGACCGGAGATACGGAGGTCGGATTGCATGGCTATCTGGACCGGATGGATCGGGTGAAAGGACTTGAGCCTGACTTGATGATCGTCTGCATCAACCCGGGGTATAACAATCTGGGCCCCGTCGAAGCGGCGGAGCTGACCGAGTGGGTGGACCCGGAAGTGGTCATCCCCATGCACTACGATCTGATCGCGGAAAATACGGTGGATCCTCAGGAGTTCGTGGATGCGCTAAGCACAAGACGGGGGAAGGCTGCTCCGGTTCTGATGGCGTATGGCGGGAGACATCTGTTCGCGAAAAAGTAAAATGTGGCGGGCACGCCCATTTTGAAATCAAAGATTCTCGTCTTTGGATTCACACACCCAGCAGTCCAATTTGGGGAAATGGAGCCGTATCCATCCCAGAAAGAGGAGGACCGAAAGATGTACGATATAGTTACATTCGGAGAGGCGATGGTGCGTTTGGCTTCGCCCGGGCATCAGCGCTTGGAGCAGGCGACTTCTTTGGAGATGACCGTCGGCGGCGGAGAGTACAATGTGGCGGTCAATGGGGCGGGTTTGGGATTGAAAACAGCTTGGGTATCGCGTTTGGTGGACAACTGGACCGGACATCTGATCCGCAACAAGGGACGGGAATTCGGGGTGGATATGTCCCACATTGTCTGGACAAAATTCGATGGAGTGGGATTTGAGCGGAACGGGTTTTACCATCTGGAAACGGGGGTGGGACCCAGAGCCAGTGCGGTGACCTATGACCGGGGACACTCGGCCATGTCGCACATCCAATGCGGCGAGGTGGATTGGCAGGGGGTGTTCTCGGACGCCAGATGGTTCCACGTAAGCGGCATCACCCCGGCATTGTCCGATTCCGCGGCTGCCGCTACGCTCGAGGCGCTCAAAGCGGCACGGACAGCGGGGGTGTCCACAAGCTACGACCTCAACTTCCGGTCCAAGCTTTGGTCGTCCGAGAAGGCGCAGGAGGCCACCCAACAGTTTATGCCTTATGTGTGCGTGCTTATTGGCAACGAGGAGGATTTCGAGAAGACGCTGGGACTGCAGGCGGAGGGCACTTCGGACAGCTACAGCAAACTCGACCCGGAAAGCTACAAGTCGGTGGCCCGTCGGGCCGTGGAGCGGTATCCGAACATCGAGAAGGTGGGCACCACCCTTCGGGATGCCAAGACGGGCTTATTGAACGACTGGCGGACCCTGCTCTATGACGGGAAGTCATTCTATCTGTCGCGGATCTACGAAAATCTGGAGCTGGTGGATCGCGTGGGCGGGGGCGACAGCTTCTCATCAGGTCTCATCTTCAGCCTCCTGGATGGCAAGGATCCTCAGGAAGCGGTGGATTTTGCCGGGGGCTATTCGGCATTGGCGCACACCTTCCCCGGTGATGTCAACTGGGCGCGAAAGGATGAAGTGATCAAGGTCATGAAGGGCGGTGCCGCGCGGATCAGTCGGTAGCGATCGTCCGCGAATGGTAAAGGGACTTCGGCGGTGCCGTTTCCGGATCGGAGTCCCTCTTTTCGGAGAGTCCCGGCCATCGTCGCGGGACGGATGGGGCGCAGCGACCCGATCCCGAGGTGCGGAGAGAGGAGCGCGAAGATGCATGAGCACAGCAAGGGAAGGACCCAATATGAGCCGCTGGCTCAAGATGCCCAGCAGGCGCTTCTCTCGATAGCGCGCGCCACGATCACAGCCTTCATTGAATCGGATCGCCTCCCAGTTTTCGAGCCCAACCCGGAGGTCCTGAAGGAACAGCGAGGCGTGTTTGTTACGCTCAGGAAACGCGGGCAGCTTCGGGGATGCATCGGTCATCACGAAAGCCGTTTGCCGCTGTATATACTGGTTCCCGAGCTGGCGGTCTCTGCCGGGTTCCGGGATCCCCGCTTTCGGCCACTTGAGAAGGCCGAGCTGGACAAGGTGCGCATCGACATTTCGGTTTACCTGACTGAGGTATACCGGATTGCGGATTTGAGTGAATTTGAGCTCGGGGTTCACGGCATCATCATGACAAAAGGCGGCCGTAGCGCTACCTATCTGCCGGAGGTGCCCATAGAGGCTGGATGGACCACCGTGGCCGAAGAGATGGCGTCCCTTTGCGCCAAGGCGGGACTTCCCGTGGGGGCATGGCGGAAGGGGGCTGACTTTTACGTGTATAAGACGCAAGTTTTCGGGGAAGGCGACTAGGAAGGTTACCCATAGGGCAAAAGGGAACAGAGCCATCCTGAGCTTTGGACTTGGGGCGGCTTTTTTTCTTTTTCCCCGATCATGCGGAAAAGCCCCTTTTGCGAAGCTTTCGGACTGATAACTGCTCCCGCACCTATTCGATTGGGTCTTCATGAAATCTCCTGAGAAGAAACCGCGGCACTTTACGGTTCGCCTCCACTCAAGGGACATCGCGCTTGCGGGCTTGATGACCGCTCTGACCGCGTGCGGCGCTTTCATCCGGGTACCGTTGCCCTATGTGCCACTTACCCTTCAAACGTTTTTCGTCTATCTGTCAGGTGCCCTCCTGGGATCGCGCCTGGGCGCGCTGAGTCAGGCGGCCTATGTGATTCTCGGGCTGATGGGCATCCCCCTCTTTGCCGGGGGTGGGGGACCGGCCTACGTATTGCATCCCACCTTCGGATATCTGATCGGCTTCATCGCCGCCGCGTATCTCATCGGCCGCATGGTGGAAAGAAAACCGCAGGTCGGCTATCTGCCCATGCTGGAAGCGATGGGGGTTGGGCTGGGCGTGGTCTATCTTTTGGGGTTGCCGATCTTCTACGTAAACCTCCACCTGGTGACCGGAGCCCCCATCTCCTTTTGGAGACTTCTCCAACTCGGATGTCTGGTTCCGCTCCCGGGCGATGTCCTGAAAATCCTTGCAGCGGCCCATCTTGCAGCGCGAATCAGGGGAAAAAAGGGGCGAAATCCCTCTGCACCGCAATATTTTTGTTGACATCCGCGTTCTTTTAGTATAAAATAGGGAGAATCGTCTACATTTTGAGATACCTAGGCTGCGATCGTTGTCCGAATGCCGATCCTCCCCCTTGCGAAAACAAATGAAGCCATTGCTTTCCGTCGAAAAACTCGTGGAACTCCGAAACCGGCTCAAGCAAGCCGGGAAAACGGTGGTCTTCACCAACGGCTGTTTCGACCTTTTGCATCGGGGACACGTCGAATACCTCCAGGGGGCCCGCAATCTGGGGGACGTTTTGTTCGTCGGACTCAACGACGACACCTCCATTCTGCTTCAGAAAAAAGGTCCGGAGCGTCCCATTTTCCCGCTGGAGGATCGGGCTGCCATTCTGATGGCCCTGGAATCTGTGGATTACGTCTGCCCTTTTTCCGAGGATACTCCGGAACGGCTAATCGCGCAACTGAAGCCCGATATCCTGGTCAAGGGGGGAGATTACAGCCTGGACCAAATTGTCGGCAGGCACCTCGTCGAAGAAGCCGGAGGACGCGTCATTGTTCTGCCGCTGTTGAAAGGACGATCTACTAGTGCCACCGTTTGCAGGATTCTTCGAGCATACAACCTCGAAACAGGTAGAGAGTAAGACAAGATTGGTGGAGCCCCCTTCTTTTCTGGCCGCCTTTGCCGCTCCCTTTCCCTGCATTTTCCCGCACGACGGTTCATGTTTTTGCGCGCCCTCATCCGACGGGCACGAATTCGCCACGGGACCGGGAGATCAGAAACGTGCCTCGATCGAGCCATGAAGAGAGAGCCACTCAAAAGAAGATCCTGCTGGATTTTCTCTCCAAAGCGCTGGAAGATCAGGTATGCCAGCTGGAAAAGATTGTCCGCACCCGAGCTGGACTGGACAAGTCGGACATGATACCCCCATCGGAACCCATTCGGGAAATGCAGGAAGGAACGCCCGAAATGGTCTTCTCGATGATTGATACTCCGAGGATCGAAGCCACCCTTAAGGAACCTGCCGCACTCCTCGATGAAACCGAGGGCTTGGGTGCGTACCCCGCAACCCCTACGTTGGCAGAGATTTTCGTCTCCCAGGGACTGATGAGCGAGGCCATTGGCGTATTGAAGCAGATTCTGGAACAAGAACCCGAACGCGAAGACCTGCGCCATCGCCTCCACGACTTGCAGCGCACACGTGCTCTTTGAGAAAAAGTGAGAACTCGTATGAGCAACCGCATTGACAAACTGCGAAATGCGCTGCAGACAGCCGAGCTGGACGCGGTGTTGGTCTCCGATCCGCTTCACATCCGCTATCTGACCGGGTTTTCCGGAGATTCCGGATGGGTTTTAGTGGGACCGGAAACCGTTTTTTTGATTACGGACTTTCGCTACGAGGAACAGGCCCGGATCGAATCTCCGGACCTGGATCTGCTCATCGCAAAAAACGGATTCGCCGAGAAGATGGCCGAGCTTTCCCCCCACCGGACGGGACACCGCGTCGGCTTTGAGGAGAACCATCTTCCCTGCAAAGCATTCCGCAAACTGACCGAACAGCTCTCCTGGGCAGAATGGATCGCCCGGGACGGTTTGGTGGAAAGCCTGGCCATCCTCAAAGACCCCGGGGAAATCGCCTGCATCCGGGAGGCCGTGCGCATAGGCGATCGGGTGTTCGAACAGATCCTCCCGCTCTTGAAGCCGGGAATCTCGGAACGGGACATCGCGGCGGAGATCGACTACGCAATCCGAAGACAGACCGCCGAAGGACCCTCCTTTCAGGCCATCGTTGCCTCCGGGCCCCACGCCTCCATGCCGCATGCCTCCGTGAGTGAGCGTGCACTCCAGTCCGGCGATCTCGTGATCCTGGACTTTGGAGCCGTATTTCATGGTTACGCCTCGGATATGACGCGGACGCTCGTGATCGGGGCTCCGACCGTCCAACAGCGCGCGGTCCACCAAATCGTCCTTCAGGCTCAGGAGACCGCCATCGCGGCTGCCAGAGCCGGCCTACCGTGCGCCGAACTGGACCGGATTGCACGCACAATCATTGAGGACGCCTGCTACGGCCCCCAATTCGGCCACTCACTTGGACACGGCATCGGCCTGTGTGTGCACGAACAACCCAACCTCTCGGCAAAAAGCGATCAGGTCCTGGCCCCCGGCATGGTCGTCACGATCGAACCGGGCATCTATATTCCAGGATGGGGTGGCATCCGTATCGAGGATCTTGTTATCATCCGACAGAATGACTGCGAAAACCTGACCACCGCTCCCAAACAACTTCAGAGCATGTGACGAAGCAAGTGTAGCATGGGCACAACACAGCATCTTCTCTCCAAAACCAGGTACTCTTTGCGGCATAGCTGCTTGAACCATCTTGTTTTTGGGGAAGGGGCGTGCTTGGGGATCCGCGTAATCCGCGGTTGCACGGTTGGGTCGTGGCCTGGGTGCAGGGTCCCCGCTACGTTTCCTTTTCATCTTTCACGTCTACGGAGGATTTATTTCCTATGGCCACCACGGCAAATTTTCGAAACGGATTGACTCTGACGATGGATGGTCGTCTATTTTCCATCGTGGATTTCCAGCACGTCAAACCCGGCAAAGGCGGTGCATTCGTCCGCACCAAACTCAAAAACGTTCAGACCGGCGCGGTGATCGAGCGCACTTTCCGTTCAGGTGAGCGGGTCGAAGAGGTCCGCATTGACCGAACACCGATGCAATACCTCTATCGGGATGGTGACGAATACCTCTTCATGGACACGGAAACGTATGACCAATTTCCCCTACCGAATGACTTGATCGAAGAGCACATCCCATACCTGAAGGAAGGCGAGATGGTCACCGTCATGATGCACGGCGATACACCCATCGGAGCTGAACTGCCTTTCTTCCTGGACCTGAAGATCACCCAGACCGATCCGGGTCTGAGAGGAGATACGGCCACGGGCGGGTCAAAACCCGCCACCTTGGAGACCGGCGCAGTGGTCCAGGTACCCCTTTTTCTCAACGAGGGAGATGTCATCAAAGTGGACACGCGCACCGGCATATACGTGGAACGGGTGACCTGAGAAAAAAGGCAGGGAATGGTGATCGCATTACAGAGTTCGGATCGGACCGTTCAAACCGAACTAACCTCCTAAGTGCGCGAAATCATAGATATTATGGCGTAACCTGATTATGGGAGATTTTCAACTACACCAGAATGGCAGCGCTTGTCACTCTGAACCCAGTGAAGGGTCTCCACGCCAAGTCGCAAAAATACGTCATCGTATTTGTGATTTCGTGCACTAAGCAACATCAAGTTGCCAATCCCGCTAGTGTCATGTCATGCTTCTAATGTCGGATAGAGTCGTCTCAGCTTTATCCGAGCATCTTTTGTGGTGAACTGCCAGTTTATGGTAGCATTCTGATTATTCCTGTGATTCTGCCATGCGGCTACCTCTGTTTTGATCTCT
>JAZDJA010000048.1:0-10586 GCA_043804415.1 Candidatus Latescibacterota bacterium | reverse complement strand
GCTCCTGCGGCGTCCATGCTCGTACGGTCATCATGCGCCCCTTTCCGGGAGAGAACCACGAAAGACACGAAGGACACGAAAGGAAGACAAAGACACGAAAGATGCGGAAGACAAAAGAACGAGTTCTTATGTGCAGGGGGGATTTGCGAATCGCCCCCACCGGTCATTCAGGAAACTTACATCTGATTCGGTGTCCGGGTTCCGGTCCGCTCAAACAGCTTCAGCGCGCGTGCGGGCAGGATCCATTCCGATCCAGAAACACCGGATTCGCGATCCCGCCACACGGAGGACGTATGGACCGTGGCGGGTTCTTTCCCATAGTTTGCCAGCACGAGGAAGCTCTTCTCATTGACAAAGAGACTCGCTACGATGGTTTCGGGGAGGGCATCCACAAACAAACTGCTTTGAGTGATCTCCAGATAGCACCGGGTATTCTCGGTTACCATGGGTCGGTAGAGGTCCAGATAATGGAACCATCGTTGCCTGGCCTGGGGACGGCCGTAGCACGTGTCCCACCAGCCGTATACATGGGGCCCGTCGGGATGCGCCTGGTGCCAGTCGTAGATGCGGCCAAAATGCTCGCTCCAGAAATCATCTCCATAGTCGATTCCAGGCACCCGGGCGCGCTGACCGGTCAGAGGTCTGCCATCCACCCGCAGCGGGAAGTGCATGTAGGGGAGGGCATGGAGATACATGTCGTCTTCGTTCCATTTTTCGGCCCGACTCAGATCCGGGCACGGCACCACGTAGGGCGGATAATCCTTGGTGCAGACGCGCAGGCTGTCGAGATTCTTCACGCTTTCTCCCACCCACAGATAATCATAGATCTTGCTCGCGCATTTGGGGAGTTTGGTGGCCTCATAGTGGATCTTGACCACGCCGCCGCGGCGGTGAACCAGGTTTGAGATGATGCCCAACAGGTCCTCCAGGGCCGCGTCGTGTTGCGGGGTCTCCGCATCCGGGGAGAGGTGGGCAGCAGGGACATGCTTCTGCTTCCAGATCTCCAGATATCCCAGATCATTGTAAAGCCCATCCACGCCGTATTCGTCCATGAGGCGCTCCATCCTGGGCAGCACATACGCGCGCCATCCCGGGCTGGCTGGGGAGCAGTTGGCATAGTCGTAGTAGAATTCCCTCAGCGATGCGCCGTCGTATCCCCAATCGGGCTGGAAATCGGGATCCGTTCTGCCGAAATAGCCGCTGGAGGCATAGAGCATGACCTTCATTCCCAAGGCGTGGATCCGCCCGACCATCTGCCTGAGCCCCTCCGGATCGTGGCAGGTGAACTTATCCGCGTCCAGAAGACGTTTGGGGTCGGAGAACTCCTCGTGGAACTGGATGAGCCCCACGCCATGGTCGGCACATTCCGACAGGAGCTGTTCGTCGTAGTCGGTCGGGCAGATGGAAAACGGCGCCGGGTATTCGCCCAGATTATAGGTCACCTGCCCCGGAAGATAATCTCCGATCGTCCACTTCCTGAGGCATCGGGTTATCGACGTGCCGGCCCAACGCAGATTCTGCTGGCGTGCCCGGTGTTCATCGAGAGAAAGCGGCATGGGGAGGTCCTTCCAAATGAGAAAGGCAAAATGCGAAATGCAAAAGGCAAAATGAAAAATGGAGGGAAAAAAGGGAATCCGCCTCATCCGTCCAATCCGCGGTTGGGGAAGTGGCAGGAGGGTGATCGTCTACCCAGTCCATTCCACGGTGCCAAAGAGTGATATCGGGGAGCGCGGCCTCCTCAAAAGAAGAGCTTGAGCGTGACGATCCCTGTGCCTCGGACCGGAAAGGCCAGCTGGCCCTCTTTCCCGATCTCGATCTTGGTCCCGTTCTCCTCCATCAAATCCACGATTTCGGCCCGAATCGGCCCTTTATCCCCGAATGCAAGCGCTCCCTCCACCGGCGAGGCGCCCGAATTGTAGAATCGCGCCACCAGCGCCTGACCGTTTTCCGATCGCTTGAGTGCGGAGAGGATGAGCGTTTCCGGCGCGATTCGGAACAAGCTCGTCTTCTCGGTCGCATCCGGCGCCTCATCCCCGCGCTGGGCCGCCATCAGAGGTACCTGGTAATCCAGCGCCTCCCGGGGCAGTTCAGATTCAGTCGCTCCGGAGGCATGCGGAAAGATTGCGTATTCAAAGCGGTGCGTGCCGAGCATCTGAGCCTCGGTGACGGGGATATCATAGGGGCCTCGCCGGACGGATCGGATCAGCGTAAGCGCCACCCTGGTCTCATCCTCCCCGAATGCCTCGTACTCCGGCAGTCCCTTGGCCAGGATCGCCAACCCCCGATTTTTTGCCTCCACATCCACAAAGGAATCCATGGGATGGCAATCGGCCAGCCGGTCCGCCTCGGCCCCGTCCATTCCTGACCGCTTGATCTTTCGCATTTTTACATCAAACTGTCCGTCCGCCCGGGAGTGGCCGGCATGCCCACCCAAGGGAAAGAGGGCGCGCAGCCGATGTTCCGACGCGAGGTTTTCCACCTCGGTCACGAGTTCCACCCTCCGTGCGCCTGCCGCGAGGGTCACTCTGGATGTGATCGAGCACACCCCCGGGAGGGCCGTCCGTATCTCAAACGTCGCATATACCGGACCATTAGCCACCAAGGCAATCTGGTTCGGCTGTCCCAGGCTGGTCACGATGCGATCCTCCAAGGGGGCAACGTGGTTATACACCTCCCCGATGTCGCGGCTGTCCTCGAAGGTGTGCTGTCCGGGGAAGATCTCCCCGCTCTCCTTGTGCGTGAGGGTCATCGTGCCGTCGGACTCGAGTGCGACGATAAGATGCTCGTTCTCCATGCGGTTGGGTGCCGAACCGATCGCGCGCCGAACCCCTCGATTGCGCGCAAGGGCCATCCCCGCCAATTCCGCCTGTCCGCTCTTTCCGACCGGAACCACCCGATAGGGGGCCGATCCCACAGAGGGCACGTCCTTTGCCACAAACGCCACCTGGATCCGCTTTACGTTTACGATTCTCGGCGTGATGTGGGGACGCGTGACGAAGACCTGTGCCTGTCCTTCGGAAAGAACCTGGTGCGGCACCTCCTCTCCTGAGGAATCGAAGATCCGCACGTCCGCCATGTCCGTATCCGGCACGAAGTCAATGGGGATTCGCACCACGCCGGTGCGTTCCTGACCGAGGGTATTGAGCACCACCACCTGCGTCTGGCTCTTCGCGCTTCCGGGTACATCCGGCCCCTGCGCCAGATGCTTCAGGCTCTTTTGGAACACCGCGGTCCCGATATCCTGGGCCCATCGGAATCGCTGCAACACGTCCCGGATTACCGCATCCACGCTGCATGCACAGATGCTGTCGTGCGCGTGGTTCTGGAGCACGTATTTCCATGCCTGGCCCAGCAAGGCAGCGGGGTAGGGGAGTCCCGAAAGCCACGCCAGGGCGGAAAGCGGCTCCACCATGCGCTCCAGCAAAAGCGAGGTGGCGGCATTGGCCCCTTTCACGTTCATACAGGTCGAGAGCGTCCCCTCCAGCAAGGTCGTGCGCTTGTCCCGGAGTTCTCCCCGGATTGTGCAAGGAGTGTCTGCGGAGGCTATTTTCGAGAAGAAGGTGGGAAGGGTGCTGTGGATCAGGTGCGCCTGGGCAAGCGCTTCATTGGCTTGGGCAATCAGGCTTGGAAAACCGGCCTGGGGCAGCACGTGATCCGCACCGTGAAACATGAGGATCTCCTCGCCGGGCAGCCAGTCGGTCATGGCAGAGAGCATGTGGGCGACCTCGTCCCGAGCGCTTTCCGGCAAGGTGCTTTGGGAAAGGCCGTTTCCATAGGGCACAGTCAGTGTCAGCACCTCCGACCCGTCGGGCGACTGCCAGCGAAACCGGTGGGTGCTCTCAGAAGATCCTTCCAGCTGGACCCCCCGTCCCACAAACGCCCATTTGATCCCGAATCCCCGCAGGATCTGGGGCATCTGCGAGATATGTCCGAAAGTGTCCGGCAGATAGCCCACCAGCATAGAACCGCCCCACGCGCGTGCCATCCGGATGCCTGTGAGTAGATTCCGGATCAGACTCTCTCCGCTGGCCAGAAACTCGTCGGGCTGGGTATACCAAGGGCCGGGTAAAAGCCTTCCCGCGGCGACCCACCGGCGCACCTCCTCCTCCTTTTCCGGGCGAAGCGCGAGGTAGTCCTCCATCATGCTGGTTTGGCCGTCCAGCTGAAACGAGACATACTCGGGTTCGCTTGCCAGAATGGAGAACACCGCTTCCAACAGATCCACCAGGCGGGCGCGATACGTCTCAAAGGACGCATACCACTCACGGTCCCAGTGTGTGTGCGCGACCAGATGGATTAGGGTTGGAGAGGACGTCAAAGAGGGTGTATCTGTTGCATTTGGATGGGTCATAGGGTCCGAGCCTCCTATCGAGTGTCTCGCTCATGAAGTGCCATCATCAAGCTTATGCTGCCAGAATGCAT
This sequence comes from Candidatus Latescibacterota bacterium, assembly GCA_043804415.1. Lineage (GTDB taxonomy): Bacteria > Latescibacterota > 4484-107 > 4484-107 > 4484-107 > 4484-107. The sequence goes on along the minus strand of JAZDJA010000048.1, from coordinate 6,164 downwards.
GGAACGCCGATGCCTTGCCAAAAACCTTGACTTCCCTGCCGAGACTTGTTATCTTTTCTAACTCAATACGACTTGAGCACGTGATGTAAGAACCTTCCACCCGTATAGGAGGACAACATGGCGGATTCGAAAGAGAAGGCTCCCTGCCCCAACGTAGCGATCAACCAGGAGAACTGCTCGTGTGCCAGCACGGACTGCCCAAGGCGCGGCTTCTGCTGCGAGTGCGTAGCGGCCCACAGATCCAAGGATCAACTGCCTACCTGTCTCAGGCATTTGCAGGGCTGAGAGGGAAGAGACCGTTTGGCCGACTCCGGGCTGGACACCCGGAGTCCTATCCATGCCTCGCCGATTCTCTCCAGTCCCCGGAATCGCGCGCATCGCTGTGCCACAGCGATGCGCGTCAGGCCAGAGCATGCTACTCGCAAGATCCGCTGCCATGCCCAGCCCAGGCGATCCGGATCTTCACGGGATATAGAAGGAAACCGCCTTTCCTCAAGAGTCCTTCAGCTTCCTCAATCTATCCCGCCACGCCTCCGGACGGAGATGGAAGCATGCCAGCTCGCCAGAACGCAGATACAAAGGCTTGCCACCCACCCTCATTCACGGTCTTGTGACAGCGATCTCAGCTGCGCGCACATTGCCCACCCTTTCTCGCCATCCTCGTTGCGGGGAGCATCTCCGACCAACCACGCTCCGGTTCCTTGACTACACCCCGAGCGCAACCGTCCCCTGGGCAGCCCGGACAGGAACCGTTTCCCCGTTGACCCGCAAGAACGTTCCCCGCTCTATCGCGCATCCCTGAACCGTTCCCTGGGGGTCCATCCATAGGGCCACAAGCTTCGCGTCCGTTTCCACACCGCTCATCCCCGATCGTCGGGCACCCGGCCCCCTCCATGCGACAAGATCCGTCCCGCCATCCCGATGCACCTGCACGCCAATCCAGCCTCTCTCCCGCAGAACCGAGATCTCGGGAGCCGTCTCCCCTTCCGTGAAGGGATAGAGGACGGCAAAGAAGACCTGTCGTTCCCGATCCTCTGTCGGGCACACCTTCAGGTAGTCGGCCCGCTTCAAAGCTGCCTGAGTCTCCTCTGGGTTCAGCTGTTTGGCGAAATCCTCGTGCGTCGCCCGAAACCCGTGCTCGAGTGAGGAGACGATAGACTCCGGCTCGGCCATGCGCACGAGGAGCCGACGATCCCCGTTGGCGATGAGGAAATCCCCGTCCTCCCTGGTCAATGCGCCATCATAGTGAAGGAGCCACTCGAACGGCCCGGGCCCATCCTTCGCCAGTTCGTCCACGATGACGTAATACCGCCCCCCCAGACAGGCCACGTTCCGGATGAACCGTCTGAGTTTTCCCTCATACGGTGCGGCCGCATCCGCCACCATGAGCGCACATCCCGGAACCCCGCCATATCCGACGATCCGACCGGGAAGTCGTTTCACCTGCCCCCGGCCTCCGACCATGATCGTGCTGTGCGCCCGCGTGGTGTGATAATAGGTGTGCCACTCCGGGACAATGTAACTGCTGGTTCCCGAATCCATCACCAGCGGTTTTCCACCGTGCTGGAGAAGGAATGTGCCTGCGTCGGCGTGCGCATGGCCGGCCGTGTTTCCGCTCTTGATCGCGAAGAAGGTATCTTCGGGTCCCCAGCCCGCGCGCATGATCCCCCAGCCGCAGCCGGGATAGACTTTTACCGGTGCGGCCAGCCCCGGCCGTTCCGGGTTCAGTTCCGGATCGTACCACAGGAAGGTGAAGACGGGGCTTTCTCCGGGCTTGAACATGGAATCGTCCTCGAAGTTGCCCTGGCTGGCGTGGAGGTACCACTGCATGCCCTGATGGCGGAGTTTCCGTGCCAGAAAAGACGTAACCTCGGGGCTGGTGGCAAAGTTCGCGCGGGCGTCGTCAAAGTTGATGGCCCGCATGCGGCCGGACTCGGTGTAACAGGAGTATAGGATGAAATCCGCTGTCTTTCTCATCAGGGCAAGCGGCAGGATCTCCTCGCCCAGAATTCGGAGATACGGCTCTGCGAAGCGGAAACTATGGAACATCACCGCGTCCAGGTAGTTTGCCCCTTCGGCATAGGCTCCTTCCTCGTCGAAGTTGGCCGGATAATAGGTGCCCTCCGGGTCCCAAAACAGGGCCTTTTCAAGCTTGGGGACGTATCCCCCCTCGAACACCCAGAACCAGTCCATCGCTTCCTTGACCAGTCTGACCCATCTGGCGGACATCGGCTCTTCCTGGGTGTCCGGACGTTCGAGCGGCCAGCAGGTCTCCCAGCGCACGGTGTTTTCCTCACTGTAGATCGCAAGGGCTGCCACCCCGGCCGGCGCGATGCAGTTCACCCACCAGTTACCCCATGGCTTGATATGACAGGCCGTCGGCAGCCGGGTCGCCGGGTCGGCCCAATCCTGAATGAGCGGCATAATGCCCTTGTAGGAGATAGCAAGCCGGATGCGCTCGCGATCTTCCACAGAAAGGACGTTGTAGAGCCAGTCGTAGGCCATACCCATCCACTGGGCGATTCCCGCGGTCTCCAGAGTCCCCCGCCACGGGGGGTCATACGGAGGCTGGAAGAAGGCCACGCTGGTCCAGTAGTCCATGTCGCAGACCGATAGCATGAGCTCGGTCGCTCTACGCGCATATTTCTCGTCACCGGTCAGCAGGAAGGCGAAGGCCAGGTGACCCGCCAAACGCGAGGCCTGTCCAAGGACGCCTCCCAGGCTGATCTGCCCCGATTCTCCCTTGTCATACTCCCATCGGGGCTGCCACCGAGGAAGGGGCAGGGACATCCCGGCCTTGGCCACCTCGAGCACGCGCCCCCACGCTGCCGCTGCCAGGGGATCCGCGCTTCGCTTCTTCTTCAGGGCATCCACGTCCTCCTGCCCAAAGTAGAGACGGGGATGCAGAGTCGTTTTCTCCGGGTGCGCGTAAGTAGTCATGTTCTCCTCACGATACAGCGTGAATGGGGTGAAGGGGATTCGCATTCGCGGTCCATGATCGTACGGTCATGCCGTTTTCTGACTGCTCTTCCTCCTGGGTCTTCACCCCTGTTCCTGGTTACGCAGGCTGCCATTCCCTGCCAACACGTCGAGAGATGGTTGGATCCGCCAGTCCGACAGCCGGTCACAGGATTCGAAAGTGCCATCCTCCTCGATCCGGTACGTGGGGATGGCGAAGGGATCACAGGTTCCCAGCCCCCGTTCCTCGGCGATCTTGAGATAGGCTACCACCGCCCGGGGTGTCTGACCCATCAGATAGCTTGCGATGGTATCCACGTGCACGGGATTGACCCCCGCAATCACCAGATTGGTCAGGTAGTCCTGTCCGCGATGAAAGGCCGTGCCGTCCCGTCCCCGGATGCCTTCGATGATGTTCATCGTCGGCTGAGGCTTGAGGGCTAGGATGGTATCACAGGTGCGTTGGGCATACCACTCGTATCCGACGTTCATGCGCCAGTATCCCTCGCGATCGTGCTTTTGGGCAAGTCTTGCGATCTCGTTTTCCACATTCGGCTGGAAGTGTGCGCGCTTCTCCGGAGGGTACTGCCTCACCCGTTCGATGGGCTCGCAGTGATGCCGGTATCCCACCGCGACCGCTCCCTGCAGGTTCTTTCCGCAGAGAGAGACCACCGCATGGTAGTGTGTCTTTAAGGTGGGCACATTGATCGTAAAATCGCCGGGCAGCGGACGGACAAAGGGGATCTCCTTGAAGACCACGCCGTCCTCGCCCAGATGCCGCCACACGAGGTCATCCTCCAAGTAGGTCTCTTTGTTCAGGCCCACCAGAGAGAACCCCATCCGATCGGCCAGTGCGCGATATCCCCGGTCCAGAAAGGTCTGATCCATGGAGTATTCGCCGTCTTGGCCCCGAACCGGGTCTCCGCCTTCTGCAATCGTAATCCCGGAAAATCCGGATTCGCTCAGATGCCGCGCGATGCCGCCCAGGAAATGAACGTCTGTGACCACCCCATCTGTGGCCAACACGCGGCCCTGTTTGTCCCTCATGGTTCCGTTGACCACATTGGGCTTGATGAGGGGGGGAGGGAGCCCCGCACTCGGATCCGCAGGGGTTTTGAAAAGGGCGCGAGCGATCCGGGCTCCCGCTTTCTCAAAACCTTCCGGGTCCTCCATGGACTCCAAATGGGTCTTCATGAGAAAGACCGCATCCGGATGATCGGCCACCATCGGGTTCAGGTATTTCCGTGCATCTGTCATGGAACTCCCTTCCAAGCCAAGTCGTTTCGTGGTGCTGCGTTTGGGGCGTGCGCTGAGCCGCCCCTTCAGGAAGCAGGGCGATAGCGCACTTCCTTGCCTGTCTCCGCGCTCTTATAGATGCCCTCCAGAATCTTCATCACCTTGAGGCCCTGTTCGCCGGTGGCCATAGGCGGGCGCTTTTCAAGGATGCTGTCCACAAACTCGTGGTACGCGGAAGGCACGGGGGTTGTGCGGGCATCGAGCGTCTTGGTGAACAGGTTGCCGTTTTCCTCGGTGTGTAGCTCGGCCGTAAACTCATAGCCTTCATTGATGTTCTTGTGCACGAGCCCGCCTTTGTCTCCACAGAGGGTGGTCACCATGTGCTCGCGCGCTCCGATGTTGAGCGCCCAACTCGCCTCCAGGATCAGGGTGGCTCCGTTGGCAAATTTGACGAGGCCGCAGGCCAGATCTTCGACGGTGAACTTTTTCTTCTCGATTGTGGCTTTCTCTTTGGCGATCACGTTGTAAGCTGAGCCGCTCACCGCCACAGGCTCGGGGTACCCCATCAGCCAGAGGGCCAGGTCCAATCGGTGCACGCCCAGATCGATGAGCGGTCCTCCGCCCGAAAGGGCCTTGTCGCAGAACCAGCCTCCGAATCCGGGGATGCCTCGCCGCCGGTGCCACACCGTTCGGCCAAAATAGATGTCGCCGACTACGCCCGAGTCTACCTGCTGTTTGAGTGCATAGCTGGCTTCGGTAAATCGAAATGAGAAGTTGATCATCAGATTCTTGCCGGCTTTTGTGGCCGCTGCATTCATGCGCTCGGCTTCCTTGACGGTCATGGCCATCGGCTTCTCACAGAGCACGTGCAGATTGTTCGCCAGAGCCTCGATTGTCAGCGGGGCGTGGAACTTGTTGGGCACGGCAATGCTCACCGCGTCCAATCCGCCGTTTCCGAACATCTTCCTGGCGTCCGTATACGTTTCGGGTATGCCGAACTCCGCCGCCCCGACCTCGAGACGCTCCTTGTTCACATCACACAGCGCGACGACCTCGGCGCCCGGGTGGGTCTGGTACCCTTTGACGTGTCCTCTGCCCATGCCCAGTCCTACTACACCCATTCTCAACTTGCGACTCATTCACATCCTCCGTTTTCTGGGCGACATCCGCCCTGTGTGCTTTGGTGCATGGGCAGAGTTTCCAGCCATGCCATGGTTTTGCGTACGATGGTGCTTGCTTCACGAGCTCTCTGTGGGGGATCTATAGATTGATCAGTAAGAGCGCGACACATGCCACGACCAGGCCAATCTTCTCGCGCGGCTCCAGGTTTTCACCAAAAATAAGCCAGCCACCGAGGGTCATAATGGTCAGCGACAATATGGTCAAGGTGGCGTATGCGATTGCGGCGTGCAGACGGGCCACGGCATACAGGAGGGCGAACATCTGCACTACGACCAGGAGTCCCCCTCCGAGTCCGAGTACCCATTCGGAGCGGCCTATCCTGGGAGTCCCTTGATTTCCACGAGGAACGAAGCTCAGGGTCAGGCCCACGGCGGCACCACAGACGAAATAGGCCAAATTGAATGTCAGGACCTCGGTACCCAAACCGAGACCGGAGAGCATCTTCTGTCCGCTCGTATTGATTGCGTTCAGGAAGAAAGCGAGAAAGGCAAAAAGGGCCCATTTCCAGCGCGAGTTCTCAATCACGGCCCCGTTGTTTCGCTGGAGTGTGATCAGGGCAAGGGCCAGGATGGCCAGGCCCAGCCCGCACCATTTTCCCCAGGTCAGCGGACCGTCCCAGCCGGCAAGGCGTCCGGTGAGAATAGGCCCTAGTGTCATGTCATGCTTCTAATGTCGGATAGAGTCGTCTCAGCTTTATCCGAGCATCTTTTGTGGTGAACTGCCAGTTTATGGTAGCATTCTGATTATTCCTGTGATTCTGCCATGCGGCTACCTCTGTTTTGATCTCT
>JAZDJA010000047.1:0-18793 GCA_043804415.1 Candidatus Latescibacterota bacterium | reverse complement strand
CCCCACGATCTGGCACGACGTCCGCCCCACACGGTTCACTGAGCAGTGTTCGAGAGACCGTGACAATAGGGAGGGCCCGAGACGCCCCTGATCCGCTCAATACCGTGATCGTGCTGAAATACGAGGGAGAGCCCGAGTCCCTTGTATCCTTCCGGAGGTTCGATTGATAGTCCGATTCGCGTCCCGTGCAACCTAGGTTGGAGTACCAGGATCACCGGAGATTCGGAGCACGGGCCTTTTCGACGGGGACGAAAGGCCGTACCAATTCGTGGTCGATCGTCCATTCCGACACCTGATTGTTGACCGTGAAAACCCGCGCGAAGGGCTGACTCCGCCGATTCAGTCACTTGATCAGTACCATCCCCTTGTGGATTACATCTTTAATCGTTATGTTCGTCGCTTTATGCACTTGGTCATCTATTCCCCGGACAATAAGTGGGGGGCGTATCCTTTTGGTGTGTGCGTGAAGCCGGTCTCTATGGAAAATGACAAGTCTGTGCCCGAGGAAAAGATTCGCGACTGGAAATATGATGTGCGGTGTTTCGACCGTGGGATCATACCCACTCTTATGATCAGCAATTGGACGGTCGATCTGAAGTCGGGCGCGGCCGGGGAGATCTTTGAGGTTGCCCGTAACTACAGCAGATAAGGAGTTCCAGTTCGGTGTCCTGGGTTAACACCGCTCCGGAAAGATCCGTCAGAGGGTCTTCTGCTTCACCGGACAAGTGGGAGCTCACCAGGGGATGAATCCAGGAATCACCGCCGAAAATGACCGAGAATGGTTTTGCTCGGGCGTCATTGGGAGGACATGAAGAAATGAAAGAGATCGTGGAAACAGCCCGTGAGAAGGCTCTGGAACTGCTTTCCAGGCACATCACGCCGAGAGGGTTGATGGCGGTTGCCTCGCAGGAAGAATCCCTCTACGAAGTCACCCTTGTTGCCCGGGATACCCTGATCGCGTCTCTGGGCGCAAGCTTGGGGCTCGGGGATGCGTATGAATTGCCTTTTCAAAATACCCTGATGACGCTCGGGAACTATCAGAACGAACTGGGACAGATCCCCAATTCGGTCACGCCGAGAACAACGGGGGATTTCGTAGAGTATGAATCGCAGGACTGCAACCTGTGGTATGTGTTGGGGCATTGCTATCTCTACAGAATCTACAAGGATAAGGCCTTCCTCCTGAAGCATCTCGAGTCCATCCAGAAAGCGATCCATTGGCTCAGGTGTCAGGATTCAGATGCCAACGGGCTCCTGGAGTTCCCCGAAGGCGGAAACTGGATGGATTTTTTCAGCCAGCGACATATAGTGCTGTTGGACAATGCCATGTGGTATGGGTGTCTGACACGCTTTGGCCATATCCTGGACGAGCTGGATCTGGAGGGTTCCGCCTATTTGGAGATGGCCCAGGATGTGAAGAGAAAGATCAACCTGATGATGTGGATGGACAATGGGCTCGGTCCGGACAGATCCGGGGAAGCACGCAAAATGGGGCTCCGCGTTCAATGGGTGTATAAGAAGATGTGCGCCGAGATCGGTGGGCGGCCGTATTACCTGCCGTTTGTTGATTTCATGGATTGCGGAGACTACTTCGATTCCTTTGGCAATCTGGCAGCCATTCTCTTCGATGTCGCAGCGGGCGAAGAGACCGCCGGCATCGATAAATCGGACCTGATCCTCAACTACATCAGGGATGTGGGGTGTAACCGGCCCTTTCCCGTTCTTTCGGTTTATCCGCCCATTCAGCCGGGGGACAAGGGCTGGAGAGACTATTTCAGGATGGGGTATGTGCTCAGAGAGAAAGCCAACGTCCCCTATCAGTATCATAACGGGGGCATATGGCCCTTTATCGGCGGGTTCTATGTGGCGGCACTGGTCAAGTGTAACCGCATGGCGGAAGCAGAAGTGGAGCTGGAATACCTGGCCCGTGAAAACGAGAAGGGCTACAATGAGGTCGCATGGGGATTCCCGGAGTATTTGCACGGCCAAACGGGACATGTGATGGGTGGGGATTACTTCAGCTGGTCGGCCGGCATGTATCTTTATGCCTACGAATGCGTGAAGCAGGGAAGGGTGATAGGGCTCTAGCATGAATCTTGAGTTCAAGCCGGACTTCCAACGGGCACAGCAAATGTGGGAGGCGTTCTGGAAGGGAGAGAACAGGAGACCGCTGATACATATCCTGATTCCCAAAGAGGGCGTCAAGGAGGTTGCCTTTCCGAGATATCTTGCCGGAAGGGACGGCAATTTTCAGCCGGTTATTGATCAGGCGCTGGCATGGGCGGATACCCATGAGTTTATCGGAGAGGCCATACCCTTCTTCTTCGTGGAGTGGGGACCTGATACGTTTTCCTCATTTCTGGGTGCAGACATAAGGTTTACGCCCGAGCAAGAACCGGATACAGGCTGGTGTGTTCCCTTTGTAAAGGATTGGGATGAGGTGGAGATTCGTTTCCGACGCGACAGCTACTGGTGGCAGATGACCGTCAATTTCTTCAGGGAGCTCAGGCGGCAATGCGACGGCAAGCTGTTGATCTATCCCCCGACTTTTGTGGCCAATCTGGACAGCCTGGCTGCGATCCGAGGCATAGAGAATCTTCTGGTGGATCTGGTTACCTGCCCCGACAAGGTGAAGGACGCGTTGGATGCGGTCTGTCGTGCCCATGCCGAAATACTGGAGGAATGTTCAAGAGAGCTGGACTTTGACAGGTTTGGCAGCATGGGTATGGAGAGGACCTACTGCAAGGGAAAGCAAAGCCGGCCGCAATGCGATATGTCGTGCATGATCAGCCCGGAAATGTTTCGAGAGTTTGTAAAGCCAGCTCTTGTGCGGGAAACCAATGACACCGATGTCGCATTCTACCACCTGGATGGATCCGGGGGGCTCAAACACTTGGAGGCGCTCTGTGAGATTGAGAAGCTCGACGGCATAAGCTGGATTCCGAGTGCCGGAAACGAAGCACAACTGGACTGGTCCTGGCTTTACAGGAGAATCGACGAACTCGGTAAAGGTTTCAACATTCCGATTGAAAGTCATGAAGAAATAGAAAACATGTGGCGAAGGTTCAAGACAAGAAAGATATACATCTACACCAGTGCTTCCTCAAAAATGGAGGCTGAGGACCTCATCGTCAGGCTGGAAAAGGTGGAAAAGTGAGCACCTCCAATTCTCTTGCATGCACTCCCTGACCCGGTTTAGGAATATGGTGTCTGTTTTCCAATTATGACTGGAGGAAAGATCCAAATGAGATTACAGGACAAAGTGGCCGTTGTGACGGGTGGGGGACGTGGGATAGGCAGGGGAATTGCCCGCGCCTTCGCCCGGGAGGGCGCGAAGCTGGTGCTCGCCTCCCGAACGGAGAGCGCGATCTTCGGGGTTGCGCGGGAGATCGAAGCTGCCGGCGGCACGGCAAGAGCATTGGTCACCGACGTCTCAGTTTCCGATGACGTCAAGCGGATGATCCAGTTTGCCATGGATCAGTTCGGGAAGATCGATGTGCTGGTCAACAATTCGGGGATTGGCGGGTTCGGTCTCCCCATAGATGATCCGAAAGTGGAGGAGACTTACGACCGTCTGCTGGCCACCAACCTGAAGGGCATCTGGATGGCGGCGCACTATGCCGTGCCCCACATGAAAAGAGCCGGTCGGGGCGTGATCATAAATATCGCATCCGTGCACGCATGGAACAGTGTGGTCGACAATTCCGCATACGCTGCAAGCAAGGGGGGGATCATAGCCGGCACGCGCGGGCTGGCGGTCGAACTCGCTCCTTTCATGATACGGGTCAACGCCATCTCTCCGGGAGCAATACACGTCGCAGATCCCGAGAAACATATCGCCGAGCAGTTTGGCGAGGCGCGCAGGCGAGAGTTCGTCGAGCGTTACGAACGGATACTCGTGGAGCAGATGAAAATGAACCAGCCTTTGCCGGCAGTGGGAATGCCGGAGGATGTGGCCCAGTGTGCCCTGTACCTCGCATCCGATGAATCCAGGTTCGTGACGGGGATCAACATCACCGTGGACGGAGGGATGACCGCCATGCTGGCCGGTCCGATGCCTATTGATCCCGATAAGGCTCAACAGATTCAGGAGATGCGCTCCTGGTTTGAGAACCTCGGGAAAGAAGAGTGACCGCAGATATCCAAGCGATCGGTTCGAAACCGTTGTTTCTCGGCCGCAGCCTCCCTCGACCCAGAGCCATCGCAACGTTCCACCGGGTGGGATGAGGTTGTGGGTCGGGATTATCCAGGGGGTCACCGGGAAAGTGGCCATGGCCCAAAAGGAGAGCACTCCATGCTTGCGTTGGATTACCGCGCCCTCGTCTCCCGCGCGGATCTGATTTACGGGAGCCCGGTTGAAAACAGCCTGGAGGGTCAGCCCATCGGCAACGGCCGAATGGGGACGATGGTCTGGACCACGCCGGAGGCCATCCATTTCCAGATCAACCGCAGCGATGTGTTCGCCGTGAACAAAGATCATGCCGGGCCTCAGTGGGACCCGGCCGACACCTGCGGAGGTTGTGCCCAGGTGACCGTTGACCTGGGCGGCCAACCCTTCCAGTCCCAGGAATCGTTCCAACAGCGCCTCTCTCTTTATGAGGCAGAGGACACGGTCGCGGGCGAAGAGGTCTCTGTGCGCTGCTTCGTCTCGGCGGTCTCCGATCTGTTGGTGATCGAGGTGGATGACCGGCGAGCGGTACCTTCCCCCATGCGTGTCACGGTCTCGATGTGGCGGGCGTCGGAGGTCAAGACCGGCAATCATCGGGCGCGCTACGAGTTTGCGGACACCCCGGACGCCCTGCTCGTGGCACAGCGATTTGACGAGGGGGACTATCACTGCGCGTCAGCGGTCGCATGTCGGGTTGTGGGAGTTGCAGCGCAGGTCAAGGCATCAAGCGAGAGATCCCATACCCTGCTTGTCCCGGCCAGCAGGGGCAAGACGGTCATTCTCATCTCCAGCGCGGCGTCCTGGTCCCCTCACGAGGATATGGGAAGAACGGCCCTGGGCGTGCTGGATGGCGTTTCCGAAGCGTCCTATGACACGCTGCGCCAGGAGCATGCACGCTGGTGGTCTGGCTTTTGGTCGCGCACTTTTGTCCATCTTACCAGCCCGGATGGCGTGGGTGATTTCATGGAGCGCGTCCGGATCTTACACCTGTATTACATGGCGGCGAGCTCCCGCGGAGCGCTCCCGCCCAAGTGGAATGGGTCCCTGTTTATCACGGAAGGTGATATCCGACATTGGGGTTCGCAGTACTGGGTCTGGACGACGGAGATGGCCTACTTGCCGCTTTTTGCGGCAGATGCCCTTGATCTGGCCGAGCCGTACTTCCGCATGCACCTGAAACAGCTTCCAGCGTGCAGGAGGGCGGCCCAGCAACGGTGGGGTGTCGCGGGAGGTGCTTTCTTCCCAGAGACAGCGTCCTTTGATGGGCCGGTAGTTCTTCCGGATGATGTGGCTCGGGAGTTCCGGGACGTTTTGCTTGGCAGGGAAAGCCACACGGACCTTTCCTCCGAGGCTCGGGCACTTGGCCAATTCGATGGGCATTTGAGTCAGGCCATGGCAGCGGTGATAGGGCGATACACTTACATCAGCCACGTGGTCTCCTCAGGATGCGAGATCGCGGTGCAGATGTGGTGGCGCTACCGCTATTCGGGGGATCAGGAATGGCTGCGACAGGCTTACCCACTCTTGCGCGACGCGGTCGAGTTCTACCGCCACTTCGTGAAAATGGGCGACGATGGTTGTTACCACATCGCGGGCACGAGCGTTCACGAGGATTTCTGGGGCACCAAGGATGGGATCACAGACTTGGCGGCGATCCGGGGCACTGTGCCGCTGGCATGGCGCGCTTCGGAGATTCTGGGTGTGGACAAGGATCTGCGCACGCACTGGCAGGAACTCCTCCAGCGACTTGCGCCCTACCCGCTGGGGTGTGACCCTGAGGCAAAGGCGCTGACTGACGGCGTCCTGGCCGACGACACCTGGGCAGCTGGGCATCTGGGTGATGTGGATGGCAGCCACAATCTGGGGGATGTGTGGCTCAACCCGATCTTCCCTTTTGAAGATTGGACCCTGGAGACCTGCGACCCTGTGTTGGACAGGATAGCGCAGAAGGCGGTGGACCTTGCCCCTCGCATGAAGCTGATCCTCGATGGCGCGGACTGCAACACGGCGATCCGCACGCCGATTGCTGCGGTCCGGGCGGGACGCGGTGAGCAGCTACCGGCGATGCTGGCAAGCTATTATCGCGCCTTTACGCCGCTGGCGAACGGGTGGGGCCTGTTCGAGGGGGCGGATCAGGCGCACTCGATTGAGGTGCTTGGGTGTGTCAGCATGGTTCTCCAGGAGGGATTGCTGCAGAGCGTTTCCCCGCGCCCGGGCCAGCCCGAGGTCATCCGCGTTTTCCCGGCATGGCCCGGAACGTGGGAGGCGTCGTTCCGTCTGTTGGCCCGTGGTGGATTCCTGGTGACGGCGGCCATACACCATGGAGAGGTCGCGTTCGTGGAGATTGAGTCCCGGTTAGGGGAGGCCTGCCGGCTGCGCAATCCTTGGGGAAGTCCCTGCCTGGTCGGCGAGGTGGAAGAGGCCACACAGGAACTGGTTGGCGACATCCTCTGCTTCGATACCGCACCGGGTGGGTGCTATCGGGTTTTGCCGAAAGGTGCGCCTATGCCGACGACCCGGCGCATCTCGCCGAATCCGGCGACAGGGCCGACGTCCTATTCGTTCACTTTGGCCAACGGGACGGTTGCCAGCGGCATGCTCGGTCGTCGTAACAAGGAGGACTATCCATGAAGAGTCGAAGGGCTGTCCTGGTGGCGCCAGGTCGATTTGAGATAGAAGAGACAGATATCACGCCCGGTCCGGGGCAGATACTGGTGAAGATGACCGCATGCGGGCTCTGCCACTCCGAGCTCATGTATTATCGCGGGAAGGAGCCGTTTGCGCCGCCCCTGGCCCTCGGACACGAAGGCTGCGGGGTGATCACGGAAGTAGGACAGGGCGTCACCCGCTTCAAAGGGGGAGAACGCGTGACCGGCTTCCACGCCGGCGGCTTCTCGGACTACTTCGTCCAGGATGCCGATTGCACCCTTTCGTTGGAGCGCGCGCCGGAGCCCGATCTCACCTTGGGCGAGCCGGCTGTGTGCGTGAACAAGGTCGTGAGGGCGGCACATCCCCAGGGAGGAGACATCATCGCCGTTGTGGGCTGCGGGCCCATGGGTTTGTGGTGTACCCAGCACCTTTCCGGGAGCATCCCCGGCGCGATCATCGCTTTCGACACGCAGGAGAGCAAGCTTGAACTGGCGCGGTCGTTTGGAGCCACCCATGCGGTCAACCCCGCCGCCGTCGATCCGGTCCAGTCGATCTCGGATATGACCGACGGGCGGATGGTGGACATCGTGATCGAGGGAACGTCCACCTCCAAAGGGGTTCAGCTGGCCATGAACCTGGTGAGAAGGGGCGGCAAGGTGATTGTGATGAGCAGTTTCGAGGGGATGGAACCAGTGGACATGCTGCTGGGGTGCAAGAAGGCGGCCACGATGGTTTTCGCTCATCCCAATCTGTTCCCGGATCTCCAAGATTGCATCCGCCGAACGCAGATGATCCTGGACGCGGGCACGTTCTCGTTCGGCAGGCTGGTGAACCGCCGGTTCCAACTGGAGGAGATCGCGACCGCATTCGAGGTCCTCGCAAACAAGCCGGCCGATTACCTGAAGGGAGTAGTTGTTCCATGATCGCTCAAGAACAAGCCGGCAGTCCCGGCATGACACCCCGGCAGCGGGTCGTGTCCGCCATTTCGCATCGGCAGCCCGATCGAGTCCCGTTCTCGTGGGGCAACGGGTTCACTGCGGAGATGTCGGCTCGGATGGAAGACTACCTGCGCGCGCGTGGGCTGGACTGGGCCAGACTGCGGCAGGTCACGGAAGATGTGATGCTGGTGGGTCCGGCCTACATCGGTCCCCTTCCACCCGAGCGAACCGATGTCTGGGGAATCCGCACCAAGTCGGTTGGATATGGCGGCGGGCACTACGCGGAGTTCGAGTTCCACCCGCTCGCGGGCGCGAGCACCCCGGCTGAAGTGGACGCGTACTGCTGGCCGGATCCCGATCACCACGAGTACGAGACACTGCGGGAACGGGTCCTGGCCGCAGGCGCGGGTTCCCGGCAGGCCATCAAAACATTCGCCTCCAATCCTTTTGAGATCTACTCCTGGATGACGGGGCTGGAGGAATCGCTGGTCAACCTGCTGGTAAACCCTGAGGTAGTGGGATGCGCCCTCGGTCATATTACCGACTACTTTGCGGCGAAGCTTTCCAGGACTCTGGATCTGTCCGGTGACCTGATAGACATCGTGCTTTTGGCCGATGATCTTGGCAGCCAGAGAGGGCTGCTGATGTCGCGAGAGACCTACCGCAGCATCCTCCAGCCGTTCCACAGGCGTCTCGCCGGCATTGCTCATGGGATGGCGCCGCACGTGAAGGTCATGTTCCATAGCGACGGAGCCGTGTTCGACATCCTGCCGGACCTGATCGACGCGAGGATAGACATACTGGAGGCGGTGCAGACGGACGCGCTCGGCATGGAACCCGCGGCCCTCAAACGGGCGTACGGCAGCCGGATGTCATTCCACGGCGGGATCAGCGTGCAAAGCCTGCTGTGCCACAGGGATGCTTTGACGGTTTCCGGAGAATGCCGTCAGCTGGTCAAAGTGTTTGGGGAGGGAGGTGGGTATATCGCCGCGCCCTCTCATGCGGTTCAGGTGGGCACCCCGCCGGAGAACGTGCTGTCCATGCTGGAGGCAGTGATCGGCAAGGAGGACTATGAGGCCGCGTTGTGCGCGGCTCGGATCGAGGACACAGACCGGATCACCCGCGAGTGATCCCATTCCATTGTAGCACACGAAGGAGAAGGAATCGGCAAGCACCGAAGCAGGAAGCCCCATGGGGTGGGATCGGATCTCGGATGAACGGCGCCAAGTGGGACGTAGCGGATCAGGGCGTCGATTTCTTCACCGCAGGAACACCAAGGAGAGGACAGGCCATGAGAGTGGTTATTTTGGGCGGAACCGGTAACATCAGCACGAGCATTGTCCGGCTTCTTCTCGAGAAGGGACATGAGGTCGCCTGCTTCAATCGGGGCACAAGCGGGAAATTGCCGGCAGATGTGCGGCATATCCAGGGAGACAGGATGGACCGCAGCCGTTTTGAGGAAACGATGCAGCGGGAGCGTTTTGATGCGGCCATTGATATGATCTGTGCTACCCCCGAAGATGCAGCAAGCAGTATTGCGGCATTTCGCGGAGTTCGGCATTTTATCCCATGCTCCACAACGGCCACCTACGGCAGGAACTTCAAATGGCTGCCCGTCAGTGAGGACCATCCGCTGGCTCCCATCACCGAGTATGGCAGGGGGAAGGAGCTTGCTGACCGGCTTTATCTGGAGGCCTATTACAGAGAGCAGTTTCCGGTCACGATCATCAAACCGCACTCCACCTATGGACCCAAAAGTGGGATCTTGCGCCAGGTTGCCTATGATTTCTCGTGGATAGACAGAATTCGCAAGGGGAAACCCATCCTGCTCTGTGGCGATGGGCAAGGGCTCTGTCAGTTCCTGCACGTGGACGATGCAGCCATGGGTTTCGTGGGGGTGTTGGGCAGGGATGACTGCGCAGGTCAGATGTATAATCTGGTCAACCAGGGTTTTGCCACTTGGGAGGGGTATCACAGAACGGCCATGAAGGTTCTGGGTGGAGAGGTCGAACTTATCGGAGTTACCTTGAATGACCTGCTGTCCATCGATGAGTCCCGGTTTTCCTTCTGCAGGGACTTCTTCTTCGAGAACAGCTATTTCAGTTCCGAGAAGATCTTCCGGGACATACCTGATTTCAGGCCGGCGATATCCCTTGAGGAAGGCATGAGACGGGTCTTTGAGGTCATGGAAAAAGAGGGGCGCATTCCGGATTCCGATCTGGAATGCTGGGAGGATCGGATCATAGACGCACAATCTCTGGTAAAGAAGGTCATGCTGTAGCGCCTGCCCGGGGAATATCCCGAGAGGATGTCGGGCGCATTCGGAAGAAGATCCGGCATGCTTTCCCGAAGGAGATCAGGCGTCACACGCGGTCTTTTGACCCGTCGCAGAAGAAGGAGGGGAGATGAGCTCACCGAAAATTGGGCTTGCATTGGGTACCATCAGCAACAAGTTGAAGACTCCGGCGGATTACCGCGCGTGTCTGAAACAGGTCGGGCAGATCGGGTATGAAGGGGTCGAATGGACGGCCATCGACCCCGCGATCGATGTGAAGGAATACGGCCGCATCCTGGAGGGAGAAGGGCTGATCTGCTGCGCCAACCATGCCGGAGAGGCCGATCTCAGGGAGAGACTGGGTACGGTTGTGGAAAACTCCCGGACCCTCGGCTGTACGACCTTGGCCTTCCCCTGTCTCGATCAGAAATACTGGAGCGAGGAAGGGGTCCAATCCGTCGCGGCCTTTCTGAACGAAACGGGCGAGGCATTGCGACAGGAGGGCATTCAACTCCTCTACCACAACCACCATTTTGAGTTCAATCGGATCGGCAGGAAGACCATTCTGGAGTTGATTTACGAGCGCACCGATCCGCAGAATCTCTGGGCCGAGTTGGACACCTACTGGATCCAGCACGGCGGAGGGGACCCCGTGGGGTGGATCCAACGGATGAAGGGACGGACGAACCATCTGCACTGCAAGGACAAGGGTATGCAGGGGGCCGACAGCGTATTTATGGAGATCGGGGAGGGCAACCTGGATTGGACCCGCATCGTGGCAGCAGCCAAAGAGGCGGATATCGAGTGGTACCTCGTGGAGCAGGACAGCAGCAGGAGGGACACGCTCGAGAGTGCCGCCATCTCCTTTGATGCCCTGCAGAGCGCGCTTTACCCGGAGGGGGCATGAAGGAATCGCTAGCGCTCATTGACCAGTCCTGCCGGGGGATCCGGCCGGCGCGCATCCCGATCTTCGACGTGCTCCAGAACGATGCGGTGGTAGCGCATTACAGCGGGATGAAGCTCGATGGCACCGACGATGCCCAGGCCATGATCCTGGCCGCAGGCGCTGCGCTGGACGGTACGCGCCACGTCGCCCCTCCTTATCCGGAGGGGTATACCCGAACGGACCGGACGGGCAATACGCACGAGGGCGCCCGGTGGACCATGTGGCTGAAGACCCATGCCTTTACCTCCCCCGAGCAATGGACGGCTTGGCTGCCCGATCACATTGCGTGGCTGGAGTCGCGTCCTCCGACGACGCTCGAGGAGAAAGAGGCCGAGCGGCAGAGACAGCTGGGCCTCAACCGGAGGCTGAACGGTAGTATGTTCATCCACTGCACCCCCCTGACTGCGATCAACAACATCCTCTTCGGGTACCATTGCGGTCTGGATACGTTCCCGTATCTGTGGATGGACGAGAGGCCGCTTGTGCTGCGGTGGATGCGCGCGCTGAGGAAGGATACGCTGCGGGGCATTGAATTCTGGGCGCACAAGGACACCGGTCCGCTCGCCATGATTTACTCGGACGTCGCGTATCACCAAAAGCTCATGTTTGCCCCAGAGACGATGCGGGAGATGGGGTTTTTCGACGATGTGGCTGCCATCTGTGACCGTTGCCACCAAAAAGGCGTGGCGGTCATTTTCCACTCCGACGGGTATGTCATGGAGATCCTCGACGACCTGATCGCTGCCGGGATCGACGGGCTCAATCCCCTGGAGAAGGCGGCGGGCATGGATATCTACGAGGTCAGAAGAAAGCATCCCGAATTGATCCTGGTCGGCGGAGTGGACGTGTCCCATCTGATGCCCTTCGGAACGGCAGCGGAGGTGAGGCGCGAAACCCGCCGCATCATCGATGGGATCGGTGCCCAGGGAAGGTTTCTCATCGGAAGCACCACCGAGATCGGAGACGACATCCCGTTGTCCAACTACCTCGCTTTCCACGACGAGGCGATGAAAGGTTGAGATGGGCGCGCGGCCTCTTCCGGGAAGAAGCGGGCGTCGGGTGCCCGGCGTCCCAGATCGTGTTTGAGGGGACTGCAAGAGAGAATCAAACACTGAAGAACACCGAAGAACACTGAAGAATGCTGAAGACCAGCGAAGACCCTAACCCAAGTTTACCACTGACCCCATTTAACTCTAATAAAAACAGTGACCGATAATTTTTTATGGGCACTACATCTTTCAAATTTTTATACGTTTTGCTTCGAGTGGCAGGTGACTCAGCCCAAGCGCATTATAAATTGTTTTATGAAAGGGCTCAGGATCAGAAGAGTTTCTTACATAAATTCGTTTGTCCTCCTTAGTTGTCATCCCTGTGGTGACGCGCACATGGCTGGATAGAAAATCTCTTACCGCGGACCACCGCATATGTATGCCGTGCTTACGTAATTTCGTTTGAATACTAATCAGCAGATGATACGCTAACACGGTGACAAACAAATGGCCATCACACCGAGTTTCCTTTTGATGGTGGATGGGACGTAAGCCTAATTCATCTTTCAAATAGCGAAATGCATCCTCCACATTCGTAAGCATCACATATAAGGACCATATAGCTTGTTCATTCAGGTCCGTGCGGCTTGTCCGTAAAAAATAGCTGCCTGAAAAACGCTGCTCGGCCGCTGATTTTTTCACAAACTGAGCCTCCACCGCCACGGCAACGCCCTCTTTTTCTTTTACAGCTACCTTATAATATTGGGCAATAGAGGCATATTTCTCCTTCAGCCTTCCGATCCGCTCGAGCACTTTGCCATAGTTTTTTGTCCCGCGCTTTTTGGTGAGCGAACAGACTATTTTTTCAATCCCTTCCTCAAATCGCTGCTGCATCTTCGTCTTGATGGCTTGTTCTTTTTTGGCTTTCAAAAAGCTTTTACAATAGAGCACACTTTCCGCTTTCTCTTTGACGAGCGTTGCTTCTACTTTATTGGCCTTATCTTGCTTAATAGTAACAAAACTATCCGGACCAAGCTCGGATGCATCAAAAGGTTTATTTCTGGCCACGCAAAGATAATCATACCCCTCTGTTTTAAGCAAGGTTAGATTTGCTTCTTGCGCAATGCCTGCGTCCATTACCACGGTAATATTTTTTTTCTTTGCCCGAGAACGGCCTTCTTTTGAGGCGACTTTGTCCGCCGCTTCCATTTCTTCCCCTTGCAGCAACGCAAGCATTTTCAATAAACTGTCGCCTTCATAAATATTTCCTTCAAATACTTCGCTGGCTTGGGGAAATCCTATTTCATCCAGCGCCAAACCTAACGTGACCAGCGGACAATCGTTCCGCTTTTCTTTCGAACGAGCCCATTTGGCCTTTTTATTGCCTTGGGGCCTGCCTTCAAAATACGTATTGGTCAAATCATAGAGAATAATATTTCCCTTGAGAGAAAACAGGTCCCGCTCCTTTAATTTCAGATGGCGTTCTATCTGATTCTTATAGCTTAATAGCAAATCCGAACTCCGATAAAGCGCATTATTAGACAAGTGGGTAAAATCGGTTTCTAATAACTCATCCAACCCACTTATATGCTGCGCCCACGCACGGGTGCGCCGCTCGCTTGCAGGATAAACCAATTTCCCCACCAGGGATAAAGAAGCAACGGCAAGCTGTTTTTTGCTCATCCCTAATTGCTCGAAGAAGGATTCAAGACCTAATTCCTTGAAGGTAGCATATCCGATATATTCTGCCCCAAGCGTGCGAATTTTGGAATTCGACACCGAATTTATATCTATTGTTTCGTAAGCTGCTTCTTGCTTTCTATTCCCTTGATCTTTCCCAAGCGTAATCCGTTTTTGAATAAGTAACTGCGCATAGTGTGTTGCCAAATTTTCAATATCTTTGTCAACCGACAAGAAAGATATTCGTCCCACAACCTTTTCTTCAATTCGATCCGCCAGCAATTTCCATTGCGTTCTCGGAAGATCGAGCTTCCCCAGATTCAAGATGGTTCTTTGTCTGGGCCCGCGTTCGGTGCGGTAAGACTCCATGAGTCTATGAGACACAAAAACCTTCTTGTATCCCTTGTTTTTCTTTTTGATTTCTTTGATGAACATGTTCTAAATATACACTATTTTTTCGACAATGCCAAGGGGGAAATATAGTATGGGGCACTACAAACAGGCCCAAATATATCGTATCAGTATTATCAATTACTTACGACCTAAAAAATACTCAAAAAAGCAATTCCTCCCCAATTCTAAGCTAAATATGGTAAACTTGGGTTAAGAGATTCGGGCATTTCGTGGGGTGTGTATGCCGACCCTCCAAATGCCCTCACAGCGACGTTTGACATCAATACTGTTGTAGGGAGGCCCCCATGTCCGCCGGAATAAGCACGGAATTGAAGGGCCAGGTCGTTCTCGTCACCGGTGCGGGTACCGGGATTGGCAGTGCCATTTCTCTGGCTGCGGCTCGGGCGGGCGCGGATGTCGCGGTGTGTTACCAGTCGAGCAGAAAAGGAGCCCTGGCTGTCAGGCGAAAGGTCATCGCCTGCGGGCGCCGTGCCGTCGTGCTCAAGGCCGACATCGGCAACCCCGGCGAGGTTGCGGCGCTGGTGGGCCGTGTCCTTTCCGAACTCGGGAGGGTCGATGTGTTGGTCAACAATGCCGCCACGGTGATTCGGGCTCCGTTTCTCGATTTTGCATTGGCGGATTGGGACCAGACCTTCGCGGTGAATCTCCGCGGTGCCTTCCTTCTCTCCCAGGCAGCCGCCCGAAGCATGAATGACGGCGGTATAAAGGGCCGGATCATCAACATCTCATCGGTCGGGGGGATGATCGCCCACGACAGCCTGTGCGCGTACGATGCGGCAAAGGCCGGCATGAACATGCTCACGCGCTGTGCGGCCCGGGAGCTGGGTCCGCTGGGCATCACCGTAAATGCCATTGTCCCCGGCGCCATCGAGGTGGACCGCACCAAAGAAGAGTTTGCGGACCCCGCCAGATCCGATCGGTGGAAGCGGGTGATTCCCGTGGGACGGCGGGGTCAGCCTGAGGAAATCGCTCGTGCCGTGGTGTTCCTGGCTTCGCAGGATGCCGGATTCATCAATGGCCAGACGCTCGTGATTGACGGTGGGCAGTCTGTCGTGCTCTCGTAGCCCTGAAAGGAATCGACGCGTGAAAACGATGAAAGCTGTGGTGAAATTTGGGCAGGAAAACGACATGGTGGCACTCCGGGATGAGCCGATTCCCTCCCCCAGCGACCAGGAGATCCTCCTCGACGTCAAGGCGGCCGGGATCTGCGGGAGCGACATCGAGATGTGGCGCCACCGCTTCACCTACCGGGTGAACACACCGGTAATCCAGGGCCACGAGTTCTGTGGCGTGATCGCGGAAACGGGCCGCGCGGTGGTGGGATGGAAGGTCGGTGACCGGGTGGTGAGCGAGACGTCCGCCTTTGTCTGCGGGGCCTGCCGCTATTGCCTTTCCGGGGACTACAATATGTGTCCCAGCCGCCTGGGGTTCGGGTATGGCACCAATGGCGCGTTTGCCCGTTACGTCGCTGTGCGCCAGCAGATCCTGCACCGTATCCCAGAGGCGCTTTCCTTCGAGGAGGCGGCCATCATCGAGCCTGCCTGCGTGGCCTACAACGCGCTCGTGGTGCGTTCCAGGATCCGTCCCGGTGACTCGGTGGTCGTGATCGGCCCGGGCCCCATCGGCCTGAATTGCCTGCAGATGGCCTCCGTGGCGGGAGCGGGAAGACTATTTTTGGTGGGCACCGAGGCAGATGAAGCGCGGCTCGGGGTTGCGAAGGAACTGTGCCCGAACGCGGTGGCGCTGTGCGGAAATCCGGAAGACACGATTTCGCGGGTTCTGGAAGCGACCGGGGGGTACGGGGCCAATCTCGTGGTCGATGCGGCCGGAAACTCCGAAACCCTGCGCCTCAGCCTTGCGCTGGTGTGTCGGCTGGGGCAGATCACCAAAATCGGATGGGGGCCGGATCCGGTCGCGTTCAGTCTCGACCTGCTTCTCACAAAGGCCGTCACGCTCCAGGGGACCTATGGACACAGCAGGCAGGCGTGGGAGCACGTCATTGGCCTGCTCGATGCCGGCGTGCTGCGCCTGAAGCCCCTTGTCTCTCACGTGCTGCCCATCTCCGAGTGGCGGAGGGGCTACGAAATGGTCGAGTCCCGCGAGGCGGTCAAAGTCATCCTGACACCGGAGGGCAGTGCATGAAAAAACCCGATCTCGTCACGCTCCTGAAAGGCCGCAAGATCATCCTCGCGCCCGGTGCGTATGATGCCTTCAGTGCGCGGCTGATCGCCCGGCAGGGCTTCCCCGCAGTTTACCTCACGGGTTCCGGCGTCACCGCCAGCCTGCTCGGACGCCCGGACCTCGGATTCGTTGCGCTCCCCGACATGTGCGGGGTGGTCAGGAACATCTGCCAGACCATCGACATTCCCTTGATTGCGGACGCGGAATCGGGGTTCGGAAATGCCGTGAATCTCACGCGCACGGTTCGGGAATACGAAATGGCGGGGGCTTCCGCCATCCACCTGGAGGATCAGATCGTGCCCAAACGCTTCGGGGGCGAAAAAACCCCGCAGGTGGTTCCCATGGAGGAGCACGCATCGAAAATCAGGCTTGCGGTAAAAAGCCGCACCCATGACAGCTTCCTGATCATCGGCCGGACGGACTGCATCGGGCGCTATGGGCTGGATGAGGCGGTCCGTCGGGGGAATGCCTACGGAGAGGCTGGGGCAGACATTGTTTTCGTGCACGGGATGAGCACGGTGGAGGAGCTTCGCGAAGTGGGGCGGTCCGTCCACGGCCCCAAGCTGATCAATTACACGGCACTGACCCTCTCCGACATGGACAACCTTCCCACGATGGAGGATCTTGGAGTGTGGGGGTACGCCCTTGTGATTTTTGCCATAGAGCCGTTGTTTGCTGCTGCAAAGGGCCTGAGCGACATGCTGAAGTTGCTCGCCACGGGGGATCCCACTGCTGCGCTTCGCCAAGAAATGATCGCGCTGGATGACTTCAACCAGATGCTGGATACGGGAAAGTTTCAAGAACTTGAGGATCTGCACCTTCCCCGTAGGGGTGACAGCACGGAAAAAGAATAACGGGTATCCGCAGCGGCGCTACCCGATCGGAGAAACAGCAGTATGACGCCAAGAGAGCGATTTGTCTGCGCACTGAATTTTGAGAAGCCGGACGACCGGCTGCCCATGGTCGAATGGGTGGGCTGGTGGGATAAGACCTTTGACCGATGGACAGCAGAAGGGCTCAGGGGCGATCTCACCATGAACGAGTCGTTGGAATATTTTGGTCTGGATAATCTGACCATGATCGCGGCCCGGGGGATCTCGGGCCAACTCCCACGCTCACCGGTGAATGCCAGCGCGCTCATCACGGATGAGGATTCGTATGAGAGGATAAGGCCCTTTCTTTTTGGGGATGAGAGCATCGTGAGTATGGTGAAGGCTGCGCTGGACTTGAAAGCGCAGCATGACGCGGGAGAAGTAATCGTTCGGCTTTGGCTGGACGGATTCTTCTGGTTTCCGCGGGAGCTTTTTGGGATCGAAGGTCATTTTTTCGCGTTCTACGATTGTCCGGAGCTGATGCATCGGATCAACAGCGAGCTGGCTGATTTTAATATCCGTGCGATAGAAGCCCTCCTTCCGATCTTTGAGCCCGATATGGTGGGGATGGGGGAGGACATGTCCTACAATCATGGCCCCATGCTCTCCTACGAACTCTTCCGGGAGTTCCTGCTGCCCTATTACAAGCGCCTTATTCCGAGCATCACGGGGCACGGCGTAAAGGTCCTGATCGACAGCGATGGGGACATCACCCCCATGATCCCTTGGATGGAGGAAGCCGGAATCGAGGGGGTCTACCCGCTGGAGAGACAGGCAGGTGTGGACATCGTAAGGATTCGTGAGGAGTATCCGGCATTTCTCATGATGGGCGGATACGACAAAATGGTGATGCCGCACGGGGAGAAGTCCATGCGCGCGGAGTTTGAGAGAATTTTCCCAGTGATGAAATCCGGCGGGTATATTCCCTCCGTAGACCACCAGACGCCCCCCGGGGTTTCTCTGGAAAACTACAAGATCTATATGAGGCTTTTCCGGGAGTATTGCGAAAAGGCCGTAGGGTAGATTGCCACCGTCCCCAGCTCGGCAATACGCCCAACGGGACAAGGAGGGCCTCCGGAGAACGTGGAGGGTCCACAGGAGGAGGATGGATTGGGAAAACTGACGATGACGCCCCGACAAAGGGTCATGACCGCACTGAGGGGGGAATGCCCGGACAGGACCCCTTTCATCTACCCCCTTCGTTCCAGCACTATCGAGCGGGAACTGAGGAATCGGGGGATGTGTATGGAAGGCCATGTACCGTCCTTTGAATATTATCCCAGGAATGTGGACATGAAGTCCATTCACTACAGAGATGAAAAGAGACGCCAATTAGTAAAGACGTTCTACACCACCCCCTACGGAGACCTCTCGACTCTCGTGCAGCCGGCCGAATTCACCGAGTGGCGGCGCGAGTTCCTTTTCAAATCACCCGAGGATTACAGGGCGCTTCGCTACATGATTGAAAATACCGTAGTGGAACCGAGATACGAGGAGGCGCTTAAAGTCATCTCCGACCTCGGGGAAGATTTTGCATTCCTGGATTTTGTGTCGTATTCCCCGCTGCAGGAGATCATCTATACCTATATGGGCACCGAAACCTTCTGCTACGAATGGGCAGACAACAGGGATGAAATACTCAAGCTCTATAAGGCCCTGGAGGAGAGAAACAGGAAGATCC
>JAZDJA010000046.1:0-8740 GCA_043804415.1 Candidatus Latescibacterota bacterium | reverse complement strand
GTCGGCCGTCAACCACCTCATTCGTGATTCCCTCGTCGGTGAATCGGAAGTGGCGGGTCGGCTCGTCGAAGGGCGAGTTGATGATCGGATTCTCGATGACGACTTGGCTCATGCCCTCACGTTCCTTACTCACGTTCTCGTCATGTGGTCTGGTAGCCATACGTCCCCACAGGAATACGACACATTCTTCGAAAACACTCACCGATTCATCATGCCCGCCGCATATCCTGCGCCAAATCCGTTGTCGATGTTGACCACCGTGACGCCGGGCGAGCAACTGTTCAACATGCCCAAAAGCGCAGCCAACCCCCCAAAACTCGCGCCGTACCCGATACTCGTAGGCACCGCGATGACAGGCACATCCACGAGACCACCGACCACGCTGGCTAGGGCGCCCTCCATACCGGCCACTACCACGATCACGCGGGCCGACTTGAGTAGATCCCCGTGCGAGAGCAGGCGATGCAGTCCGGCCACGCCCACGTCAAAGAGCCGCTCCACGGTATTCCCCATCACCTCCGCGGTCACAGCCGCCTCTTCGGCCACCGGAATATCCGAGGTCCCCGCGGATATTACCAGGATCATCCCCGTTCCCTCGATTTTCTCGGGATTCTCGGAAGGTGCCGTGACGAGCCGTGCGGCAGGATGGTATCGGGCGGAAGGAAGGGCCTTCATGATCGCCTGAGCCATCTCCGGTGTGGCCCGCGTGGCGAGAAGCGTGGCTCCCTTCTCCACGATCCTCTCCGAGATGATGACCACCTGCTCGATCGTTTTCCCCTCACACAAGATCACCTCCGGAAAGCCCCGTCGAAGCAACCGATGATGATCGATGTGTACAAAACCCAGGTCCTCGAAGGGCAGGGACCGGAAGTCTTCCAGCGCCTCGGAGACCGGCACGGAACCGTCCCGAACCTGCTCTAACAGCGATTGGATGCGTGCTTTATTCATCTGTTCCCCATCGAGTTGAAGGATTCCGTCTCATTTTTCGTTTTTCATTCTTCATCTTTCATTCTTCATTTTGCAGGCTGCATGCTTCATGCTGTTCCGCGAACGCCATCAGGACGTGCTCGATCTCATCGACTTGCTCCAATCGGAAGACCTCTCTGCGGAGGTCCGCACCCTTCTCCAATCCCTTCGTGTACCAACCCATGTGCTTTCGCATCTCTCGCACTCCCACATAGGCTCCGTGTTCAATCACATTCATCTTGAGATGCCGAACGCAGAGCGCCATTCGTTGGGCCAAATCCGGTTCCGGCAACAATTCTCCGGTGTCCAGAAAACGATCGGTACGCCGGAAAATCCACGGATTCCCGAGAGCCCCGCGCCCGATCATCACCAGGTCGCATCCTGTTTCAATCAGCATGCGCCGGGCATCCTCGGGCGCTCGGATGTCCCCGTTTCCAATCACCGGTATCGAAACAGCCTGCTTGACCTGCGCAATGATCGCCCAATTCGCGTGCCCGGAGAAACCCATCTTCTGGGTGCGGGCATGCACGGTAATGGCTTTTGCCCCGGACTCCTCGGCCATCTGGGCCACCTGGACAGCGTTGGTCATCTCTTCGCACCAGCCGCTCCGGATCTTGACCGTCACCGGCAGATCCACTGCCTGTACCACGGCCTCGGTGATCCCGGCCAGCCGATCCGGATCTCGCATCAGAGCAGAACCCGCATCCCGCTTCACGACCTTCTTTACGGGACAGCCGAAATTGAGATCGATCAGATCAAATCCCCGTCTTGCCAGATGCTCCGCAGCACGCGCCATCGTCGCGGCATCCGATCCGAAGAGCTGCACACCCAGTGGACGTTCCGCTTCCTCAAAATAGATCAGTCGGGCCGTTCCCGGATTCTTCCGCACCAGCCCATCCGCACTCACCATCTCCGTGTAGACCAGGCTTGCGCCCATCTCCCGGCACAGAAGCCGAAAGGTATGATCCGTCACTCCGGCAAGCGGAGCCAAAACCACCGGACCGGAGAGGGAGACCTTTCCTATAGTAAGGTTCATGTATTCTCTGCCTCCTGCGCATTTCTGCTCTGCAGGAGCTTCTTCTCCTATATGAGGTGGTTCTCTAAACCAATTCCGGCGCGATCATCGAGTAAACGTAGCCCAGAATCGCGGCACCCAGGAGCATCACAATCAGGTAGAACGCCGTCACACGCCCTTTGACCACTGCGTTGAGCGTAAGGATCGTGGAGAATTTGGTGGCAGGCCCGGCCAGAAAGAACGCCAGCGCGGCCCCCTGCGTCATGCCCATGCGCACCAGAATCTCGATGATGGGGATACTTCCCCCTCCGCATGCATACAGCGGAATTCCCAGTGCGACCGAGGTCAGAACCGAATAATGATTCCCAACGCCCACCAGCGCGAGCACCCACTCCGGGGAGACTACCGTCTGGACGATGGAAGCGATCAGAAGGGCAAACAGAAAGTATTTTCCGATGAACGCGGTAAATCCTCTGAATTCCTTCAGAAATCCCCAGAACTCCCGCCCGATGCGGGATCGCACCGTCTCCTGGGAGGAGGCTTTCTCGCGCTCCTGAAATAGCGTCTGGCTCGCAATCCGGGGACGAACCGATTGGGAGAAATCCAGATACCCCCGAGCCGACAGGAAGTGGGCAGCGATTCCGGCAGTGACTCCCATAATGAGGGCCGAGACCGTACGGGCAATCGCCATCTGCCATCCAAGGGCACCCCCGGTGATTATAAAAAGCGAGGGATTCATCAGCGGCGAGGCAATCAGGAAGGTCATCAGTGGCGGAGCAGGCACTCCAACAGCCATCAGGGCGCCGACAATGGGAATGGCGGAAAAGGTGGACATCGGAGACAACACGCCGACCAGCGCGCAAAGGGGGACGGCCCACCGTCCGCGCTCTTTCAGGAAATCCGAAACACGCTGCTTGGGAAGAAAACGGGATACCGTCACCGCGATCACAGCCCCGATAAGCACAAAGTACCACAATCCCGCGAACAATTCCCAGAATGTTGTGATCACCCGACGGGTGTGGGTTCCCTCCAGCGCCTCATCCGCCATGGCGTAAAAGCGCCAGAAGAAATGAAGGATTGAATAATACATACGCTTCCTTTCAGTTCAGAAAGGAGGTTTGCAGACCAAAAAAAAAGAGAAAGGCTGCAAACCGAAGTTCGCGAGTCGTGTGGGTCAGACCGCGACGAACCGCGCGTTTCGACTTGCAGCCGATCTCAACGCCTGCGCCCAAAAACCGGATGCCTCTCAGGGAAGACAGCCTTCTTTCTCCCTTCCGGAGTGGAATACGCATCTATGGCGAACATTTCTTTCTTTCCACGGTCCGCTCCCTTTGCCGCGAAATGTGCCGTTGCGGGCTTGGCCCCGGAAACCCTCCGAATAACTGGATTTCGAGAATGAGCGCGGGAGGGGGTGAAAGAACCCGGTCTGCTCATCGACAAGCAAGAGCGGGCACTCTCTGCTATTAAAGCGGCCTGTGCAGTTCCGCCTTCAAAAGCTTGCCGGGTTTGAAGTGGGTCTTCCTTCTGGCCGGCACGTAAATAATCTCTCCGGTTCTGGGATTGCGAGCCGCAGGCTTGGGCTTGGTCTCCTTCACCTCGAAGACGCCAAATCCTCTGATCTCAATCCGATTGTCCTCGATTAGGCTCCTGCGCATCGCCTCAAACAGCGCATCTACGGTCCGCGTGGCCACATTTTTCTTGCAGCCCGTCGTCTCAGCTACCGAAAGCGCCAGATCTTTTCTCGTGGTCGTCATCCTAAATGTCCTCCTTTAAGGTTAGTGGGTTGATGGATTCCCACCCTACGATTGAAAGAAAGTTGTTGGGCTCCCGCGACATTTTCACGGGTGATCTGGAAAACGAATTCCTCCTCTTCGATCCGCAATAATGTTCTCTTTGACGTGGGCCAAGCTGCCGTCGTTTCGATTTTTGGCAGATTTCCAAGGCAGAAATCGCGCTATCTTCGGCGTTTTGCCGATGCGATTGCCCCCGTTTACAATAATTAATTAATTCTTGGATGGTTAAATTAACATAAATAAGACGCTATGTCAAGTGAAATTTTCAGAAAAAGCTTGCAAGACTGGTTTAATTGACTTATTTTTAGGAGAACTCGGATTCTTTATGGCTAGCTTGGAGAGACTCGGACAGTGTGGACGCGGATCGCCGGGATGCGATTGTCGAGGGGCGATTGAAAATTTGTGTTGACTTTTTTTTCGGATGTATTATTTTATCGGGTTCCTTGGACACCCAACGGGGTGCATTCCGCGCGATCAGAGAAACGGGAAAGTGGATCGTCTCCCCTGGTTTGCCCCACACCAATGCCCCGCGGCCTCAGGACCATCGGAAGGGAGAGAAAGACCGTGAAACCCATCAAGTGCGGAGGACACCGGCTGTTCGAGGATGATCCGGGAACCTCGAAAATCGTCGCCGACCTCCTCACAGATCTTGAAAAGGGCGGCATGGATGCCGTGCGCAAATACAGCAGGCGCTTCGACGACTGGGATCCCCCGAGCTTTGAATTGACCGAAAAGGAGATAGCCGGCGCAATCTCGAAACTCTCCGATGAGGTGATCCGGGACACAAAATTCTGCCACACGAACGTGAGACGGTTTGCCGAAGCACAGCTTGCGACCATGCTTCCCATGGAGGTGGAATTGCGACCCGGTGTCACACTCGGACACAGGCACATCCCTGTGCGCGCAGTGGGCAGCTATACTCCCGGAGGGCGATACCCCATGTTCGGCTCGGCGCAGATGAGTATTATCCCCGCGAAAGTGGCCGGCGTGAAAACGGTCATCGCGTGCACACCTCCGACAGGGGGACAGGGAGGATACCCGGCCACGATCAACGCGATGAAAAAGGCTGGCGCGGACCGGATTTTCATTTTGGGTGGAGTGCAGGCATTTGCCCTGATGGCATTTGGCATGGGCGTGTTCGAACCGGTGGATATCCTCTGCGGTGCTGGCAACAAGTATGTGGCCGAGGCCAAGCGACAGTTCTTCGGACGATGCGGTATAGACCTCTTGGCCGGTCCCACCGAGATCCTCGTCATCGCTGACGACAAGGCAGATCCAGCGCTTGTAGCCTGCGATCTCCTGGGGCAGGCGGAACATGACCCCGACAGCGGAATCTGTCTCCTGTGCCTGAGCGAAGACTTTGCCCGGCAAACCATCGCGGAGGTCGAAGGCCAGCTGAAGAACCTCCCCTCGCGCGACGTGGCCGAAGTATCCTGGAGAAACAACGGCATCGTGACCGTCGCAGACACCCCGGACGAGGCCATCCGGCTCAGTGACGAATATGCGCCGGAACACCTCGAACTCCATGTGGAGGACCAGGACTTCTTTTTCGAACGCCTCACCAACTACGGCTCCCTCTTTATCGGAGAGGAGACCACCGTGGCCTACGGCGACAAATCCATCGGAACCAATCATATCTTGCCCACGAGCCGCGCGGCACGCTATACCGGAGGCCTATGGGTGGGCAAGTTTCTCAAGACGTGCACCTATCAACGTATGACGCCCGCTGCCAGCCGGGAGATCGGGAAGATCACCGAGCGCCAGTGCAACGAGGAGCACATGCCGGCACACGGCATTACCGCCCGGGTACGCGTGGAACGCTATGCCGACAGCTAAACGTTGCCGGATGGGATAGGAACAGGTGCAGGCTCCCTATCTGCTGGGAAACCGGTCTGGATCGGTCATCCGGTTTGGTTTGACACAAACATGCAGGCGACCGTATGGGAAGGAGGCCCTATCATGCACAAGATGTTCTGGATGATCGCAGCCATGGTATTCTTCTTGGGGAATGCAGCCTGGCCGAATGAGAACCCCTACCGTTTCAGATCCGAGCCAGCCACAAGCGCCATCGTGCTGGCCATAGATTGCAGCGGGAGTATGAATGGCCGGGCGTTCGAGGATGCCAAGGCCGGCGCGCTTCGTTTTGTGGAGAGGATGCACCCGTCAGATAGGGCTGCGGTGGTGGCGTTTTCGGACGGGGTGAGGGAGGTGCAGGGAATGACCGGGAATCGCACCGCCTTGCGTCGGGCGATCTCGGGGCTTAGAGTCGGAGGAAGGACGAAGCTCTATGATGCGATCGCACAGTCCATTCTAAGGGTTATGGGTCAGGATGGGGGACGGATCGTGGTATTCCTGACGGACGGGCGGGATACCGGAAGCCGGTGCACGGCGGAGGAGCTTCGAAAGATCGGGGCCTCCGAGGGGTTGTTCGTCTACGGGATCGGTTTGGGGGACGTGGATCAGGATGCGCTGAGTGCACTCAGCGCGGCCACCGGAGGAACCTTCGAGATCGCGAGTCAGTCGAGCGATCTTCTCGACCTGTATCCGCGCATATTGGCGGAGTATTACCGCAAATACGGGGATCTGCTGGATACCACCGGAGCCCTGTCCGTGCGATCTTTGCCGGACGGCCGCACCGTGCTGGTAAACGCCCGGGAGGAGGGTCTGTCGCCGGCCAAACTGGATGCCTTGACGCCGGGGACCTATCAGGTGCAGGTTTTTTTCGAACACGGCACGTGGGAATATGAAATTCCTGTAAAGCTGGGTCAGCGCACCATCGTGGATGCCCGGGAATCGGACTTGGGCGCTGAGCTGGTGATTGCGTCGCGGCCATCCAATGCGAGCGTGTTTCTGGACGGAACGTATATGGGTATGACCGCCATCGCGCCCTTTAGGGTCAAGCCCGGCGGAAAAGGATGGGTGCAGGCAGCTCTTGAGGACGGGCGTCCGCTGCGGATGGATCGGGTGCCGTACGGAGTACATCGCCTGAAGTTTCGCGCCATGTCAGATTTCGATTTCGGGTCCAACCAGGAGTTCGAGGTGGAGATTCAGGTAGGAGATCCCCAGATGGCGGTGTATGTGGAGATCCTCGGGACCGCACGGAGTCCGTATGTGCTGGACAGCGCCGGGACCGCGCGGATCGTAGGTGGGGCGAAGAAAGATCCGTTCGATGAGCTCGATGACTTTTAGACTAGCCGAGAGAGTTTTGTTTTGACCCCTACGAAGGGGAGAAAGGAGACCTGAACTATGCAAGAAAACGGGGCGGGGCGGTCGCGTAAGATCATTGACCCCTATATCTGGAGGAGGCTTACTATGAACCGTTCTCATCTTGTAGCGCTGGCGCTGTTGGCTCTTTCCGTGCTGGGCGGATGTGCGGGGACCCAAAGGGTCGGCGGAGACAGTCCCTGCCCGGAGTGGTTTGGGATGCTTCCCGAGGATCCGAACTACCTCTTTGCAGCGGCTACTTCCACCTCGCGCGATCTGCAGCTCGCGGTGAATAAGGCCAAGACCGACGCACGGAGAGACTTGGCTTCCCAGATGGAACTGCGAATCCAGGGGCTGACGAAAAAATTCGACGAAGAAGTGGGTCTTGGAGAAGATGCGGAACTCTTGGCCTCATTCACGCAGGTCACCAAAGAAGTCGTCTCTCAGACGCTCAACGGCACCCGAGCCCGCGAGCAGGATACCACCAAGGAGGGAACGGGGTGGCGTGCGTGCGTGTTGATGGAGCTTCCCATCGGGACAGCAAACGCGGCTCTGGTGGACAAGATCAAGGCCAACAAGGCCATGTATACCCGATTCCGCGCTTCCCAGGCCTTTGACGAATTAGAGGGAGAGGTGGAAAAATACGAGGAATACAAAGAGAAGCAAGGCATGTAGCCATCTGAACAATCCGGCGCAAGGACCACTCATGCGCCGGATTATTCTGCCGCAGAGGGTGGGGCGATGGGCCGGAAACACGTGCAAGGGCGGAAAAATATCGCATCAGCAGGAGCAGAACCGAGAAACAGAAATCCAGAATGCCCGTCTCGTGTGGTGAAGCGGATTCTCTGCGTGGGGGCCCTGCTGGCGGTAATCTCCTGTGCCAGCAGGAGACCGCCCGAGGAATTTGGGTACCCGCGCTGGTTCCTGGGGGGGATGGGCGAACATGGGATCAGCTGCACCGTGGGATACGGCCGGGTTTTTGTGGATCCGGACACTTCGGTGGCCTACGCCCTACAGGATG
Source organism: Candidatus Latescibacterota bacterium (assembly GCA_043804415.1). Lineage (GTDB taxonomy): Bacteria > Latescibacterota > 4484-107 > 4484-107 > 4484-107 > 4484-107. Next base: position 741 of record JAZDJA010000046.1, on the reverse strand, counting down.
GCCTGGGGCGAAGGGCGATGGAGCGGGCGATCACGATTCGAAGTGAGCAGGGATTTGTGTCCGTGCCTTCCGGATGGCGCTCCATGGGGGAACTGTTTAGCGAGGAGGTGGATTCTCTGGGCGAGGATGCGGGGAATCGGGAACCGTCTCCTGTGGTGGATTCGGCGTTTGTGGACGGTATGACGCTGGTGCTGCTGTGTTCGAGTGCAGAGGAGGCGGTCGAGGGGGATTTCACCCGGGTTCCCATGCCCAAGGACGCCCCCGACTGGGTGCGAAAGTTACCGGAGGAAAAGGGATCCATTTTCGCGGTCGGGACCAGTCCGCTCTATTATCACCGGGCAAATTCGTGGCGCGAAGCGGAGCGCATGGCCCGTCTGGAACTGGCCCGAGAGGTGTTGTTGCAGGTTCGCGATTTGTCCAGACAGGCCGGCGGTACAATGGAGCAGATCATTGTGACCAGGACGGAAGCCACGCTTCGGGGGATACAGATCGTAGGTCGGTGGCTGGATGGGAAGGAGAAGGCGTGCTATGCCTTGTGTCGAATGCCCATTCGGTAGCCGATCGGCCGCAAGACGAGAACGCGAGCAAGCGCTTCCCCCATGGATGTCTTGGCGTCTCTGTGGCAAAGAGCACTCCTTTTCCATTCCAACCCTAAGGGGGAGCTTCCAACTTGAGATCGAAAATCCATAATTCCCGGTGTATGGGGCTGTGGGTGTCGGCCGTCCTGGTGATCGCAACGAC
>JAZDJA010000045.1:0-10005 GCA_043804415.1 Candidatus Latescibacterota bacterium | reverse complement strand
TTTTGGGCTCGTCCACGGCATCCTTCCAGGTGGCTGGATACGCGATCTCTTTGAGATGTTCGATGGTCTGATCCACGGCGTCCGCGTTCATCTGAACGATTTTGTCGCCTTTTTTCCCATAGACCTTCCGGATCTCCTCCTTGAGCAAGCGCACCGCATCCTCGTAGGGAACCACGTTGGCGAGCTTGAAAAAGGCCGTCTGCATGATCATATTGATGCGACCCCCAAGTCCCACGCGCGCCGCGATCTCCACGGCGTCCACGTTGTAGAATTTCAGCTTCTTCTCGGCGATTTTGCGCCGCATCGCGGCCGGAAGGTGCTTCTCCATATTCTCGAGGGACCAGTTCGAGTTGAGGAGGAAGGTGCCCCCCTTCTTGATCCCCTCCAGGACCTCATACAGGCCCACATAGGTGGACTTGTGGCACGCCACGAAATCCGCGGAATGTACCAGGTAGGGGGACTGAATCGGCTTTTTGCCAAAGCGAAGGTGCGAAACAGTCAGCCCGCCGGATTTTTTGGAATCATACGCAAAATAGCCCTGGGCATACAGGTCGGTGTTGTCGCCGATGATCTTGATGGCCGACTTATTGGCCCCCACCGTTCCGTCCGACCCCAGTCCCCAGAATTTGCACTGCACCGTGCCTTTCGGCGTGGTATCCAGGTGCTCATCCACCTCCAGCGAGGTATGAGTCACATCGTCGATGATGCCCACCGTAAAATGATTCTTCGGTTTCTCAGCGCCCATATTGTCGTAGATGGCCTTGACCATCCCCGGCGTGAACTCCTTGGACCCCAATCCGTAGCGGCCCCCTATGACCACGAGTGCTTTTCCATGTTCCATAAAGCTCGTGCACACATCCTGATAGAGCGGATCTCCGATCGCGCCCGGTTCCTTGGTCCGGTCCAGCACCGTGATTCTCTCGACCGTGGCGGGCAGGACGGAGAGAAACGCCTCCGCCAAAAAGGGTCTGTAGAGCCGCACCTTGATCAGACCGACCCGCTCTCCCCCCTCGTTCAGGTGGTTGATGGTCTCTTCAATGGTCTCACACGAAGACCCCATGGACACCACAACGCGCGTGGCCTCCGGATGCCCCACATAGTCGAAGAACTGATACGATCGTCCGGTAAGGGCGCCGACTTTCTTCATCGCATCGGCCACGATGGCCGGAAGGCGCTCGTAGTACGAATTGGCCGCTTCCTTTCCCTGGAAGTAGATATCCGGATTCTGCGCCGTTCCCCGTATCTGGGGATGCTCGGGATTCATGGCCCGTTTCCGGAAAGCCTCGATCTGATCAAAATTCGCCAGGGCAGCCATATCCTCGTAGTCTATCATTTCGATCTTCTGGATTTCGTGCGAACTCCTGAACCCGTCGAAGAAATGGACGAAAGGCACTCTGGATTCGACGGCAGCGAGATGGGCCACCAGTCCAAGATCCATGATCTCCTGAACGGAAGCGGAGGCCAGAAGCGCAAACCCGGTCTGGCGCACGGCCATGACGTCCGAATGATCCCCAAAAATACAAAGGGCGTGTCCCGCAATCGCACGGGCCGATACGTGAAAAACCCCCGGCAGAAACTCGCCCGCTATTTTGTACATGTTGGGGATCATGAGCAACAGGCCCTGAGAGGCCGTAAAGGTGGTCGTCAGCGCGCCTGCCGCAAGCGATCCGTGTATGGCTCCGGCCGCGCCCGCCTCGGATTGCATCTCCTTGACGTTCAGGATCTGTCCAAAAATATTCTTCCGTCCCTGTGACGCCCATTGATCCGCTGTTTCTCCCATTGTGGTAGAAGGCGTAATCGGATAGATGGCCGCTGCATCGCTCATCGCATAGGCTACGTGGGCGGCCGCCGTATTGCCATCAATGGTCTTCATGCTCTTTCCCATGGGGCTTGCTCCTTTATTTATTGTTCAACAAACACCGCCGGAGGCGGAGTTGTTGCGAGAAGTGCGGGGTGCAACATAGGCCTCAAAAATAACAAGAATGGGCCCGTTTGTAAAGAGAAAAGTACACAAAAAAACGAAAGAGGCCTGGATGAAACGTTCCATCAAGCCCCCAGCAGGTTCTCTATATTCGCGATGACCGAGATGACCTTCGATGCCTTGACCTCTGCCGCTTCCAGGATATCGCGCATCGCGGCGAACGATTCGTCCAAAATGGTGGCCTCCGGTCTGGGGGAGTCTATCTGTGCCTCAATAGTCCGCACCTCCGCTTCGAGGCCGGATGTCTCCTCCGGCGCCAGGTCGAGGCGGGCGATGTGTGCTTTCAGCTCCGCCACGCTGGAAAGGATGTTCCGGCACTGCGCGTCACTCAAACAGGACGCCTGTTGCGCGTCGGCACGCGGCGCTTCTTTGTCTTTCTGTATGGCCATGGTTTACCTCCGTTTGTTATACCCCACTCTCCGCAATCACCTGATCACAAAGGGACTCCAAAAGCCCCAGCTCGTCTGCAAAATCCAGGACCGTGAATCGCGCCCGGATGTCCTTGGCGCCCAGAAAGGCCGTGCGCAACGCCCGATGATCCAGGCCCAGCTCGGCGGCCTGGGTCGGAGCGCCCACCGTCTCCAACAAGGTTTTTATTTCCTCGAACGGACGCAGGATCCCGGACAGCTCGCTCCAGATATTTCCCCATTCCCGCTTGATCTTCTCCAGCTCCGCTCTCAAGGCCTCCCCGGGAAGGTACTGGGACTTCGCCTCCTCCCGGACGCACGGGTAATTTCCTCGGTGTTCCCTCCTGAGACGCGCATCCACCACATCCCATGATTCGTGGGCTGCCACAAGCGTTTCCACATCGATCCGATCCGGGGTCCACCCGGAGAGTTTTTCGTAGAGCTTGGCAGCCACGAGGGTGGCTATCCCCACCTGGGCGCCGTGCAAGGGGTGCGATCGTCCCGCTTCCTCGGCGGCCATATCCCAGTAATGCGAGATCAAATGCTCGCCGCCCGATGCCGGGCTGGAAGACCCCGCCACGACCATCGAGAATCCGGAGAGGATCAGGCCCTCCATCAACTCCCGGACCGCGCCGCGCTCCCCCCGTCCGATCCCGTCCGCCTGCGCAAAACACTGCTTGGCGATCGAGGCCACCATCTCAGACGGCATGGGGCAATAGGGAACTCCCCGGATCAGATGCGCCAGCTTCCAATCCGCGAGGGACACGCTCTTGGAGAGCAGGTCCGCAAACCCCGCCCGGATCATCGCTCTGGGAGCGCATGCCAAAACCCCGACATCCGCGACCACCGCCTTGGGGGGGGACGCCGGAAGGGTCTGCTTTAGTCCCCGGATCGTCATCGCCGAGATGGAAGAGGTATATCCATTCATCGAGGGCGCGGTGGGACATACCAGATAGGGCAAGTTCTTCTCAAATCCGGTTCGCTTGACCACATCATTTATCGTGCCCGATCCTACGGCCACCAGAAAACGGTGGTCGGGCCCAAGGTTCCGGGCAACAATTTCCAGTGCTCGTTCATCGGCCTTGGCGGGCTCCTCCAGCAGCAGGGAATCCATCGCCACATGGCCAGCCTGCAACACCCGCGCCACCGCAACACCCGCAGCTTGATGGGTGGTCCGGTCGGCAACGAGGAGTCCTTTTCCTGCCACTTGGATGCGCCTGAGCACCTCGGGGATCCTTTCCAGTGCCCCTTCCTCGATCACCACGACCTCGGTGGGGATGGCGTGCTCAGTTCCGCAGGACGGGCACGCAAAACGAGTGTGCAGCCATGAATCTATGGTCATCGGTTTTACAGACATGATTCCTTCCTGCTATACAGTACCACAAAAACACAGCGAACACCGCCATTCACCACGGAAAAAGACGGAAAAAAAACAGAAAAAAACAGAAAAATGACTGCTCTACTACAAGCCTGCAAAATTCCATTTTTTTGACAAGGTTTTCGTAGAGCGAGGCTGGTAAGGCTTGATCGGTTATGCATTTACATTTACTATTTGTGAACCGTGAAAATCCGTGGGTTCCGTGCCCCATTGTTTTCTGTTTTCTTTCGGCTTTGGGATTTCACAGGGCTGCGCATCGGGATTACAGAATCCCGACGCAGCAAAAAAACGCGGCGTAAGCGGGGTGGGGCATTCTCCCTTTTGCATTTTTCATTCTGCCTTTTTCATTTTATGCTTTTCTCAAAACACGCCTCCACCCGGTCGATCATCGGTTGCAGCCCAAAATGCGTTTCCACACGGGCGCAACCCGCCCGGGCCAATGTGGCGGCTCTGTCCGGATCGGCCAGCAGGGAGCAGATCGCCTGAGCCAAGCATTCGGGATTTTCGGGAGGCACCAGCAGCGCGGATTTCCCGTGTTCCACGACCTCCGGGATCCCCCCGACCTCGGTCGCCACGATGGCTTTTGAAAGACTCATCGCCTCCAGCAGCACCTGACCAAACGGCTCAAAGAGGGAGGGCAGCACGAACAGGTCCATCGCCGAAATCGCCTCCGTGGGGCGATCGGTCTCTCCGGCAAAGTGCACCCGGGAAGCGATTCCCAAATCCCTGGCCCGCCCCTCCAGGAAGGCCCGTTCCCGACCTGCGCCCACCAGAACGAATCTGCAACGTGGATGCTGGTTTACGATTCCCGGAACCGCGTCCAGCAGCACCCGATACCCCTTTTGGGAAACGAGCCGGCCCACCGAGCCCACAACGATCTCCTCTTCCGCAATCCCCCACACCTTCCTGAGTTCGGCCCGAACGGAGACATTCGGGGGGTCCGGTGCGATTCCGTTGGGGATCACGTCGATTCCATCTCCGGGAAGCCACGGATAGGCCGTGAGTTCCTGTTTCAGGCTTTCGGAGGGCACGATGATCCGGTCCACCAGATGACGGTAGATGGCGCGGAATTTGGCATTGTTCCGAACCAGTGGAAGTCCCTTCCGACAGACCACAGCCCGTACGCCCGCCATCCGGGCTGCTATGCCGCCCAGCCGGAGATCTTTGTTAAAATTCACGCACAACAGGTCCACCCGTTCGCGCCTGAAGAGCCGGATCAGCCGCGCGATCGTGACGGGATCAAAATCGCTTCGGAAGGCCAGCGGGATGGTTCGAACCCCAGCGTCGCCCACGCGCCGCAAGAATTCACTCCCCGGCCGCCCGATAACCATGATCCGATGGCCTTTCGCAGAAAGCCCCACCGAAACGCTCCGCATCCATTTCTCGATGCCGCCCCAGACGTCTGTGGCCACGGAGTTGATCAAGGCAATGTTCATAGCGGGAACCCCATGGCCCGTTGGGAAGGAAATGAAAGGTGAGGCGTGAAAGGTGAAACGTGAAGAATGAAGCGTGAAGGATGAAACGTCAGGGGAGCGCGTTTTTTTAGTTCGCGGCACACGGAAAGGATTTGAACCCCTAAAGGGGGAATTCCGGCTCGGGTGTATCGCAGGAGATTGGACCCCTAAAGGGGGAATTCCGGGAAGCGACTGTTCCCTTTTCACGTTTCACGTTTCTTTTTTCACGTTTCACACTGCACGTTTCAGACATCCCCTTTCACGCTCTGCTCTCGCCGTTTCTAAACTGCATCTGGTAGAGCTTCCGGTATGGCCCCTCCTTTTCGACCAGTTCGCTGTGCGTCCCCTCCTGCACAATCCGGCCTCCATCGATCACCACGATGCGGTTGGCGCGCTGGATGGTGGAAAGCCTATGGGCGATCACAAAGGACGTGCGCCCCTGCATCAGGCGTTCGATGGCCTCCTGCACCAGTTGCTCGGATTCCATATCGAGCGATGAGGTGGCTTCGTCGAAGATCAGGATCGGGGGATTTTTCAGAATGGCCCGCGCAATGGCTAGCCGCTGACGCTGCCCGCCGGAGAGTTTCACGCCACGGTCACCGATCCGGGTCTCGTATCCCTCCGGGAATTCGAGGATAAAGTCGTGGGCGTTTGCCGCCCGCGCCGCACTCACAATGCGGTCGTGGTCGATTTCGGGATGGCCGTAGGCGATGTTGTTGCGTACCGAATCGTTGAACAGAATCGTCTCCTGCGTGACAATCCCCATCAGTCGCCGCAGGTCGTTGACCTTCACGTCCCGCAGATCCACGCCGTCTATCTCGACAGATCCTTCCTGCGGATCATAGAAGCGCGGGATCAGATCCACGAGTGTGGATTTCCCGCCGCCACTGGCGCCCACAATGGCCAGCACCTCGCCGGCCTGCACCTCGAGATTCACATGGTCGAGCACCCGATCCCCGGTGGGATACTGGAAGGAGACGTCCTTGAAATGCAGGCTCTTGCGGATCTCCCCCACCTCCCGCGCGCCGCGCTTTTCCCGGATAGTCGGCACAGTGTCGAGAATCCCAAAGATGCGCTCCCCCGCAGCCAATCCCACCTGCATCCGGCTGTACACATCCCCGAGGCTCTTAAAGGGCGACATCATCAAGAACATGGTGATCAGAAAGGTCATGAACTCCGCCGGAGACAGCAGTCCTCCGGTGAGCACCTGGCGGCCGCCGAACCACAGAATCACAATGCCCGAGGAAACGGACAAGAACTCCGTCAGGGGCGAGGCGAGACGTCGGATCCGGGTAAGCTTGGTCATCGTCCTTCTGAAGGAATCGGTGCGGCTCTGAAACTTAGCGATCTCAAAGGCCTCCATCGCAAACGCCTTGACCACCCGAATGCCGGAGATCGTCTCCTGCAGCACCGTGGTGACCTCCGCGATCCGCTGCTGGGAGCGCGTGCTTTGCTTTCTGAGTTTCTTTCCGATAAAGAGAATGATCCGAAGGCTCAGGGGCATAACCAGAAGCGCCGCCAAGGTCAGTTTCCAGCTGAAGGTGAACATCAGGCCGAGATAGAAAAAGATCATCAGGGGATCGCGCACCAGATTGATCAGGCTGGCATTCATCGTCTCGTTCAGGAGCGTGACGTCGTTGACGATCCGGGAGATGAGATGGCCGGTCCGATGTTCGTGGAAATAGCTCAGGGAGAGGGCCTGTAAATGCTCATACAGCGCATCCCGGAAGCGTTTGATCAACCCCTGTTCCGCATAGGCCATCAGATAACCCTGGGCGTAGCCGAACAGGTTCTTAAGGAAAAAGAGCGCCAGGATCACGAGACACAGCCGCGTGAAGGTCTGCTGGCGGGTCTCTCCCACGATCAGCCGATCGGTGGTTCTTCTCATGCGCAGCTTCAAGCGATTCACCGTGCCCGGATCGGATTCGGACGTTTCGGAGCCCGCTTCCAGGAGCACCTGGGGAACCACTGGGACGTGGGTGACAGCGGCTTGCTCCTCGGTGTAGAAGATGCTCTCCAGAAAGGGCACCATCATCCAGACACCCGCACTATGCAAAAAGGCAAAGAGCGCCGCGCACGCCATCGAGCCGGCAAGGGCGGGCCAGTAGTGTCTTGCTTTGTTCAGAATGCGAAGAAAGATATGCACAGTAGGCCTTTGGCGAATGGTGACTGGTGAGTGGTGACTGGTGAATGGTGACTGATTACTGTTGACTGATCACTGCTGACTGATCACTGCTGACTGATGACTGGGAGGGGGGTGGGTTATGTCCACAACTGAGAGAATTCCAAAAAAGCACTCCAGAGATCACTTCATGCTGCTTACGCACCGACCGTTCCGATGGTAACATCGTCCCGCTCCAGGAAGTCCTCCCGTAGCGCGGTGCCCATTCCGGGCCCTTCGGGGAGGGCCATGTGCCCATCTTTCACGACGACGGGGTTTGTGATCACCGCATTCTGCCAGATTTCCAGGAGATTCAGGCCGGTCTCGAGCATCATCATATTGGGCGTACTGGCAGCGACATGGGCGGAAGCGAAATTGAGTAGCGGCCCCCCATAGTTGTGGAAAGCCACCGGGAGCTGGTAAGTCTCGGCCATCGTGGCGATCTTCTTGCCCTCGGATATGCCGCCGCACCACTCCACGTCCGGATTGATGATCCGGGCAATGCCCCGCTGCATCACGGGCAAAAACTGGTACCGCGTGAGCAGCCGTTCGCTTACGATAAGCGGCAGCCTGGTGGCTTTGGACAGCTGCTCGTACGCATCCAGATTATCCGGCTTGATCATGTCCTCCAGCCACATGACCTCGTATTCCTCCAAGGCATGCGCGATGCGAACCGCGCAGTTCAGGTTCCAGTGGCCGTGGCACTCGATGGCCAGATCCATGGCATTGCCCACGGCCTTTCGGACTTTGCGCACCGGTTCGAGCGCCTTCTCAAGCTGGGCCAGAGAGAGGTATTGCCCACCGCTCTCCCGCGCAAACCCATCGAACGGCCAGATCTTCATGGCGTCGATGCCGGTCTCCAGCAGGTATTGGGCGTATTCATCCGCGTTCTTCATAAAGTCGAAACTTTTGTAGGGTCCGGACGTGTTGTAGATCCGGATCCGGTCGCGGCATGCACCGCCGAGAAGCTGGTAGATGGGCAGTCCCGCCTTCTGGCCCAGGATGTCCCAGAGCGCAAGGTCAATGGCGCTCATCGCCCGCATTTCCGCACCCGACCAGCCGGCGTGGTTGCAGCGGTCGAACATCCCTCGCCAGAGCGCCTCGATCTGCAGGGGATCTTTGCCCAAGAGATAGGCCGGGCCGAACACGCGCTCGATGAGGGTTTTGACCGGCTCCGTGAGCGAATAGGTCTCCCCCAGGCCGATGAACCCTTCGTCCGTGTGGATGCGTATCCAGATAATGCTGCCATACTCCGGGCACTCAATCGTTTCAATCCTGGTGATCTTCATGGAAATGCTCTTTCGATGATTGGTGAGGGTTGCTGCAGCAGGGCGGTTCGGTGGGCCTTATCGCCGGAGCATGGGCTGATGCACGCAAATGGCGCACGCAAAGCGTCATGCGCCTCCTTCCTGAGCCTCGGATGGCCGTCTCGCATCATCCCCGAAGACGATGCGTAGAAATGACACAGGCGAATGGCGAGAACCACACAAGAAAAGGCGGCGTCTCTTCCGAGAAAAGGAGCAATACGCCCCTGACCTGCTGGTAATCATTCATATCGGGAAGCTATTTGTATTCTGGCACATCTTTTGCTTTACTACAGAGCAAGGTGCATGGACGGTCTCGAATGATAATAAGCGTATCTGCTCGTTCACTGCTAACAAGCTGAGGAGGTGAACACAATGGAAAAGGGAACGCTTCTCGTGGATATCCTGATGGGAATCGGTTCGATATTTCTTGTAATGAGCTTCTGGACGATGGTTCCTGTATAGTCCGCCCCATGCCGAGAGAAACTCAAGATCACGATGATTCCCCTGCGAAATGCTCAGGAAGGGAAATGGAAGATGCCTTGCCTGACTCCGATTCGGTTTGAAAGCCCGTTCTCTCAGTTTGGCCGCTGAGGACGGGCTTTCGTCGTTTTGTGGGATCGAGCATGGGGACCAGACGAGGGACCGACCCAAGCCCCTTGTGATTATCTCACCAGCACCATCTTCCTCGTCTGCAGAAACTCCCCCGCCGCTCCCAGCCTGTAGAGATACACGCCGGAGGAAACCTGCCTACCAGCTTCATCGTTCCCGTCCCAACTTACACGATACCAATCTGGTAGTTGTTTTTCTGAAACCATCACCCGGACCTCCTGACCAAGAAGATCGTGGATCGCAACTTTGACAGCCCCCGGACCAGCAAGCTGGTATCGGATCGTGGTGTTTGGATTGAAGGGATTGGGGAAATTCTGGTGTAGGAGATAATTCTGTGGAACAATGGGACCTGTTTCCTCGCTCACAACCACAGAAACCTGTTTCTCAAGGGTGTACCCCATTCCACTACAGAGCAGACTTGTGGGACTTTGGCTTCGACCGACAGGAGTGGACTGGCCCACGAACGAATGAAGTATATGCGTGGAACGGCTGACGGTTCCACCGCAGTCCGCGCCTCCCGATCGGAAGTGCGCGCTGGGACTTCGCGGCTCCGTGATAGCGTGTGCCCTCGGCCCTGCACCGATCAAAAGCAGGGACAAAATCATGACCGAAACTGCCGTTCTATGAGGCTGTTTATTGGCCATTCCGTTCCTCCGATCGTTGATTCTCTCCTATCGAGCGCTCCTGCTCAATCATCATCTCTTCGAG
>JAZDJA010000044.1:0-9856 GCA_043804415.1 Candidatus Latescibacterota bacterium | reverse complement strand
TCCGGGATTTGCCCCGCCTTGTCGCACGCCGCCTCATAGCGTTGCCTTGCGTTCTCGCGCAGTTCGGCGGCTCGGATCAACAACACACGCAACCGTTCCGGATCGAAATTGACATTGGTCACCGTGGAAAACAGGGCCTGTATGGTGAAAACATCCATGGTCCGATCGCAAAGGCCCAAAGCCCGCCCCAGGTGGCCGTACCAGGACAGCCCCTTGGTCGCGTAAACCAACAGATCCTGCAAAACTGCCGTTTCGGAGCCCTTTCCACAAACCCCGCGCACCGTGCATCCGCTCCCCTTGTTGGTCTGTTCGCATTGATAGCAGAACATAATGGGTGATTCCTTTCATTTCACGTAAAGGCACATCGCCTTTTCTTTTCCGGTTTTTGTCTTGAAAGCCTTGTTGATGATCCGCTCGAGTTCGTCCTTGCTGTGCCCGCCGAAATCGTCCGGGATGTTTGCCATCCGATCGGCATCCCATACGATTCTAAACTCCGGGGTATCTATGTCGCGCGCGCTGTGATGGCTGCCCACAATGCGACAGACGTGATCGATCGTCTCTTCCTCCAGCCCGAGGCCCTCCATGATGCGCCGTGCTATGGGCGGCCCCTCGATCTCCTGATAGCGTGCGGCCGAAGAGCCGAACTTGCGTTCCGCCTCCTGGATACTGATGTCGTGCAGAATGGCTGCCGCCTCGACGACCTCGGGTGACCCGCCCTCCCCGGCGAGGATCTCCCTGGCAACCTGCCATACCTTCAGAGTATGGGTGATGCGACGGGAGTCGGTTCCGAAGCGATCCTTCATTTCCAGTATAAGCCGATCTGAAATCCCGTCCGGTTTCAGCAAGGGTTCGGACTCCATGCCCGCCTTTCCTCATGCTCTCCTCCGGTCGCCCCTGAGGAATAGGGGGGCACGCGGAGCGGCTGCAAGCAAATCTACTGAGCGCGCAGCATCGTCAGAAGCATTTTAAAGCGCTGTGCCGCCCGTACCGAATGCGGCACCTTCGCGGGCATGATAACCAGTTCCCCTGCTGCAGCCTGCACCACCTTGCCCCCGATGGTAAGCTCAGCTTTCCCGTCGAGGATGTGAACCACCGCATCAAAAGGGGCCGAATGCTCACTGAGTCCCTGCCCGGCGTCAAATGCAAACAGCGTGAGCGTGCCCGCCCCGTTCTCCGCGATCGTCCGGCTCACAACCGAGCCGGGTGCATACGCCACCATGCCCACTAAGTCCAACGCCTCTCCTGCGGGTGTCTTCACGTTTCCATCCGTCATTTCTAGATTTCCTCTCCCTGTATACTCACGGTGATGGTTTCAAAGGGGATGTCCTTGCCAGAAGCGGCTATCGCCGCTTGAACGATGCGCACCAGGCCGAAGCAACACGGCACTTCCATACGAACCACCGCCAGGCTCCTCAGGTCGGCCTGTTTGAGGATCGCGGTCAGCTTCTCCACGTACGCCCCCGCATCGTCCAGCTTGGGGCATCCAACCACCAAAGTTTTGCCGCGCAGTAGTCTCGTATGAAAATCGGCCATCGCAAACGGCACACAGTCGGCCACCACCAACAGATCCGCGTCCTTGAAATACGGGGCTTTTGGCGAGACCAGATTCAGCTGCACCGGCCAATTCGTAAGCTTGGAAGGGTGGGTCTCCGAAGACGCAGCTTCCTTGCCGGACGGGCAGCGTTCGATCTCCCTGGCCATGGCCCCCGGACAAACAAAGGACGCCTTCTCCTCCTCTTTCGAACGGATCTTTGCATGCGCTTTGGCCACCTCCTCATCGAATGCCTCCGCCTCCCGCTCAACAATGGAGAGCGATCCCTCCGGACACTCCCCGAGGCAAGCGCCCAGTCCGTCGCAATAAACATCGCTCACCAACCGGGCCTTCCCGTCAATAATCTGCAGCGCGCCCTCCACGCAATTGGGGATACACAGCCCGCACCCGGTGCATTTCTCTTCGTCAATTTGTATCATCTTCCGGATCATCTGTCGCTCTCCTGGTTTTCATATGATGGGAACACTCCGCTCAGATCGCCCCCTCCGTTTCCTCACGTTTTTTCCCAACCACGTGTTTGCCCTTCCCAACGTATTGCGCACGATACCGCGCTGCCCACCGCAATCCGGCGTACCCGGCAGATGAGGGCGCATTGCCGCTTCACGTACATAAAGGGTTCGGTGGTAACGTGACCCCAACTGTTCTGACAGTCGAACCCCCTTCTGACCTTATGCGAGTGCCTGCCCCTGCCAGAAGACGCATCCACTCCTTACGCGCCAAGTGGGACGAGGATCCGTATGATTTCTCTGGGAGACCCCATTTTTTCCGTATCCCCAGAAAATGGACTGGATCAACGCCCGTGAGCACGTGCTGTTTGTAGCGTTTCGACTGAAAATATCCGGATGTAAAAAGTGATCAGGGCGCTTACGGAGGGGGGAAACGAGCCTTCGAAGAACCTGGGCAGAAGACCGTCCGATTGGGTTCCCTCTCCGATCAGACCAAGAGCTGGAGCAAATTCCGTCGAGTCATTCCCAAAATAGACCAGATGTCTGAAAGATCGCTTTGTGGCAAATAAGATGCGGAACATGCAAAGGCAAGAGCGTTGGTTCGAGTGATCAACTGTACTTACGGGGAAGATGAGTGCTCGATCAGAAATCACAGGAGTTACCCGATGTCAGATCGAAGCTCATGGAAGATTCTTTCTTGATCTTTTCAGGCCGCCCCATTCCTCCTTTTCGGACAGCTGGCCGCAACCGGTTTCCTTCCTGCGTCCGATAGTCCTTTTGTGAAACAGAGACCGTCTTCTCATGGTACCAAGGATACGGCCCTGCTTCACAAAATGCCTCATCCCGGCGCGGAGACCAATGGAAACGCAGGCTCTTTGGCCCGGAAAATAAACCCCCAACAGCGCCTTTCTCTATGCTGTTTTGTGATCTATTAATAGGCAGAATAGGGAGTTGCATAGGAATATATCAAAAAAGAGGAACAATAGCAAGGAAAATCGAAGGGTTACTCAGAGGGGCGAGCGAGGTCCGCGCAAGGAGGGTGTGGCCATCTTACAATAATTCCTATCCGACCGGCGCTGCATCCTTCTGGGCGCTCATTTTCAATTTCGGAGTCTCCATGCGCACCCGGGTTCCGGGAGGTACCGACTCCGTCAGCCACACGTTGCCCCCGATGTCCGAACCTTTTCCGATCACGGTCTCCCCGCCCAGTAAGGTCGCTCCGGAGTATATGGTCACGTCGTCCTCAATCGTGGGATGTCGCTTGCCCCCTTTGATGATCCGCCCGTCCTTGTCCTTTGGGAAGCTGAGCGCTCCCAAGGTGACGCCCTGATAGAGCTTCACGTGATCTCCGATCTTCGTGGTCTCGCCTATGACCACCCCGGTTCCGTGGTCAATAAAAAAGTACCGGCCGATGCTCGCACCCGGATGAATATCTATGCCCGTCAAACTGTGCGCGTGTTCGGACATGATGCGCGCGATCAACGTGGCTTCCATCGCATAGAGCTCGTGCGCCAATCGGTATGTGGCAATCGCCAGGGTGTTTGGGTAGCTGAGGATAATTTCGTCATGGCTTTTAGCAGCGGGGTCGCCCTCGTATGCCGCGGAGATGTCGCGCTTAAGGATCTCCCGAATCTCAGGCAGTTTGCGGAGCAGATGCATCGTGGCATCCTCTGCCGCCTTTCTGCAGCAATCATCGGGGCAGTCATCCAGTTTCCGGCATTCGTATTTGAAGTTGCGCTCGATCTGGTCCTCCAGGGAACTGCGGAGAGCGATCAGCCGATCCTCCACGAACGAGTCCACATCCGCGCGCGCGATCACCGTCTTCCCATAGTATCCAGGAAACAGCACGGTAAGCAGGCCTTCCAGTATCTCGATAACGCTTTCCTTGGACGGCAGATTGGGACCTTCCAGGTGGTTGATACCCCCGTGTTTTTCATAGGTGCCCACAAGGGCTTCCACGATCTGATTGAGTGCTTTATCTTTTGGCTGGTTCCGTTCCTTCATGACTCTGATCTCACACGATACGGCGGCAGACCTCCGAGTCTTCAGCGACCTCGGCGGCCCGATCACCATGTGAACGCATCTTCTAAAGCGACCCCCAAACGGGTCTCTATCATAGTCTGCGGAGTGAGACAGGGCTCGGGCAAATCAATCGCCGGATGGCTTCGCCCCCTCGCGACCTGCCCTGCCCGAAAATGTGCAACTGGTTCCCTTTATGCCCATTAGAATAACAGGGGACAGGAACAAAAGCCCCTATCCCCTGATCCCCTATTGCGGCTATTCGCAGCAAGACTTCTTCTCCTCCTTTTTGTCGGAGCAGCAGGAGTCCTTCTCTTCCTTCTTCACCGCCTTCTCTTCCGGGCAGCAAGGATCCTTCTTTGGTTTGCAGCAACCCATTGCATTCACCTCCTCTCGTGAGTCTTGAAAATATCCTCATCATCATCGCTGACCCTTGGTATTCTCTCAAGGGTTCTTCTCTACCGGAACGCTGCCCATCTCAGGCGCGTTCCTGCCTCCAAAACCGCAACCCCAAAACATCGCGCGCGCGTTGCACGCCGCGAAGATCCCGCAGGATGCTCGCCCTGTTTGCTCCTGGGAGCTATCGTATGGTTCCCCCTCCGATGACCACATCCCCCTGGTAGAATACCACGGCTTGCCCGGGTGTGATCGCCCTTTGGGGCTCTCTGAACGTCACAGAAACGCTATCCCGATCCATGCGGGATACAACCGCCTCAGCCTCCGGATGCAGATACCGAATCTTCGCCCTCACCTCCATGGGTCCGGTCAGTTCATCAATGGCTATCCAGTTGAGCTCGGCCGCAACCAGGTGATCTGCGTAGACCTCTTCTTCGTTGCCCACGATGATGGCGTTCTTCTCCCGATCAATGGCCACCACATAGAGCGGTTCTCTGGCCGCTATGCCCAGTCCTTTGCGTTGCCCTATGGTATAGAATGGGATTCCGCGATGGGTCCCCAAGATGTCGCCCTGTTGATTCAGGATAGGCCCCGGTCTCGCTGACTCAGGGATCATCTCTTGGAGAAACGCACCATAGTCATCATCTGGAATGAAACAGATTTCCTGACTCTCCGGTTTGTTCGCCACCGGCAGTTCCAGATCCCGCGCCATCTGCCGGGCCATCTTCTTGGTATAGGCCCCCATGGGCATGAGCACATGCTTGAGCTGATCCTGTGTCATGACATAGAGCACATAGGATTGGTCCTTGCTCAGATCAACCCCCTTTTTCAGGAGAACCCTCCCACTGGCCGCATCCTGCTCGATCCGGGCATAGTGGCCGGTGGCAAGAAAAGCCGCACCCAGTTGTCTGGCTCGCTCCAACAGCAGGTCAAACTTCATGTACTGGTTGCACCGGATACAGGGATTGGGCGTTCTGCCCTGTTTGTATTCCTCACAGAAATCAGCGATGACCCGTTTCTGGAATACCTCCCTGAAATTGAGCACATAGTAAGGAACACCCAGCCCGCTGGCCACCCCCCTGGCATCGTTGACCGCCTCGAGCCCGCAGCATCCCCCGGATGGATCCCCCCCGTCGGCACAACGGTCGTTGGGCCAGACTTGCATGGTTATGCCAATAACCTCGTACCCTTCCTGCTTGAGCAGCACCGCGGTCACGGAGGAATCCACCCCGCCACTCATGGCCACAACGACTCTCTTTGCCCCCATAATCCTTCCACGCTCCCCTGCGCCCATCTTCCCGAAAGATCGTGCCTGCTGTTTGAGCAATATAATCGAATCGGTGGGAAAAGGCAAGTCTTTTTTTGGCGTCAGGAAACCATTCCAGGCTCAAAGAAACTCCCCATCCATCTCCGGCAAATGGCTTTACTGGAGATGTGACGTGCTGCAAAATCTTCCCTCACGCAGATACCACTCGCCTGAATGATGCCGCGCCAAATAACGCCCCACTCGACCGGTATCTTGTCATCAAAGCGTTTCGTTCATGCTCCCCGTGCGGTATCCCTGCAGATCCACCGTCACATAAGTGTACCCCAGTTCTTTGAAAAGACGAACAATCTCGTCCCTGCGCTCCAGGAGAACGGACTGATCCTCCGCGAGCACCTCGATTCTGGCGAGGGTTCCGTGGTGTCTCACCCTCACCTGAGGGATATCGAGACTTCTTAGATACGTCTCCGCTTTATCGAGCCTGACCAGAATATCCTGGGTGATGGTGGTGCCGTACGGAAATCTTGAGGCCAGACATGCAAAGGAGGGCTTGTTCCAGGTGGGCAATCCCAGCTGTTTGGAGATCTGACGCACCTCGTCCTTGGTCAGCTTCGCCTCTTCGAGCGGGCTTCTGACGCCAAGCTCTTCGGAAGCCTTCATCCCCGGTCTAATGTCACTGAGATCATCGTAATTGGAGCCGTCCAGCACATAGTTCAGGCCATGTTCTCTGGCGATGGCAGTCAGTTTAGAAAACAGCTCGCGTTTGCAGTGATAGCAGCGGTCCGGTGGGTTGCTCAGGAAGTCGGGGTTGTTCAGCTCCGAGGTTCCGATCACCAGGTGTTTCACTCCCATGTTCTCCGCCAATTCCGTGGCTGCCTTGATCTCATCGGAGGGATACGTTTCAGAAGTGGCGGTGACCGCCAGGACACGATCTCCCAGGACATCCCTGGCGATCTTCAGAAGCAGCGTGCTGTCGGCACCGCCTGAGAAGGCCACCAGAACGCTCTCCATTCCAGCCATTATTCCCTTGAGATTCTCCAACTTCTTGCTCATTTTTTTTCAGTCCTTTCCGGCGTTTCTCAGCAGCAGCTTGGTGGAACCAATTGGGTCGGCCCCGACTTGTCTATGCCAGACGTGGTGGAACTCCCTTGAATGATCACCCGCTTGTGCGCTCTCCCCCTACCCAACGCTCCCCTTCTTCGTAGATTTCCTTTTTCCAGATTGGTACGATCTCCTTGATCCGGTCTATGGCATAGCGACAGGCCTCGAACGCCTCAGCCCGGTGTGGGGCGGATACCGCAATCACCACGCTCGCCTCCCCCACCTTCACATGGCCTACCCGGTGCACGATGGCCGTCCGGATGGGGGCAAAGGCCCCGTCTGCCCCATGGGTCCATTTCTGTAAGATCTCCGCGCCGATCTCGGCCAGTTTCCGCTCCGCCATGGTCTCGTGGGCTTCGTACTCGAGGGCGACCACCCGTTTCCCGTTCGCATGATTTCGAACGCGACCGACAAAGGTGACGACCGCGCCACTGGTCTCATCCTCGACCGCTTCCAAGACGGACGACATGGAGATCTCCCCCTCGACAATACGGAACATGTCAGCCTCCTGATACCGGGGGGATAAGCGCCACCTCATCGCCGTCTGAAAGCACGGTTTCGGAACCGGCATATTCCCCGTTCACGGCGAACTTGAGCATCGTTCTGATCGCTCCGAGCTTCGGGAATCGTTCCCCCAAGGTGCCCATAAGTACTGCCACCGTAGCCCCCTCGGGGATTTGCACCATCTCTTCCCGATTTCCCGTCGCCTGTCGGGATTGGGCGAAATAAGTCACTCGGATGGTCATATCAGGCTGTGCCTCCCGGGTAGGGTGAACTCAAAACAGAACAGCAGAGAACAAAAGAATAAGACAAGACCGAAAGAAGAAAGCGCCCCTGGATGATGAACTGATCTTGCCGAAAGCCTTCTCCGAATGGGTGCAGAAAACTCCCAGGAAATTCGGTACGCATGCCCCGGATTTTCAGGCGCAGGCAAGCCTGCGCACTCCATATGCGCTGCCCATAAATCACCCATAGCCAGTCAACCGCCCATCCCCCCTCACCAAACCCGCTCCTACACCGGCTCATCCGCATCCACGCATCCGTCCCGGATGTGGATAACGCGCCGCACAAACGGGCGATTCTCCGGGTTATGCGTCACCATGATAATGGTCTGTCCTTCCCCGTTGAGCGACTGGAATACCTCCATGATCTCCCGCCCGGTGGCCGAATCCAGGTTGCCCGTGGGCTCGTCCGCCAGGATGATCGGCGGATCATTGACCAGCGCCCGGGCAATGGCCACCCGCTCCTGTTCGCCACCGGAAAGACGATCCGGGAGACGACCCACCTTATCCCCCAGCTTCATCTTCTCCAGCGTGCCTTGCGCCCGGTCCCTTTGCTCCCGGTCTCTCATCCCCGTAATCGACAGCGGAATCATCACGTTCTCCAGAACCGTCAAATACGGAATAAGCTGGAAGGACTGAAACACGAAACCCACATACTCGCTCCTGAAATCCGCCAACTGTTCGCTCCCCAGCGCGTAGATCGGGATGTCATCCACGGTCACCGTTCCTTCCGATGGATGGCTCAATCCTCCCAGAACCGTCAGGAGCGTGCTCTTGCCCGAACCCGAGGGCCCCATTACGGCCACGAACTCCCCTGCCTCAATGCCCAGGTCAATACATCTGAGCGCCTCCACCGGCTCGTCCACACTAAGATACGTCTTCCTCACCTGTTGAAGTTCAATAAGCCCCATCCGCCCTCTCCTCTCATAGCGATCGCAGCGCCACCGTCGGATCCAGCTTGCTGGCACGCAAAGCCGGGTAGATGGCAGCCAACATCCCCACTCCAATGGACAGCCCGATGGCCAACACCGCCAAATCGCCGTCGAATCGAACGGCACTCTCCCCGGATGCGATGAGCAGCAGCGGTGCACCCAGCCTTGACGCCCCCAACCCCACCAGGTAGCCCAACACCCCGCCCACGACGCCTACCAAGAATGCCTCAAAGAGAATGATCTTCACCACATGCGACCGCCGAAATCCGATCGCCCGAAAAATGCCGATCTCGCGGGTGCGCTCGTTTACCGAAGCCATCATGTTGGTAAAGACGATCAACGCTCCGATGGCTACGACGAACACCGACACGCCCAGGGAGAACAGCCGAAACCGATCGAGTGTCTCCATCCGGGACAAAACCACCTGCTTGATCGCGCTGACCTTGGCATGGGGAAGCTGGGCGGAGATCTCCCCCACGATCTGGTCAATCGGGCAGGTGTTGCACAGAGCGGCCACTTCGATCAGGCTGACCTCCTGTGGTTTGCCGAGCAGTTCCTGCACCACGGAGAGATCCGCGAAAATCAGGGCATCATCCTGCGCCCCGGTCGGCGCCAAAATCCCCTGCACGATAAATGTCCCTCCCAAGAGCACCACCGAATCCGCGGCAGCCAAGCCGAGTTTCGCCGCCGCCTCCGCGCCCACCAGCAGGTCTTCGGGCCCTTTGGGAGCTCGGCCCGAGATCCTCCACCATTTTTTGAGCCGCAGTTCCTCCCCAAAGTGGATCCCCACCAGCAGCACCTCCATGCCGTTGACCCGGGCAGCGCTCAACAGTTTGGGCGAGAGAATGCTCAGACTCTCCTTGTGCTCGATGGTTTCTATTTTCTCCAAATCAGCTTCAGAGAGCGATCTCCGATCGAAAGAGACCCCTGAGACCACCATGCCCCCGTAGCTTAAGGAAAGCGCATCCGACTGGGGAACGATCAGGATATTGGCTCCGAACGTATCCAGCTTTTCCGCGATGTCCCGGCCCATGGTCCGCGTCAACGTGATCAGGGCGACTACCGCGCTCACCCCGATCACCAGGCCCAGGATGAGGAACCCCATTTTGATCTTTCGGCGCCTGAAATGATGCACCGCGATATGTCGCAGATTCACAGAAATATCCTTCCAGATTATGGAGGAGAATAAGAGAAGCACGTGACACACGGATGCGCCTTTACTCCCGAGGCTTCCAGTTTAGTACCAGTTGCTCGTCGATCAACACATCCTCGCCGTCCACGACACTGGGGAGCACATCCGGTGGATAGTCCATACATCCCCCTTGTATGCCTTTCAGATTCTCCAGATCCCACTTGGTAAAACA
>JAZDJA010000043.1:0-15106 GCA_043804415.1 Candidatus Latescibacterota bacterium | reverse complement strand
AGGCAGAAGTCTGTATAACCTGTGGAGAGCGCTATTTTCACGCTACAGTTCTTGATAGCATCGACCGCTATCTTTCTGTAACTCATAAGGTGGAAAAGCAGATCAACGTGGAAGTTGTGAGTATGGGAAGTGCCTTGGCCTGACAAGTCAACGAAGCTGCCCGCTTGACTCGCTGGCGCAATCTGGTCTGAGGCTTCGGGAAAGGTTGTCTTTAGTTCTACTATCCTCGGCTTCGAATCGGGACGGCTCCTCTCTATCGTTAGCACCAACCCCGCAACATGAACCAGCCTCTATCCAAAGCCATCATCCCTTTCACCGGGGGTGGCTTTCTGATTGCTATTCGAAGCATGCTCTCCAAAAAAACACCTGCCCATTCACCATTCCCCATCGGCCTCCTCTCAGATATGCCCAACATCGGCGAAAGGATTGGCTTGTTGATATACTGAGTAAGGTGCCGCAGAGAAACGAGCTTGTCAGCGTGTTTATGGACCGGCCTCTCTGGATGCGAGGGCAACCGTTTTCTAGTCCCACTGCAGCACGCCTCTTCGCTCCCTGCGTCGAGGGTTCTCAGTTTCTTGACCGCAGAAAGTTGATACTATCACAGACCATGCGCTCAGGAGATTTTCTCAGTGTACGGTCATTTTGTTCTTGACAAGAGAAGCCTAATGTGTTATTCATGCATATAATATCTTTCAAACCTTGGTGGTTATCATGTGTTCCTCCATTTGAGCAACCCAGCAGAAATGTCTGAACCGAATATCAACGCTTCTCTGACACATCTGGTCGTCAAAGAGAAAGCCAGCGGCCAGATCGACCGACCGCAGCTCGCAGTCCGATCGACGGACTTTGCCTGGATCAGTGTGTTTTATGCGGATCCTCATAAAACACACTGATATGAATTCCGACATGCCACAATATCTTGATAATGCTTTCGTTGCGGAAGATGTGATGCTTGGTCTCGTGGGTGTCCTATGCGGCAATTGCAGCGGCATATAGGGTGCTGCACGGGTTCATACGAACCATGGTAGATGCATGCAGCCGGCGAGTACGCACACCCCAGCACTAAGAGTCCAGAGTTTCAGCAACAAACAAAGGGCCAACTGACTTGACCAGAGTCCAGAGCATTCACGAAGGTCAGACCCTCACGGGCCCACTCTTTTCCGAACCGATGAGGGTGGAAACTGTGCGCCAGGCGGCTGACGACTGCTGGTCCGTCGGCCTGGTCGGCACCCGGTCGGAGCGATTTCGCAAGGTCACTCTGACCGCCGACGACCTCGCGTCCCTCACGATCCAGGACTCAGGGTTCGCCTTCAGTGGCGACGGCAAGCTCCTTCGCCTCGGTCTTCAGGCCCATGCGCTCGGCATTGCCTGGGAGTTTGACCCCTACTTCGGGCTCTCGATCTCGCGCGTCGATCCCCTGCCTCACCAGCTGGAAGCGATCTACGACCACCTGCTCAAGCTGGCCCGGGTGCGCTTTCTGCTTGCCGATGACGCAGGCGCGGGCAAGACCATCATGGCCGGCCTGCTAATCCGCGAATTGCAGCTTCGCGGTCTAGCCGAACGCATCCTGGTCGTCGCCCCCGCCAATCTCGCCTTCCAATGGCAACGTGAGCTCAAGGAGAAGTTCGACGAGGAATTCCTCGTCCTCAAGGGTGGCGACCTGCGCGACCAGTTCGGCGTCAACCAGTGGATGAAGCAGAAGAAGGTCATCACCTCGCTTGATCTGGCCAAGCGAGAGGACATCCTGCCCGGGCTGCGCCAGGTGCAGTGGGATCTGGTCATCGTCGATGAGGCCCACCGGATGTCGGCCCGCGACGAGTCGCACAAGAGCCAGCGCTATAAGTTGGGGGAGCTGCTGCGCGACACGTCCGACCATCTCCTACTTATGACCGCCACGCCGCACCGGGGCGATCCGGTCAACTTCACGCTCTTCCTGCAGCTTCTCGATCGCGATGTCTACGCCGATGTGCGCTCCATCCAGCAGGCCATGGCCCAACAGCGGGCGCCTTTTTACCTACGGCGCACCAAGGAGGCGATGGTCTACTTCCCCGAGCGCAACGACGATGGCACTTGGGAAGCGCGCAAGATCTTCACCAAACGCATCACGCATACGGTGGACTTCCTGATCGAAGGGGAAGAGTTCGATCTCTACCGCGAGATCACCCGTTTCGTGAAGCGGCAGAGTGCTCGTGCCGCCGCCGAGGACGACAATCCGCGCGCCCGGGCCGTCGGCTTCTTGATGGCACTCTACCAACGCCGGCTCGCTTCCAGCACCCGCGCCATGCGCCGCAGTCTGGAGAACCGCGCCAAGCGCCTCGAGAAGGGCCTCAAGCAAGCCCAGGAGCTGGTGCAGACCGCGCCCCCCACGCTGCCCGACTGGGACGAGCTCGACGAGATGGAGGAGGCAGAACGCGAACGGCTCGAACGCATGCTCGAAGCCGTCACCTTGGCCGGTAACGCCGAGATGGTCCGCGAAGAGATCGCCGAGCTGCGCGACCTGGCCGTCGTGGCCAAGGGAGTCGAAGAGAGCGGTGTCGAAGCCAAACTCGGCAAGCTCAAGACATTGCTCGAAAGCGAGGGTTTCTACGATCACCCCGACCGGCGCCTGCTGCTCTTCACCGAGTTCAAGGATACGCTCGACTACCTGGTCGAGAATCTCGAGGCCTGGGGCTTTCGCGTCGGGGTCATCCACGGCGGCATGAAATCCGGTTCCCGCGACGTGCCGGGCACCCGCATCTACACCGAACAGCAGTTCCGTGACGGGGAGATCCAGCTGCTCGTCGCCACCGAAGCCGCGGGCGAGGGTATCAACCTGCAGTGCTGCAACATCCTGTTCAACTACGACATCCCGTGGAATCCCAACCGCCTCGAACAGCGCATGGGGCGTATCCACCGCTACGGCCAGCTCAAGGACTGCCTGATCTTCAACTTTGTCGCCACCAACACCATCGAAGGCCGCGTGCTGCAACGCCTGCTCGACAAGCTGCAGGAGATCCGCAACGCGCTCGACGACGACGCGGTCTTCAATGTCGTCGGCGAGATCCTGCCCGCCTCGCATGTCGAGCGGGTCCTGCGCGATTACTACGCGGGCAAGCTGGGCGATGCCGACCTGGAAGAGCGCCTGCTGAAGGATGTGGACGAGTCCCGTTTCCGCAACATCTGCCAGAACGCGCTCGAGGGCCTGGCCGCCAAGAAGCTCAACCTCGAGATGCTGATCGAGCGCCGTGCGCGTGCCAAGGAGCGCCGACTGGTGCCCGAAAGCATCGCCCGCTTCCTCCGCGAGGCCGCCGAGTTCGTGCCGCTCAATCTCAAAGTAGTCGCCAACCTGCCGCATACCTTCGAGCCGGCCCGCACGCCGAACCTGCTCCGGCGCTATGAGCGCGAAGAGGACTGGAAACTGCCCGAACTCGCCAGCCGTTATCCGCGCTGCTCCACCGACCGCGAGACGGCGGAACAACACAACCTCGAATGAGTGACCCCCGGGCACCCGCTGTTCGAGTCGATCCGACGCCATACCCGCGAACGCGCACGGGAGCCCTTCAGTCAGGGGGCCTGCTTCCACTCGCTCGCCCACGAGGCGCCCGCCCGCATCGACTTCCTCCGCGCGCGGGTGGTGGACGGGATGGGGCACACGGTCCACGAGAGCCTCTTTGCCGTGGAGATTTCCGAGAACAATGAGCCCCAGCTACGCGAGCCCGGAGCCCTGGGCAACTTCACGCCCGCCGCACCACCCGACGATCTGCCTGCCATCGCCGCCGCACCGGAACCTGCAGACTGGTTGCAGGAGCATGCGCTGGCGCCCTTCCTCGATCAGGCACGCGGCGAACGCATCGCCGAGGTCGAGCGGATTGCCGCACATGTGGAGTTGTCGCTCACCGAGCTCCTGCAACGCACCGACGAGGAGATCGGACGGGCCTCCATCGATGTGGACGCAGGAAAGCAGGGCGCGGAGGGCCGCCGCGCCAAGGCCGAGAACCGCCAAGACGAGTTGCTAGCCCGTCGCGAGCGCCGCCGCGAGGAGCTGGGCCGCCAGCGTGCACTGTCCCTGCAGGGCGTCGAGCGGATCACCAGTGTGCTGGTTCTGCCCCACCCCGAGCGCGCATCCAGCGAGGTCACGCGGCTCCGGCAGAACCTCGAGACCGAGGCCCTCGCCATGAAGGTGGTCATGGAGCACGAACGCGCCCGCGGCTGCCAAGTGGAGGATGTCAGCGCCAGGAACGTCGGCTACGACGTGACCAGTCTCGACACCCGTTCGGGCGAGATCCGCCTGATCGAGGTCAAGGGGCTCTCGGCGCTCACCGGCACCATTCTCCTCACCCCCAACGAACGCCGCGTCGCCGAGGACCGCCGCGACTGCTACTGGCTCTACATCGTCACCAATTGCGGCAAGGAGCCCGTGCTCCAGGAGCCGATCCCCGATCCCGCCAAGCACACGTGGAACGAGGTCAAGAAGGTGCAGCACTACTATCTGCGGGTGGATGCCATGACCCAGCCGATGCGGGTGCGCGAGGATGAAGCGCCGTATGGCGAAAAGGACCAACAATGAAGCAACCGACCGCCAATCATTACAGCCTATTCATCAGCAGCGTTCAAAAGGAACTCACAGCGGAACGACACGCAGTGAAAGATTTCATCACACATGATCCTTTGCTGAGCAGATTCATATCGGACGTATTTCTGTTCGAAGACATCCCCGCCGCTGACCGCAAACCTGACGATATTTACCTGAGCGAGGTCGAACAGAGGGACATCTATCTTGCCATTCTGGGTAACGAATACGGATGGAAGAACAAGGACGGAAAGTCGCCTACTGAATTGGAGTTTGAGCATGCCACCAGGACCCACCGTGAACGCCTGATCTTTGTCAACGGGAATGACGACAAGGCGCGTGATCCTGAAATGGCCGAACTGGTGGCGCAGGCAGGCCGTCAAGTTACAAGACGCCGTTTTTTTGATACCCTCGGACTGATCCGCGAGGTTTACGCCAGCCTTGTCGAGTGCCTTGCAAATCGCGGCGCACTTCAAACAGCTCCATTTGACGGAAGCGTCTGTGACGGAGCAACGCTCCGGGATATCGACAATTCCCGGGTGACGGCTTTTGTTGAAACGGCCGAAGCTGTGGGCCGGTTGAAACTCATGGGGGCCCGTGCTCCGAAGTCCATTTTGCAGAATTTGGCAGTGTGAAGTTAACTGGGTCTGATTTAGCACGAAAGTAGCTAATATTTATGTATATTCCTCCCATCGAGTTTTTGACAAAAAGATGGGAGGATAGGAATGTCTGCAAAAAGGTGCCCGCGATGTTTGGGTTTCGATGTCAAGAAGAAAGGTTTTGTGCGAAGCGGCCTACATACAGAAAGGGGGGTAAGCGCTAGGAAACTCCAAAGATATGTCTGTAAGCAGTGCAACAAGAATTTCACATTTGAAGTACAGAACAAGCGCAGGAGGTATTCAAGAGGTTTTGTTAGCTCAAGTGTGAGAAGATACCTAGAAGACCACGCATCCCTGAGAGCTGTAGCTAACAACGTCGGTGTCTCGGAACGGGGCCTCTTGAACTGGGTGATGGAGTATGGAAAGAACTCCAAATCCCCATTGGAGGTAGCCGTAGAGCTCAAGCCGAAGTGGTCTGGGCTGCTAGGAGTGGATGGTAAGGAGTTGAAGATAAAGGGCAAAGATGCCACCCTCCTCATTGCCCAGGATATACTTACCTTTGATCCTGTGTGCTTTGCACTTGCAGACAAAGAGAATGTAGAGGGCTCAGAGAAGTTTTTCCTGACCATAAGGGATGTCCTCCAATTTCCAACAAAGGGCATTGTCAGCGACCTGGGTAGAGGAAGGGCATTTATTTCAGTCATAGACGCGATATTTCCAGGTATTCCCCACCAAGCGTGCATAGTTCATTTCTCAAGATACGTAAACAGAACTGTCCCCAGGAGCAAGAAAAGCGCTTACTACCAACACAATAGCATCTTGAGAGGCGCCATACACAGCATCCTCTTTGCTGACCAGTTCAACGATGCTGAAGAGATATTCCATAGGCTCTTGCTGGCAAGGGATCAGTTCACCACCCCTTACCACAAAACCATCATAAAGTCCTTAGAAAGGCACTTCGACCTGCTGACCGCTCATTTTCACAATCCCTTCCTGGTAAGGGATAACAACATCATAGAGAACCTCATAAGACAACTAAACAAGAAAATTAAGCAGTCAGACGGCTTCAAGACCACAGAGAACACGTACAACTTCTTGAAGCTCTGGTTCATCTACTATCGATTCAAACCCTTTGTAAACAGCAGGGAATCTTTCAGAAACGGTAAGGCGCCTCTACAGATCGCCGGGGTCAACCTCCCCGGCCCAGACTGGCTCGCCTTTTCCCAAAAACGCAGACCCACTTAACTTCACACTACCCAGAATTTCAATCTATTGAGAGATGGCCAACCCACCAATGCGGCCATACTTCTTTTTGGGAAGAATCCACGCCGATTCTTCAATAATGTGCAGCTTCATTGCCTGCATTTCCATGGAATTGAAAAACGAAAGCCCATTGCCTCTCAGCAACCCTATGAAGGAAGATTGATTGAAGTGATCGATGAAGCGGTGGAGTTTGTCCTTGGCAAGATCGACCGCCGGGTGGGTACGCATGCAGCAAGCATACAGGCCCCTGTGACGTTCGAGATCCCCCGTCCCGTTATTGTGGAGGCCATCGTCAATGCAGTTGCTCACCGGAACTACAGCCATAACGGTTTTGTCCAGGTCATTGTTTTCGCTGATCGTATCGAGGTCTGGAATCCCGGCGAGCTGCCCCCCGGACTTACTCCTGACATGTTGCGGCAGCCCCATGGCCCCATACCGCGCAACCCGTTGATCGCCGAACCGCTGTTCCGGATAAAATATGCGGAGAAAGTGGGAACCGGCACAACGGATATGATCGCCGACTGCAGAGCCGCAGGCCTGCCGGAACCCGATTTCGAACAGCGCGGCCCGCATTTCGTGGTGACCTTGTGGCGGGATTGGCTGACGGAGGATGTTGTGTCAATGCTTGCGCTGAATGAACGCCAAATGGGTGTCTTACCCCTCTTGAAGGAACAACGTAGAATTACGATTGGCCAGTATATGAGCTTCGTAAACTGTCCCCGGAGAACTGCGGGTCACGATCTTGATGAATTCATTGCCAAGGGCATTTTGCGACGAGTAGGGCGTGGGCGCGGCACCCACTATGAACTTGTGAAGAAATGTGCCACAAATGTGCCACCCGAGGATTAGGCGGAGGACAATGGATAAGCAGGATGTACAGATGAAGACGCAATCTTCGGAATACGCCAAGAATGTGCCAAATGCGCCAGTCATTGTCTGGCAGATTCCGCAGACGCTGTCTGCGGAATCTGACGCTTCGAAGACAATTACAGCTGAACGCACGCAAACGCACGCCCAAACGCACGCGTGCGTTTGGGCAGGAGACAACGAATGATCCCAAAGGAATGCAAGCGCCTGGCCGAGGTGGACTTTCCGATCGCGGAGGTGAGTAAACACGCGGCGCGGGAGAAGTCGATCCGCCACGGGCATCCCTCGACTCTGCACCTGTGGTGGGCGCGGCGGCCGCTGGCCTCATCGCGGGCGGTGCTGATGGCGCTGCTTTTGCCCGATCCCTGTGACGCGCACTGTCCGGAGGAATTCAAGAAAGAGGCGCGCGCGGTACTGCTGAGCATGCACGGTCGCCCCCAGGGCTGGGCCGATCAAACCGGCTCGGACGAGGGTTTGCGCCAGGTGCTGCTCAAGTTCATCGCCAACTTGTCCAAACTGGGAAGAAAGCGCACCGGGGCTCAGTTGCATGCGTTAGGCCCACCCCGCAACATGAACCAGCCTCTATCGAAAGCCATCTTCCCTTGCACAGAAGGTAGCTTTCTCATTGCTACTTAAAGCGTGCTCCCCAAGAACACCTGCCCATTCTCCATTCCCCATCGGCTCCCTCTCAGAAAAACCCAAATCGGCGAAAGGTTCGCTTGTTAACGAACTGCGTGAGATGCCGCAGAAAAACAATATTGCCAACCGGTTTCTGATTGGCATTATAGGCTCGGGGCGGAAAGGTTCACATTTCCCCCTCACCACGCTCCCTTGCTCCCGTGTAGAGGGATGTCTCAGTTTCTTGGCCGCAAAAAGTTGATACTATCACAGACCATGCGCTCAGGAGATTTTCTCAGTGTAAGGTCATTTTGTTCTTGACAAGAGAAGCGTAATGTGTTATTCATACCATAATATCTTCCATACCTTGGCGGCTATGGTGTGCTCCTCAATTTGAGCAACGCGGCAGAATGGGATGAACCGGAAATCAACGCTCCTCTCACACATCTGGCAATCGGAGAGAAAGACAGCGTCTAGATGCACCGGTCGCCGTTCGCAGTCCGATGGACGGACTTTGATTGGGTCAGGATGTTTCATGCGGATCCTCATAAAACACCAGGATATGCATTCCGACATGCCACAATATTTTGATAATCCTTTCTTTGCGGAAGATGTGATGCTTGTTTCGGGAGTGTCTTATACGGCACTTGCTGCTTATGTATAGGGTGTTACACGGATCCACATAAGCCGTGCTGGCCTTGTAGGAGGAAGAGATGTTTGAGACCGAGCTGCAGTTCTTCATTGACAACCAGACTGACTTAGTCGGGACGCATCCAGGAGGATACCTTCTAATTGTCGGCGATCGCCTTGTCGGAGCGTTTTCATCAGCGCTCGCTGCGTATGAGGCGGGCCAGGCAGACTTCGAAGAGGGCACATTCTTGATTCAGCCATGCCTGGCGGGTCCTGCCGCCTACACAATTGAGCTTAACGGGGGTATCTAGGGTGGCCCCTCAACCAATGAGGAATTTCCATGCCTTTACTATCAAACATAATGGTCGCGCGCGGCGCATCATCACAGAGATCCTAGTCGCGAAGGCGTTTGACCCTGCGAAGCACGATCCCAATAACTTTGAGCACCGGCCCTTCAAGGCCCTGTGGGACACTGGCGCGACGGGGAGTGTGATCACACCTGGGATTGTCGCCGATCTAGGGCTTAGACCGACCGGACAAATGCAGATTCAGCACGCTGGCGGTGCTAGCATGAATCTCACGTATATGGTCAATATTGGGCTTCCAAATAGCGTAAAAATCGTGGGGCTACTCGTCAGCGAATGCGCGGCCATTGCCAACGAATTTGATGCGATTATCGGCATGGACATCATCAACATGGGCGATTTGTCGATTACTAACGCCGACGGTAGTACAACGATGAGTTACCGACTCCCGTCAGTGGACATGATAGACTACGTCGAAGTAGCTGACCGACTCCGTTATGCTGGTGTGGGGCGCAATGACCCATGTCCGTGTGGCCAATTGAATATGTCAGGAAAGCCCGTGAAGTTTAAGAATTGTCATGGACGCAAAGCCTAACAAGCGCTTGCACCCGACAATCGTGTCTGTCACGTCTTATGCTGGCGCACGAGACGCTCCAGTGCACCCCCAGTAACTTCGGAAGAGCCATGCGCGTTTATCTGGATAATTGCTGCTTCAACCGACCTTTCGACGACCAGCGGCACCTGCGGATTCGGCTTGAAGCGGAGGCCAAACTGAGAATCCAGGAAGTCATCCGGGAAGGCGGCCTCCAATTGGCATGGTCCTACGTCCTCGACTTCGAGAACTCGAACAACCCGTTCGTGGACAGACGCGAAGCGACACGGGCGTGGAGGACGGATGCCACCGTTGACTGCGTTGAGACCGCAGCCGTCAAGGCAACCGCGGGGGCATTCGCGCGGATCGGGCTACGGAAGATCGACGCCCTTCACGTTGCATGTGCCGTGAATGCGGGATGCGTCTACTTCATCACGACTGACGACCAAGTCCTGGGGAAGGCTGATCAGATCAGCGAGATCAAGATCGCTGACCCGATCGAATTCATCAAGAAGGAGTTACCATGATCACGGATACTGAACTCCGGCTGCAGGGGATCACAGTGCTGGCAAAGGCCCTCGGAAGCGTTGAAGCGGAGAGATACGTGGCGCTGATCCAGCGCGAACCATTCGACTACACGAAGTGGCGACAGGACAAGTGGAACGACTTGTCCATTGATGAGATAAGTGAGAGAGCCATGGCTGCGCGTAACCAAGAGGACTGAACGAGGCACTGCACCGGACAGCGATTCTGCTGCCACCATCCCCGCCAGCAAGCTCTTGCGTTAGCACCAGCCCTGCAGCATGAGCCCCCCTCCATCCAAAGTCACCTTCCCTAGCACCGGAGGCGGCTTTCTTCTTGTGTTCGAAGCCTGCTTTCCAAAGAACACTTGGCCATTCTCCATTCCCCATCGGGTCCTTTCAGACAAACCCAAATCGGCGAAAGGACCGGCTTGTTAACAAACTGAGTAAGATGCGGCAGAAAAACAGTATTGCCAACCGATTTTTGATCCGCATTTCTGGTTTCAAGGCAGAAGGGTCTCAATTTTGCCCTTAAGAACAGATCCATATCCTTGTTGCCAGCGAAATGGCGTCCAGTCACCTTCCAATCCCAGAAAAGGAATATAGGTCAGTGAACCTGTTTGCTCAGCTGCACGCAAACCGGACCTGCAGTGAGGCTTTTGCTCTAAACGAGAAGGATTATTAGATAAGAATCATTCTAATCTTTTGCTACTATACCACTTATGATATTTAGGTGTTGACAAATGAGACGAGATGTATTATGTTCCAGTCTGCTGACTGAGAGGGATGCCAAATGGGCTGCCAAAATCTGGGAAAGGAGGCATCCTCTTCAGAATTCTAATCCTCTGCGTATTATCTTGCGGAGTGTTTTCCTGCAAAATGTGCAGTGTTTGCTTCAGCAGGTATGAGGCTATTTGTCTTCATCGAATATTTAGCAAGAACAGCTTAGGAGAAGATTCCTACAGCAGCGGCAAGCGCGCTATCCTGCGAAACTTGCAGTGTTTGCCGATTTCATTGGGCAGTATAATAACATGCTAGCTTTAAGAGGATGAAAAAGAATACAATAATCGGAATAGCGAGCATTACTCTTGGTGGCATTATTTACGTGCTATGGCGGAAGCAAACCTTGCTCATGTTTTCATGGTTTGATTCCATGGGCCTAAACTCTACTATTGCATTATTGCGAGATTCAGCAAGTGCCTGTTCATCGGTTATTCCAGAATGGCTTTGCTTTTCTTTACCAAATGCACTATGGGCCTTTGGAGGCATCCTACTTTTTTCTAGTATCTGGAAGCATTTCTTTGCAGAGCGATTGTTCTGGGTACTGATTTTTTCTATCACTGCAATTGGTTCTGAAATTGGTCAATTGGTAGGAATCGTTCCAGGAACCTATGATACTAATGACATAGCACTAATGCTCATCTTTATTTTTTTGGCAATTCTCATCAGTAACACTCGAGCAATGAAGGAGGTTAACGATGCAGAAGGTGCATAAGCATGTACTGTCGAGTCTCTTACTAATAATGCTGTGTATATTGGCGGCAGGGAGTTCCGAGAATGAACCAAAGATAGTCGAGGCTTTCGTAGCGAGTCAAAAATTTGTCAAAAGACAATTAAGGTCTCCCCAGACTGCTGCCTTTCCTTGGGCCGACCCGTCATTTGTAACAGATTTAGGCGGAGGCCGATACAAAGTGTCGGCTTACGTTGATGCTCAGAATAGTTTTGGGGCAACAATCAGAACTCATTACACTTGTGTTCTGAAGGATAGGGGTGAGGGGACTTGGATATTAGAGAGCATAGACATGTAATGAAGCTGACAAGGTTCTATACCTGCCGTTATTCCGCTGCGCTCCGTACCGGCAGGTGACCTTGCCCGTTAGGTATCTGGATCTTCTCATGAATCCATTATTCGAAAACGCCGTTGACTCACTACAGACCGGAATGCAGTTCTTTCTTGACAAGAGGCCAAAATTCGCAATTCTGCTTGTTTTTCACAGTATCGAACTCCTGCTCAAGGAACTATTGTCGCGTCAACATCCGGTTCTGATTTATCGCAACATCGACAAGAAGATCACAGACGATTCACAAACGGTGGGGCTAGCAGAAACGCTCGTTCGATTCCAAAACTTGGGCGTCACTCTAACGAAGCAAGAACAGGAAACGCTCAAGACGCTTCAGCGAAGACGCAATCGGATCGAACACCACAGCTACGAGTCAGAGGCCGACGATCATGATACGTTGGGGCAATCGCTCAAGTTCATCATGTCGTTTGTGGTAACACACCTTCACGACGAGCTTGGGAAACATATTGACGAAAGCTCTCTCCACGAAATTGAAAAGATTATTCTTTCGTACGATGAGCGCCTCGCCGTCGCCAACCACGAGTTCGAGCAATGGGCAGAAAAGGCCTACGATGGGGGGTTCGAGTCAGACGACTTTCGTGGAACCGTTGACTGCCCCGTCTGTTCTCAAACACTTCTCATCTTAGACGAACCGACTAAAGGTAATTACTGTTTTTTCTGCAGGGCGGAGGTCAACGCTGTAGAATGCGACCACTGTGGTTGCACCTTTCTTCCGCAAAATGAAGGGGACAATGTTTGCGACTTCTGCGCCGCCTATGCTGGTGACGAAGACGCATAACAAATCGCTCAACCGGAGCGGCGATTGGGCGCGGAATCCGAGATTGAAAGTCGCTGGCCGCCGTCCGGTTAGCTCGACCGTTACGACCAAACCCGCAACATGGACCAGCCTCTATCTTAAGTCACCTTCCCTTTCACTAAAGGTGGCTCGTTCGCTGCTATTCGAAGCATGTTTCCAGCAGTGCATTTGACCACTCACCATGCGCGATCAGCTACTCTCCGTTGTTCCCGTTTTCCCCGCAGCCCTCTCCATTACGTGACCAGTGAACCGGCCAACTCCCCCACTACTCCACCGGAAAATGATGATAGTCCTCCTCCCCCGGCCGCACGCCCCATCCCTCCTCATACCCAAATCGCAGGGCATACAACTCGGCCTCGCGCACCTGAACCTCCAGCATCACAGGACGCCCCTTCAGTTCATCCAGGTTGTCCCGCTCGCGCCAACGCACCTTCCCGGAAAGCTCATCCCCGGTAATCGGCAAGGCGTCGTCCATCGTGAAGTTCGGGATGGGCTTGCCAAACTCGGCCTTATCGTGCTGGGCATCCAACACAGCTACCTTCACATGTCCGCTGGGCGTGGTGCGCGTATTGAGGGTCAATTCCCCCCCGTGCGGCACCACCGTTTTGGTGCGAATCCGCCCGTACCGGGCACGCGTCTTCAGATACGCAAATCCATCTAAGCGCAACTCATACAAAAAAGTCGGGAAAGGCGCAAGCCCTTCGGGAATCTCTTCGACCGCAGCGTGCTCTCCCCAGCTTCCCATGACACAGAAGAGCAGACGGTTCTCCGCCGTACGCACCGGCGCGCCCGCATACACGCATCCCCCGAACTGCGTACCCGGTTCGGTGCGCGGGATAAAGGCCTGCCTGCAAGCGCGGTACCAGTTTTGCCCGTTATAGCTGTAGGCCACCTGCGCCTCATTGGTGCCCTGCATCTGGCACCGGGAGACCTCGGTGGGCTCGGTATCATAGATCGACAAGATCCCCACAAACACATCGTCCCAGAGGAAGGGATCCAGCCCATAGAACTCGCGGCAGACCGGATCCTGGGCATCGGGCTGCAGCACCACCTTCGCCGGGCTGAAGGTCTTGAAATCCGTTGTGATCACCTGGGCCACGCGGCGATCGACAAATTCCGGACGGCAGAAGATCATATACTCCCCGGTCTGGGCATTGTAGATGGTGGGGTTGCCCGTATCGCTCTTGTGGGGAATCCAGGTAGTCCCAGTATCCACGTCAAAGTGAAGTCCATCTTGGGAGAATGCGATGACCGGGCCCCAGGTCTTCTGGCTGTCCTCAAACTCATAGAAGTTGACGAATTGGCCCTTCTCCGCCAGCGGGGTGCCCGCCAGAGAGACAATATTGAAACAGCTGATGGGATTGCCATGTTGATCCACCACCGGGTTTTGCGCCCGCGTCCACATGGGCCCGGTTCCTTCCGTCCACCGGGGCATCGGCCAGTTGTAGGGATCCTCCGTTTCCAGCCGCGTGCAGAAGCGCTTCCGGTCGTCCTTGTGATGACAATCCACATACATCACATACCGACTGCTCCGGGCGTCATAGTGAAATCGGCCCGCCCGGATGATGCTGAGTTCGGGATGCGATCCCAGCAATACTTCCTTTACCGGCTTCGGCTGGCCTTGCCTGCGATCCAACCCCTCCCGGGCGCGCAGAAACCAATCATCGAAAAAAAGCAGGGACTTCACGAATGCTCCTTCCTCAGGTTTCGGACAGGCGTCCTGATGGGTGCGTGGTCAGTGGCGTATCGTAATGGACCGTTTCACGCTTCCCCTTTTCAGGCAGGTGTTCTTTCGTCTTCCCCAATCGGCCCCATCCACCGATTCTTCACGCACACCTGGGTGTCCGCAGGCGGCACTACACCGCCTCAAAGAGCAGCAACTCGGACGTCAGCGCGCCTTCGAGGCGAACCATGATCCCCTGTTTCATCAGGACAAATCCCTCCACTTCGCAGGTCTGACCGGCATTATCCCACGTCACGCGATAGCGTTTGGATACGTCCAGCCCGCGCAGCCTCAGCAGATATTCTGGTTCCCGGGGGGCTGACAGCTGGAAGATCCCGGCCATGCCGCGCGAACGATCCCGTGCCGAAAGCTCCAGCACACCCCATCCCTGCGGCTCCGGGCCCTCAAAGGTCGGCGTATGATGGTAGATCCGCCCCGTATCCATAAACGGGCGCACAAAATCCTTGTACAGATTCACCATGTGCCGCACCCGATCCATCTGCACCGGATTGGGCGAGGCCCCCAGCGGATGAAAGATGCTGAGCGTTGGGCGCACAAAAAGGAGCAGACGGGCCTGAAAATCAAGTTCGGCGGTGGTGTGTCCATTCTGTCCGGCCAGCAGGCGATCGACATACTCCGGCGGCAGGGCCATGGTCATGCCGTTTGTGATCGTGAAAGACCGCGGAGCAACCTGCCAGTCGGTCACCCATGTGTGGCTGAAACGCCGGACCATGCCCACATCCGTTCGTCCGCCACCGCCCGCGCAGTTCTCGAAGATCAC
>JAZDJA010000042.1:0-2026 GCA_043804415.1 Candidatus Latescibacterota bacterium | reverse complement strand
TTGGGAAGACATCATCGGCATGCGCCACCGCTTGGTTCATGCCTATTTCGATATCAATTTGGATATCCTCTGGCGCACCCTGCAGGATGACCTTCCTGCGCTCGCCACTCTCTTGGAGCCATCTATAAAATCTGCGGAGCCGTACTGATGTCCCAGGCCACCATTGATCGCCTGATCATCAATTCGCCTTACGAGGAACCTGCACAGCACTGGAGCTATGACCGCAAGACACGCCTGTTCTCACTGGTGGAGGGACGCAGACCTGCCGGATATGTAGTTGCAACTGAAGGCTCCAGGGCCTTCGACGATCCAGGTCGCTTTGTGGAGATCCCTCTGGTCAACTAGATTCGGCCGCGTGTTCATGCCTGGCGCGAGGCCGGCTACCCCGGCATAACGAGCATAACGAGGCGCCTTATTGACCACTGGCGCGACCCTGAGGAATTTGAGACACGGAGGTTCTTTTTCTGCCAACTGGAGGCCGTGGAGACCATCATCTGGCTGACCGAGGCGCCACCCTCGGACCGGGTAGGCATCGAGATTCCGGTCGACGGCGGGGAGTTTCTGCGAAGCTGCTGCAAGATGGCGACAGGTTCCGGCAAGACCATTGTGATGGCGATGGCAATTGCCTGGCATATCTTGAATAAGGTTACCTATCCGCAGGACACCCGCTTTTCCAAGAACGTGCTGGTGATCGCTCCGGGCCTCACGGTCAAAAGCCGCTTGGCAGTGCTCCAACCTTCGGCGCCGGGCAACTATTATGATGCCTTCCGAATCATTCCTTCGGGAGATCTCCGGGACAAGTTGCGTCAGGGGCGGGTCCGGGTGCGTAACTGGCACGTGTTGAGCTGGGAAAGTGAAGAGCAGATCGCCAAGAAGCGCAGTGTGGATAAACGAGGAGCCAAAAGCGATGAGGCTTACACACGCGAAGTAATGGGAGAAATGGCCAACGCCCGCAACCTGCTGGTCATCAACGACGAGGCCCACCACGCCTGGCGCGTAAACCTTGAAGCCGTCGGAAAATACCTGCGAACGCGCGATCTAAAGGACAGCGCAGCGGAGGCCACCGTCTGGGTCGGCGGCCTGGACCGAATCCATCGAACACGAGGGATAGTGACCTGCTACGACTTTTCAGCCACCCCCTTTTCCCCTTCCGGCAAGAAGAGCACGGAGGAATCACTCTTCGGCTGGATCGTGAGCGATTTCGGGTTGAATGACGCCATTGAGTCGGGCCTGGTCAAGACCCCGCGCGTGGTCGTGCGGGATGATGCCGTTCCGGATGCCAAGACCTACAAATCACGACTCTACCACATCTATAATGACCCGGAAGTGAAGGATGACTTGAACCGCCGTGCCCAGCCCGAGGAGCCACTACCGGACCTTGTGTTGAATGGTTTTTATCTCCTTGGCTATGACTGGCGTGAGGCGATGAAGAAATGGGCCGAAAGGGGCCTGCCGACCCCACCCGTGATGATTACCGTATGCAACCGGACCGAAACCGCAGCGCGCGTCAAGTAGGCCTTTGACCACAAGAAGGTTCATATTGACGAACTGTGCGACCCTGAACGCATTCTCCATATCGATTCCAGAGTGCTGGACCAGGCTGAAGCGCAGGAGGAGCCAATTGTGTCAGTTGATGCGGATGACAATGAAGAGGACAACGATGCCGACGCCCCTGTGCGCAGGCTGACAAAGAAGGAACAGGCGGAAACGCTCCGGAGGATAGTGGACACGATCGGACGTGCTGGAGAGCCGGGAGAGAAGGTGCAGAGCGTCATCTCTGTGGGAATGCTCAGCGAGGGATGGGACGCCAAGACGGTAACGCACGTCATGGGTTTGCGGGCATTTACAAGCCAACTGCTTTGCGAGCAGGTTGTTGGAAGGGGACTGCGTCGCACATCGTACGAAGTAAACCCCAAAAGCAGACTGTTCGATGCAGAGTACGTGAACATCTTTGGCGTTCCGTTTACCTTCCTCCCTCACGAAGGCGGGGATGGACCGCCTCCGCCACCTCCACTGCCCAAGACCG
>JAZDJA010000041.1:0-17186 GCA_043804415.1 Candidatus Latescibacterota bacterium | reverse complement strand
TTGAGGCTGAATTTTGTCCGGACAAGCCGAAAACGCCTGACGCGGGAAACCGATGTTCGGGATACGGTTTCGATTGCGTATTCGCACGTTTTTTAGCACCGCCCGGCCTCAAAGGCACGAGGAAGCCAAGCCCTTTTGATACGTTGTTGTTTTGTGACGCGGTTGTTCAAGAAGGAGTGCAGCCTATGGAGCAGCGTTGGATTTTTCCGGAGAAGGCCAATCGGGAGAAATTGCTGAAGATGGAAGAGGAACTCCACATGCCTGCGATTGTCGCTCAGATATTGCTCAATCGCCATGTGGACAGTTTTGAGAAAGCCCGACGGTTCTTGCGCCCCTCTCTGGATGATTTGCGCGATCCCTTCTTGATGGCGGATATGGATCGGGCGGTGGATCGCCTGAGTCTGGCCATATCGCGCAAAGAGCAAGTTGTGATTCACGGAGACTATGACGTGGATGGCGTCTCCGGGGCCTCTTTTCTGGTGCTGGTGTTGCGTGAATTGGGCGTTCCGGTCTCCTTTTATATTCCTCATCGTATAACCGAGGGATATGGATTGTCCCTGCCGGGCATTCGTGAGATTTATGAACAAGGCACTCAGCTGATTATCTCCGTGGACTGCGGGATCACCGCCATCGAGCCGATTGGAGAGGCAGCCCGGTTGGGGATGGACGTGATCGTGACGGATCATCATCAACCGAAATCCCAACTCCCCGAAGCCTGCGCGGTGCTGGATCCAAAGCGGGACGATTGTCCCTATCCGTTCAAGGAATTGGCGGGAGCGGGCGTGGCTTTCAAGTTGGCTCAGGGGCTTTTTGACCGTCTGGGATGGGATCCAGCCCCGATCTACAAGCATCTGGACCTTGTTGCCCTGGGCAGCGCGGCGGACATCGTCCCTTTGGTCGACGAGAACCGGGTGCTCGTCAAATTCGGTTTGGAGCAGATGGCCCAAACGGAGAATCTGGGATTGAAGGCCCTGCTGGAGAACGTGGGTTTGTTGGGCAAACCGCTCGGTACCGGTCAGATCGTGTTCCAGCTGGCACCCCGGGTCAACGCGGTGGGCAGAATGGGAAGCGCACAGAAAGCCGTGCGTCTGCTTACTACAGACAGCGAGGGACAGGCGAAGAATATTGCGCAGATCCTGGAATCGGAAAATCGTCTTCGGAAGCAGGTGGACGAACGAACGCTCGCAGAAGCCCTGAAAATGGCCGAAGAGACGCTCTCTGAGGACGACCGGGTCATCGTTCTGGCTGCCGAGGGATGGCATCAGGGCGTTATCGGTATCGTGGCTTCGCGCATTGTGGAGCGATTCTACCTGCCCACGGTGCTGATCTCCCTGGACGGATCGATGGGCAAAGGCTCTGCCCGGAGTATTCCCGGGTTCAACCTCTACGAAGCACTGCACGCCTGCCAGGATGTTCTGGAGGCCTTCGGGGGCCATCGCTATGCCGCAGGATTAACCATTCGAAGGGATCGGGTCGAGGCCTTCCACGAAAAGCTTCAAAGCGTGGCGAAAGCGCGCTTGACCGACGACATGCGCATTCCCTACTTTC
The DNA here is from genome assembly GCA_043804415.1 of Candidatus Latescibacterota bacterium. Classification (GTDB taxonomy): domain Bacteria; phylum Latescibacterota; class 4484-107; order 4484-107; family 4484-107; genus 4484-107. Next base: position 15,638 of record JAZDJA010000041.1, on the reverse strand, counting down.
GCGTGGACGGCGAGATTCCCCTGGGCCATATCAACGAACGCCTCGTGCAGCTGTTGGGATACCTTGCTCCGTTTGGGCCTCAGAACATGAAGCCCGTCCTGGTGTCCCGCGGTCTCGAGGTCGTGGGAACCCCCACGGTCGTGGGCACGGATCATCTCAAATTCCGGGTTCGACAGGAAGGGCATCTGTTCGACTGCATCGGTTTCGGGATGGCAGAACTGCTCTATCGAGCCACACCCGGGGAGACCAATTTGGATATGGCCTATGTGATCGAGGAAAACGAGTGGATGGGGCGTAAGAAAATCCAGCTTCGGGTCAAAGACCTAAGGTAGGGCATCCTGTTTCCGGCCCGCGCGCCACAAGCCCGACTTCACAGTTTCGTCCCAGCGCAGATTTTCGATAAAGGAGCAACCCCTATGCGTTCCGATACATTGCGAAAGCATCTGTGGCAGGCCATCGAACCGATGTGGGCCGTGGATTTTCACTCACACATTCCTGTCGGACAGGAATCGGCTGCCAGCATGGCACGGCTGCTCTGCTATCACTACTCGGAAACGGATGCGATGAACGCGGGGATGCCCTACCAGGACTATATCGCCCAGGAGGGCTGGGAGGCCAAAGCGCGTTTCTTGGTGCCCTATTTTCCGCTCAGCATCGGCACCACAACCTACGCCGGACTTCACGAGGTGGCCCGGGGACTCTTCGGCTTCGAGCAACGGATCACGGCGGATACGTGGGAGGCGCTCTCCGATAGGGCCAATGCCCGGATGCGCGAAGCGGGATGGCTGGGCACTGCGCTGAAGGCGAGCCGGATCGCGCATGTCTTTGGGACCAACGATCCATTCGAACCGCTTTCCGGGGCCCAGAACTGGTACCAGCCCTGCCTCCGGGTGGACAAGTTTATCAATATCGAGGAACATGCCCTTTCCACCACCGTTGCGAATCTCGGCCAGACTCTGGGAGGAGACATCACCACGCTGTCCGATTTCACTTCTGCTATAGACGCCCGATTTCGATGGTTCCGGGAGCAGGGAGCGGTAAGCATCGCGGTGAGCCTTCCGCCGGATTTTTCGCTCGGGTGCGGCACCGAATCACCTGAGGCGGTATTCGGTCGCATGGTAATGGGACACCCGGTGTGCACGGCGGATCTCCACGCTCTGCGGACCCGGTTTTTCTACACGGCGCTTGGTCTGTGCCGAAAATACGGCTTCGTGTTTCAATTGATGTTGGGGGTGGTGCGACAGGTCCATCGCGGGGTGGGGACATGCGGAGATGGGCTGATCGGCCATCCGGACATGTTCCGGGCTTTCTGGGAGCCACTCAACACCTATCCGGACGTGCGATTCGATTTCACGGTCCTCTCTGCAGCCGATCAACATCCGCTCTGCATCCTGGTCAAGAACTTCCCCAATGCGGTCGTCTCCGGCATGTGGTGGTACTGCAACACCCCTTCGATCATCGAGAGGACGCTGCGCATGCGACTTGAGTTGGTGGGGTTCTCTTGTCAGAACGGTCAGAATACAGATGCGTATATGATCGAACAGAGCTACTACAAAATGCGCCAGTACAAGCGGGCGCTGGTTCAGACCTTCGGCACCATGATCGAGGATGGTTTCTTCACGGAAGAAGAGGGTATTGGGATCGCCCATGCGCTCCTGTTCGACAACCCCATCCGCCTGTTTGGACTGAATCGGGAAAAGATCGCGGAAAACATCCGCGATCTGGAAAGCGGGTAAAGCAGGAGTCGGAGATATCAGGATTTGGCAGCCTTTTCGAAATCCCACGCGCTTTGCCCAGACGAGGAGAGAGCGGAACAAGGCCCGACTGTGTGGATTGCTGAAGTGTTTTGGGTGATTTGAAGAGGAAGGAGGATTTTATGGATGCATTGCGGCAGGCGGCTGAGATTGCCGTACGGGATTGTATGGGCGTGCGATCAGGAGAGTCCGTGTTGGTGATTCTCGATGCCCCGAAGCGAAAAATAGGACTTGCCCTTTGGGAGGTGGCCAGAGATCTCGGCGCGGAGGCGATGGCGCTGGAGATCATTCCCAGAACGATCAATGGGGAGGAGCCTCCGGCCGCGGTATCGGAGATGATGAAGCAGGTGGATGTGATTCTGGCCCCGACGTCTAAATCCCTCACGCATACCGAAGCGCGTCGGACAGCATGTGCTGTTGGGGCGCGGGCTGCCACCCTTCCGGGGATTACGGAGGAAATCCTGATCCGCACGCTCAACGCGGACTACCGGGTGATAGCGGATCGTTCCCGGCGCGTCGCGCAAGTCATAAATGGCGCGCAACAAGCCCGCATCACTTCGGCAGCGGGGACGGATCTGACAATCATCTTCTCCCCGGAGCGGTCCGCAACAGCGGATACCGGGCTGGTGCACGAAAAGGGCGGGTGCACCAATTTGCCCGCCGGAGAGGCCTATGTGGCTCCCATGGAAGGGAAAAGCCACGGGATCCTGGTGGTGGATGGTACCATGGTGGGAGCCCAATTGCTGAAAACGCCCATTCGGATTACCGTGCGGGACGGATTGGCGGTGGAGATTGAAGGCGGCGAGGAAGCGGACATGTTGCGTGAGATGATCGCGCCCTACGGAGAGCTCGGACGAAATATAGCGGAGCTCGGGATCGGGACCAACGACAAGGCCAAGGTAACCGGGGTGGTTCTGGAAGATGAGAAGGTGATGGGCACCGTGCATGTGGCCTTGGGGGACAATGCGTCGATGGGAGGCGCAGTGCATGCGCCGCTTCATCTGGACGGTATCCTGCTCAGACCGACGCTCGTGGTGGGGGAGATTATGGTCATACAGGATGGAAAGCTGATGATCTGACGATCGGGGAAGGAACACTGGAAGGGCACGGGGGCTATAGGAATCCCGTTCCGGCACCCCAGAGAGAAGGTGCGGACCGCCAGTGTTCGGACAGGATGCATTTTTCTGCGGAGGGCAAAAGCCTTTTTGATAGCACTTGACTTTTGTCTGGAAATAGACTATCTTAACGACATTATCTTTCCCAGTCAAAAGATCTTCTGGTCCCCGAATGGCCATGTCCAAGGTTCCAATCCGGAAGAGGGTAGCCCTCTGAGAGCCTGACGTGATTTTGGGGCCCCGAACCTTGTTTTGCGCCCTTCGCGCTATGTGGAAAGAAGATCTTTCGCGAAGAACGAGCAACGTCTTTTTCCCCTTCCCGGACCAGAAGTTAGACGACGGGAAAGAATCTCTTGCCCATGAGCAAACGGAAAGGAGCACTTCTATGAGCTTGATCAATGCCAACCTGGTTTTGCAGCATGCGGACCGTCACGGATATGCGATCGGGGCGTTCGATCTGCTGAACCTCGAATTCCTGAACGGGATTCTTAAAGCCGCCGAAGCCAAGCATTCACCCATCATTCTGCTGATCGCGGAAGCGCACTTCAAATATGTGGATATCGAGCAGATCACACCCGCCATCGAGCACATGGCCTCCAAAGCTTCCATCCCGGTGGTGCCGGGATTGGATCACGGAGAAACCATAAGCACCGTGGTGCGAGCCATCCGCTGCGGGTTCTCTTCGGTGATGTTCGATGGCTCCAAACTGCCTTTTGAAGAGAATATCCGCCAGACGAGTCTGGCGGTGCAAATCGCGCACTCGGTGGACGTAAGTGTAGAGGCGGAATTGGGGCGCGTCGGAGGCGCAGAGGGATCCGATGGACTGGCTGTGGCGCACGCGGAGTACTATACCGATCCAAAACAGGCCGAAGAATTTGTCCGGCGCACCGGAGTAGATGCCTTGGCGATCGCGATCGGCAATGCGCACGGGCGATACAAGGGAACGCCCAAACTGGATTTTGAGCGCTTGGAAGCCATCAAGAAGCTTGTGCCGGTTCCCTTGGTGCTTCACGGCGGTTCGGGCATACCGGACCAGGATTTTAGAAGGGCGGTGAAGTTGGGAATCAGCAAGATCAATTTCTTCACGGAAATGAGCCGGGAGGCCGTGGTCAAGGTGCGACGGATTCTGGAGGAGCATCCGGACTTCGTCGGCTTCGAGGAGTTGATGTGTGGCGCTACGGAGACCATCCAGAGGGTCGTGGCGGATCGGATAGACGTTTTCGGAAGTGCCGGCATTTGTGAGCGGCACAGCGATTTGTGTGCCGCCTGCGGGGCGTGTTCGACCAACCCAAGCTGCGCATCGGCTCAGGTGAGCGAAGAACGATTGGTGGAACTGGTGTCCGAAGTCGTCGCGCAGACCCTCAGAGCACGGAGTTCCTGAATGCGTCGAGGAGAGGGGTGACGGATCTGCCTCTTCCCCGAAAAAGGACACCCAGGGAAACGAAGAAAACCGCGGTTGATTCCCCTTCGCTTCGTTTCCGGTTTCTTCGGTGTTTGACCACTATCCCTTATCTGATACTCCAAGAGAGGAGAGCGCTTTGAAACCCACCGATGTGAGCCGGTACCAGATCGTGGTCGAAAAGGCCGGACAATTCATGCTCGACGCCGTTGAGCCCAGCGGATCATTGGGGAAGGAAGCCACTTCCCTCGACTGCTACTACAAGAACATCGCTTCGCTGGCCTTAATCGGACACACCGAAGAGGCCATGCGGGTGGCCGACTTCATCAAGAAGACCTTTGCCAAGGCGGACGGCGATTTTACGGGCCGCGGCAACCCATGGTTTGACGCCTACCCGGGCTATACGAACGATTGGATTGCCTATGGGGCCCATTTGATCGGCCGGTACGACCTTTCCTACGGAGCGATGCCGCACATTTTATCCAAACAGGGCCCGACCGGCGGGTTTTCTGCAGGCAAAGGGAAACCCTATGACATCCTCTGCACGGCTTCTGCCGCTCACATCTGTCTGGTCACCGGATATTTGGACCAAGCCAAACGAGCCGGCGATTTCATACTGAAGCAGCTGGAGAAGCAGCCCTGTCCGGACGAACGCTTTTACGTGCGTGCGGATGAAAATGGAAACGCGATCACCGAGTTTTCCGAGGAGGAGGCGTCCTTCTTCGCGGTGGAAACCTCTCAAAAACGCCAATTCTATTTCTACTACGGCTTTCCGATGGCATCGCTCGGCAAGCTCTATGCGGCAACGGGGGACGAGCGCTATGTCCGGGGCGGAGCCCAGTGTTTTGATTTTCTGCTTCTCTGTGAAGAGGACCGGTTCCGGATGCCCGCAAGTGGCAAGGCGGGCTGGGGATCTTCGATCATGGCGCGGGTGACGGGTGAGGAACGATACCGGGATGGCGCCGTCGCAGTGGCGGACTACCTGACCGAGACCCAACACGAAAGTGGCGCATGGCCACACGCCCTGCTTGATACCCCGTTTGAGGAGCTCCCGCCTGCCATCACCTTTGATCTGGCGGGCGAGTTTATCGCGTGGATGAAGCTGATCTGTACGGAATTGACCTTTGGGGAATAAGCACGAGAGACGCTTCATGCCGGGGGTAATTGCGCCAAGAGCGCAGGTTGCGGCCCCTTTTTCGGATCCTCCATGTTTCGGCCGCAACCGTTTCTCTCTCTGCCTGTTCGCGTACGTTTTTGGAGAAGGAACTGTTTGGAAAAAAAGCCTCTTGACAGGACACCTGCTTTATCATATCTTTAGTCCTACCATAGAGTCCCGGAGATCAACGAGCAATCGACAGATTCTTCTCCGGGTCTCCGCACTATTCCTTCGGGGAGGGGTGAAAATCCCTGCCGGCGGTGAAAGCCCGCGAGTCCAGCATATGGACCGATCCAGTGAAATTCTGGTGCCGACGGTGAAAGTCCGGATGAGAGAAGGAACGCGGTCGCTTGATCTTCAGCATGCCTCCCCGAAGAGCGATTTTGATGTTCTTCGGGGTTTTTATGTGCACCCGGATATGGGGCAACGATGTTGACAGCTGAGGAACGCTTCATGAAACGGGCGCTGCGTTTATCCGAACGAGCGCGAGGGCAAACCAGCCCAAATCCGCTGGTGGGCGCGGTTTTAGTGCGCGATGCCCGGATTGTGGGAGAGGGTTATCATCGCCGCGCCGGGAAGGCCCATGCGGAGGCAATCGCCCTGGACCGGGCTGGGGAACAGGCCAAAGGCGCCACCTTGTATGTGAGTCTGGAGCCTTGCTGTCACTATGGCCGCACTCCACCGTGTGTGGATCGGATCATCGAGCGTGGCATCTCCAAAGTGGTGTGTGCGATCATCGATCCGGATCCCCGTGTCGCAGGCAAAGGAATCGAGAGGCTTGAGAAGGCGGGGATTCCGGTCACGCTGGGCATCCTGGCGGAAGCAGCAAGAAAGACCAACGAAGTGTATCTCAAACACATAAGCACCGGCATGCCCTTTGTAACGCTGAAATTGGCGCAGTCTTTGGATGGCCGGATCGCCACGCGGGCCGGGGAATCGAAATGGATCACGGGAGAGCAGGCGCGGCGGTTTGTCCACCGGCTTCGCAGTCAGATGGATGCCGTGATGGTGGGGATTGACACCGTGATCCAGGATGATCCCCAACTCAACGTCCGGGGAGTGCGCGGGAAACATCCCCTAAAGATCGTCCTGGACAGCGGGCTCCGCATTTCGCCCGACGCCCGGGTTTTTGAGGGAGAAGGGCTGATCTTGGCCACCACCTCGCGATCGTCCAGGGAGAAGCAAGCTGTCATGGAGGGAAGAGGCGCCCGGATCTGGGTGCTGCCCGAACGGGACGACCATGTGGACCTATCCGCGGTGATGCTGAAAGCCGGCCATGAGGGCATTACGAGCGTGCTCATCGAGGGAGGAGCCCAGGTGGCGACCTCGGCACTGAGGGCCGGAGTGGTGGACAAACTCATGTTTTTCATTGCCCCCAAGCTGATAGGCTCGGGAACGGCCGGCATAGGAGATCTGGGAATCTCTCAAATGAAAGACGCGATCTCGTTGGAGGCGGGGAGTCTGCGGAGATTTGGCGAGGACGTGCTCTACAGCGCGGAGATCTCCAAGAAACCCATGCATCCCGAAACCTCCGAAAAATAGGCGCGGGTGGGGACAGACAGAAACTGAGATCCTGTCCGCCTGTAACTTTGGGTAGGAAGGACGGGAAAGGGGGGAGGCTTGTTCACAGGCATCATTGAAGAGATCGGTACCGTGCTGGAACTGAAAAGAACCGGCTACCTTCAGCGGATGACGGTCCAAGCGGGGGTGGTGCTGGAGGGAACGAAACTCGGAGACAGCATCAACATCGAGGGCGCATGCCAGACGGTGGTGGAGATCACCGATGCCGCGTTTGTCGTGGAGTCGGTGCGGGAGACGTTGGATCGAACCACCCTGGGCACTCTTCGCCGGGGAGATCGGGTGAATCTGGAGCGGTCGCTTCGTCTGTCTGATCGGCTCGGTGGACATCTGGTGATGGGGCACATAGATGGCGTGTCCCGCATCCTGCAGCGGACCGATCGGCCTCAGGGAGCCCTTTTTGGACTGGAACTATCCGAGGATCTCGTGCCATATATTGCCCCAAAAGGGTCTGTGGCTGTGGATGGGATCAGCTTGACCGTTGCGTCCAGATCCGGCACACACTTTGAGGTTTCGATCATCCCGCATACCATAAAGGCGACCACGCTTTCGTTCAAACGGATGGGTGACCGCGTCAACATTGAGGCCGACATGTTGGCCCGTTATGTGAAGAGCGTGCTCACCCAAGGGCAAACGGGAAATCACGAGGCATTGACCATCAATCGGCTGAAAGAGATGGGGTTTTGAGGGAGCCATCCTTTTTCAGCCATCCGTTTTGAGGCACTCGGTATGGGTGTACCCATCTGAAGGAGAAGCATGGCTGATTTTGATCCCATTGAAGAGGCGATTGCGGCAATCAAGCAGGGCGAAATGGTCATCGTAGTGGATGACGAGGACCGGGAAAACGAAGGAGATCTGGTCATGGCTGCCGAGCGCGTGACCCCCCAGGCCATCAATTTTATGCTCAACCAGGGCCGGGGCATCATCTGTCTGCCCGCATCCGAAGAGCGGATGGCGGCGCTTGAGCTGGACATGATGGTGGAGAAGAATACGGCGCTTTTGGGAACGCCGTTTACCGTAAGCATCGATGCGGTGGAGCATACCACCACAGGAGTGTCCGTGCACGACCGGGCGCAGACGATTCGTAAGTTTGCGGACCCGAACGCCCGTCCGGAGGATTTTGCACGTCCTGGCCACGTGTTCCCGCTCAAGGCGCAAGCCGGAGGGGTGCTGACGCGTGCGGGACACACCGAAGCCACGGTGGATCTGGCACGATTGGCGGGTTTGGTGCCTGCGGGCATCCTGTGCGAGATCATAAACGAAAATGGCGAAATGGCGCGTGTGCCCGATCTGCTCAAGATGGCAGAGGAATTCGGGCTCAAATTCATCACCATCAAAGACCTGATCGCCTATCGCTCTCAAAATGAAAGACTGGTGAGCTGTGCCGTTAAGGTGGCCTTTCCCTCCAAATTCGGGACGTTCAACCTGCATCTTTACGAAAGTACGGTGGACGAACACCATCACCTGGCGCTGGTCAAGGGGGAGATCGCGAATGGGGAACCCGTTCTGGTGCGCATCCATTCGGAGTGTCTGACCGGCGACCTGTTCGGTTCCTGCCGGTGCGACTGCGGCGAGCAATTGGCACGGTCCCTGAGGATGATAGAGGCGGAGGGACGCGGTGTGCTGCTCTACATGAGGCAGGAGGGGCGCGGGATCGGGCTTCCGAACAAGCTTAAGGCCTACGAGCTGCAGGATAAGGGATACGACACGGTGGAAGCCAACATCAAGTTGGGTTTTCCGGCGGATATGCGGAATTACGGAATCGGAGCGCAGATTCTCTCTGATTTGGGCGTTCGGGAGATCCGTCTGCTGACGAATAATCCGGCCAAGCGTGCGGGCCTGGAGGGATATGGACTCAAGATCGTGGAACGCGTACCTCTTGAGATATCTCCCAATAAGTGGAACACGCGCTATCTTGAGACCAAGCGGGACAAAATGGGGCATCTCCTTGAAGTGTTGTCCCCGGAACAAAACGTGAAGTAAAACCTAAAAGGATAGCCTCTAGCGGGGGAGCAACCTGTGCAGGCTTAGAGCAGATTGGAGGAAACCGTCATGGTCAAAACTTACGAGGGAGAGCTTTCAGCGGTTGGAAAGCGTTTCGGCGTTGTGGTCAGCCGATTCAACGAGCTGATATCGAAAAAACTGCTGGATGGGGCGCTGGACTGTCTGATGCGCCATCAAGCCGAGGAGGAGCACATCGAGATCGCGTGGGTGCCGGGCGCTTTCGAGATCCCTCTGACTGCAAAAAAGATGGCGAAGTCCGGAAAGTATGACGCCATCCTCTGCCTGGGCGCGGTTATTCGCGGGAGCACCCCCCACTTCGATTACGTGGCTGCAGAGGCCTCCAAGGGCATTGCCCACGCAGGATTGGACACGGGAATCCCGGTCATGTTCGGCGTAATCACCACGGATACCGTAGAGCAGGCCATTGACCGCGCGGGGGCCCGCGTGGGCAACAAAGGATGGGACGCGGCCCTGGGAGCCATCGAGATGGTCAACTTGTTCGACGCACTTGGAAAGTAGCTTGAGATCTGCACGGGACAATCGGATACGCTTCGATTCGGGACACTTCCCCCAGGATCTCTCAGGCCGGCCGGAAACATGAACGAGGGATAAGGTATACCACGGATCGTACCTCCCCAGCGGGGGATAGGTCGCGGGAATGGCTCATTGAAATACGGGCTGGTCAGATAAGGGGAGAACGATGACAACGAGGAGAATGGCGCGGGAGGTCGCCTTAAAGGCCCTTTACGCCGCGGAGAGTTCGGCAGAGCTCGTAGACGGTCTGGTGGATCGACTCGCAGGGGAAGAGAATCTGTCCGAGCGCCTTCGGGATTTTGCCCGTGCGCTCTGTCGGACGACCTGGGAAAACCGGGCGCAATATGACGCGCTGATCGAGACAAAGGCGGAACACTGGTCCCTGCACCGGATCGCCCGCATGGACAGGATCATTCTGAAGATGGCTCTGGCGGAGTTCTTCGTGTTCAAGGACGTTCCCAGCAAAGTGATCTTGGACGAGGCCATCGAACTGGCACGGGACTATAGCACGGAAAGATCGCCGAGTTTTGTAAACGGCGTCCTGGATGCCATCATCATTCCTATCGAGGGGTGCGCAACAGACGCATCCATCCCTGCTGAGGAGTCGGGTCCCACAGAAAGGTCCGAGCTGGAGGTCATTCCCGACTGACCCTTCCCCCTTCCTTGCTCCAGCTTACGAGAAAACGCTCAGAATCAGCCCATCCTCCAGGCGATCCCAACAAGAATCCTCCCTAATGATTTCGTCCGAACCCCCTTATCCTCTTCGGCGTTCGGGTGGGTTGACGTGGTTTTCATCCATTCTGTGAAAAGGCGGACATCGGGCCACCCCTGGGTTCGAGTCCTGAATGGACGTAAGGGGTGTAGATTTCAAGTGGCGCGTCTGCACCTCCGGTTTGAAAGGGTTTCGCGATCATACAGGGGCCGCCATCGCTCGAAAAGAAGGGAAATGGGCCATGCGCTACGGGGTTATCTCCGATATTCACGGAAACTTGGAAGCGCTGAACGCCGTGTTGGGGTGTCTGAGCAGAGAGCGAATCTACCGGTATGTCTGTATCGGCGATCTGGTTGGATACGGGGCAAATCCGAACGAGTGTGTGGCCCTGGTTCGGGAACTGAGCGATTGGGTGATCGCGGGGAATCATGACTGGGTGTCTGTGGGCTTGACCGATAGCAATACCTTCAATTCCGATGCGCGAAAAGCGGCGCTCTGGACAGCCCGGGCTCTTACAGAAGAACATCGAAACTACCTGATCGGCCTGCCCCTTTATCGGCGCGACGGGCAAGCCCTTTTCGTGCACGCCACACCGGAAGACCCCGATCGCTGGCGCTATATCCCTTCTCCGGGCGAAGCCGCAAAACATTTGGCACAGCTGGGCCCGCCCGTGTGTTTCATCGGACATTCGCATCGACCCATGGTGTTTGCGCTCAATGACAAAGAACAAGTGCTGGTGTTAAGGACCGGTTTCCGTATCAAGACCGATTGGAAGTACCTGATCAATGTGGGCAGTGTCGGCCAGCCGAGGGACGGAGATCCCAGGGCCAGCTATGCGGTATATGATACGGAGGACGCGAGCGTAAGGATCGCCCGCGTTGCCTACGACATAGAAAGAGCCCAGCAAAAAATACGAGCGGCGGGATTGCCGGCCGTGGAAGCACAACGTTTGGCTTATGGTGAGTAAGCACGTTTCACTCAGGATAGTTGACTGGGTACCCCATAGAGATTCCGGAGGTAAGGCCCCATGTTTTCCAGCCTGGTAACGAAGTTTTTCGGCAACAAATACGAACGGGATCTGAAGAAGATTCAGCCGATCGTCCTGGAAATCAATGATATCTACGAAACGCTTCATGATATTTCGGACGAGGACATAAAGGGGCGAACCGCCGAGTACAGGGCCCGGATTGATGGGGAACGCGAGGCGATCCGTCGGGAGCGCACCGAGGCGGACGAATCCCCGGAGGATATCGAGAAGGCGATAAGGGCCAGGGAGGGGGAAATCCTGGACGAACTGCTCCCGGAAGCCTACGCGACGGTGAAGGAAGTCTGCCGGCGTCTGGTGGGAACGTCCTGGTCGGTCAGCGGGCAAACGGTCACCTGGGACATGATTCCCTACGACGTACAGTTGGTCGGGGCCATCGTGCTGCATCAGGGAAAGATTGCGGAGATGGCCACTGGGGAAGGAAAAACCCTGGTGGCTTCGATGCCCCTGTATCTCAATGCGCTCACCGGACGGGGGGTACACTTAGTCACCATTAACGATTATCTGGCTCGCCGCGATCAGGAATGGATGGGAAAAATCTACGACATGTTGGGACTGACCGTGGACTGTCTGCAGAACGAGATGGATCCCTCCAGAAGGAAGATTGCGTACACAGCGGACATCACCTATGGCACGAACAACGAGTTCGGGTTCGACTATCTCCGGGACAATTACAGCACCTTCCGCTCGGAGGATATGGTGCAGCGCCCCTATTACTACGCGATTGTTGATGAGGTGGATTTTGTTCTCATCGACGAAGCGCGCACGCCGCTCATTATTTCCGGGCCTGTGTCCGAGTCGACCCATCGGTACGACGAAATGAAGCCGCTCGTGGATCGGCTGGTCCGCAAACAGACCGCGCTGGTCAACGGATTGGTCACCGATGGGGCAAAGCTCCTGCAGGACAAGGAGGGGGGATACCAGGCCGGCATCGAGCTCTTGCGGGCTCAGCGCGGCGCGCCGAAGAACAAGGCGCTCATGAAGCTGTTTCAGGAGGAGGGAACCAAGAAGCTGGTCGCCCGCGTGGAATCGGACTATATGCGGGACAAGCAGCTCGGGGTGATAGACGAGGAGCTATACTTTGCCATAGACGAGAAATCCCATACCGTTGATCTGACGGAGAAGGGCCGCCAGGCGCTCTCTCCAGGCGATGAGGATCTGTTCCTGCTCCCCGATTTGAGCGAAGAACTCCAGCGGATCGAAGAGGATGAAACCCTCTCTGTCGAAGAGAAACACATCAAGAGCGACGAACTCGACCGGGAGTACGCCACCAAGAGCGAGAAGGTGCACAACGTCACTCAGCTTCTGAAAGCCTATTCTCTCTTCGTAAAAGATGTGGACTACGTGGTGGACGATGGGCGGGTGATGATCGTGGATGAGTTTACCGGGCGGCTCATGCCGGGAAGACGCTTCAGCGACGGACTGCACGAAGCCCTGGAGGCCAAGGAGGGCGTAAAGATTCAGAACGAGACGCAGACCCTCGCCACCATCACCCTACAGAATCTCTTCCGGCTTTACCAGAGGCTGGCGGGGATGACGGGCACAGCCGAAACGGAGGCCGGGGAGCTTTTTGAAATCTACAAGCTGGATGTGGTGGTCATCCCAACCAACAAGCCGGTTCGCCGTATGGACTACGACGATCTGATCTATCGCACCAAGCGCGAGAAATACAATGCGATCATCGAGGAGATCTCCCGGCTTCACGAGAAACAGCTGCCGGTATTGGTGGGTACGATCACGGTGGAAGTCTCCGAAGTGCTCAGCCGACTCCTCAAGCGTCGCGGCATCCAGCACGAAGTCCTCAACGCCAAGTATCATCAGCGGGAGGCGGAGATCGTCGCCAGAGCGGGCCTGCCTTCAGCCGTCACCATTGCAACGAATATGGCCGGACGGGGAACGGACATCAAGCTGGGCCCGGGCGTAGTAAAGCATCCGTACTGCATGCTGGCCCCGGACGTCAACGAGGAAGGAGAGTGCTGCCCTCATTTCGAGGAGTTGGATTGCCGGGACGATACCCCGTGCGGGCTGCACATTATCGGCACGGAGCGCCACGAGTCCCGCCGGATTGACCGTCAGCTTCGGGGACGGAGCGCGCGTCAGGGCGATCCTGGGGCCTCCACGTTTTTCATCTCCCTGGAGGACGATCTCATGCGCCTGTTCGGCTCCGAGCGCATCACCAGCGTGATGGACCGCCTCGGCGCGCAGGAAGGCGAGGTTATCGCCCATCCCCTGATCACCCGTTCCATCGAACGGGCGCAGAAAAAGGTGGAGGCCCGCAACTTCGACATCCGAAAGCACCTCCTGGAATACGACGATGTGATGAACCAGCAGCGGGAGGTGATTTATGGCCGGCGACGGCTCGTTTTGGCCGAGGAAAATCTGAAGGAAGAGGTGTTCGGCATGCTCGGGGATACCTTGGACGAACTGTTTGAGGAACACCTGAAGGCCGAACACCCGGAAGATTGGGATGTGACGGGACTGGAGCGGGCTCTGCGGGAGATCTTTATGATCGGGCTTCCCGGGGACGACGGACGTCCGCTCAAACCGGATCAGTGGCGGGAGGAGTTGGAGGCCACCCTCAAAGATGGCTACGAACGAAGGGGGCAGCGCGTCGGTTCGGAGCCGTTGCGGCAGTTCGAGCGAACGGTGCTCCTGAGTACCATAGATGAGCGGTGGAAGGAACACCTCTACGAAATGGATCGACTCAAAGAGGGGATAGGCCTTCGGGCATACGGGCAGAAAAATCCTTTGATCGAGTACAAATCCGAAGGCTTCGACATGTTCGTGAACATGCTCGGCCAAATGGACCGGGAATCTCTCCAGCTGCTCTTTAGAACGCATATCGTGGGTTCGCGCCAAGCCGAACCCACAAGCATGGTGAGAAAACCGCAGGGCCGTCTGTTGCACCAGGAGTCCACGGGGATGGGTTTTGGCGGGATACGCGGGGGAGCGGAGGAGGAATCGGGTCCAAGCGATCAGGGCCCGAAACAAACCATGCAACCGATCCACGTAGATCCGAAGGTCGGGCGAAATGATCTCTGCCCTTGCGGAAGTGGAAAGAAGTACAAGAAGTGCTGTGGAAAGAATCAGTAGGAAGACAGGGGTCAGGGATCAGGGAAATGAGGGCAGGGGTACGGCACTGCTGGAAAAGAATGCAGGGATCGGGGATCAGGTGCAAGGGATCGGCAATACTTGAAAAGGAGTCAGTCCCTGACCCCTTACCCATGACCCCTTCTTCAGGAGGTTCTCTCAGATGGAGCCGGTTTCGTTGTTCCCCGCATTTTTGGCGGGGCTGGGTTCTTTTTTTTCTCCGTGCGTGCTGCCCCTGGTGCCGGCGTATCTTTCCTTTGTGTCCGGGATGTCGCTCGACCAGCTGCAGGGGGGAGAACATCAGCGAGCTCTCATCCGAGGGGTTTCCGCAAATGCGCTTTTCTTCGTGCTCGGGTTCTCCCTGATCTTCATACTTCTGGGCGCTTCGGCAACGCTTGTCGGGCACTTTTTGCTGAGCAGAATGGCGGTCCTCACCAAAGTCGCCGGCGTGCTTCTGGTGATTTTCGGGCTGCATATCGCCGGGGCACTTCGGATTCCATTCCTCCATTATGAGAAGCGGCTTCACCTCCGCACCAAGCCGGTGGGATTGATCGGTTCCTTTCTCGTGGGCATGGCGTTTGCCTTTGGATGGAGCCCCTGCATCGGCCCGTTTCTTGCGGCCATCCTGACGTACGCTGCCACGCGGGAGACAATGGGGCAGGGGATTGCGCTTCTCGGGGCGTACTCGATCGGATTGGGCATCCCCTTTCTCGTGACCGCAGTCGCAGTCAACGCATTTTTGTCCGCGTTTGCCCGGATCAAGCGGTACTTTCGGATCATCGAGATCGTAAGCGGGGCGCTCCTGATCCTTGTGGGACTGCTCATCTTCACGGGTCGGTTTGCCATCCTCTCTGCTTGGATAAGCGGGTAAAGGCATGGGGGACGGGAGGAGGGGAAGGGCGAAGTAGCCGTCACATGATTTGTGTGTTATTCGGTATGCAAGGGCTTCGGCCCTTTTTTTTTGCGCTTCTTTCCTTCCCCCGCATTTCCCGTCTTGTCTCCACCGATGCATATCCCGCTTGATCCAACCGACCGACGCCGGACAATCTCATCCGACACAGATCGCGATCTGCTCCGTCCCCAAAGCTCGAAGGAGAGGATACAGATGGATCGCCCTTCATGATTAGAATCATTATCATACAAGAATCATTCTTAGATAAGAACCATTATAATCTTATCTCAGAACTCCACTTAGCGATATTATCTATTGACAACTGAACCAGAATGCGTTATGTTCTCAGATAGCACCTG